>JBFKII010000032.1:0-20819 GCA_041632295.1 Anaerolineales bacterium | reverse complement strand
GCGCATTTTGGGGCCGGAAAAATAAGTCGCCAAAGGCAGGCCGACGATTTCACGGTAGCGGTCCATACCGTGGTTGCCGGCCAGGCGCCGGCACAAAGCCCCGGTGCGGGTGTCCTGCCAGACCACGGCGTTGTGCAAAGGCCGGCCGGTCTGGCGGTCCCAGGCAACGATTGTCTCCCGCTGGTTGGTGAGACCAACGGCGGCAAGGTCTCCGGCTTCCAGGCCAGCTTTCTCGAGCCCGGAGCCAACCACTTCGACGGTCGCCTGCCAGATCTCCATCGGGTCGTGCTCCACCCAGCCGGGCCGTGGAAAGATCTGGCGGTGCTCTTTTTGGGCGAAATCAACGATCCGGCCTTCCCGGTCGAAAAGCATGAAGCGGGTGCTGGTGGTGCCCTGATCGATTGCGCCGATGAATTGCATGGTTAACCTCGATGATTGGATGCTGGTTGGGAAAATCCACTCAAATGTCTGCCTTTCGAAGGAGGCTGATTTCCGAGGGGAATCATAAAGCAATTCACCGATCTGCGGGAGGATTTCAACCGAATCCGGCAATCCGCAATTCGGGATGGCGCGGCGCACCGTCAGGAGATAAAAAACTCCCGTCCCCGTGCTCCATGCGGAAACCAGAAAACCTGGATTGACTGGAGGAGACGTTTACACAATCAGGCCGGGGTAAGATGAAAAAACTCCGCAAGCTGCGGAGTTTCCACTTTCTCTATTTTTTCTTTCGCCTGCGCCGGCGTTTGGCGCTGACCGAGCGTCTCTTGCCTGCCTTGGAGGCTTTTTGCTCCACCGCCTGGGCCTGCGCCTCCGGCTGCGGTTCTGCCTGGCGTCCGTTCGGCTGGCCAAGTGGCTGCCCGTTTTCCGAGGGCGACCGGTCATCCGATTTTTCGACTTCAAGCGGCTGCACGCGGTAGGTAAACATTCTCGAGACCACCCCCTGGCGGGTGTTGGCAATCAGTTCCTGGAACAGCTCCGAGGCCTTGGACTTGTAGGTCACCAGCGGGTCGCGTTGAGCGTAGGCCTCGAGGCCGACGGAGACGCGCAGTGCTTCCATCTGGGTCAGGTATTCCACCCACAATTCTCCAATCACGCGCAACAAAAGCTGGCGCCAGGTGGCGGTCAGCATGAAGCGACCCAAAGCGTCTGCCACTTTTCCGGAGAGGTCCGGCGCCAGGTTTTGAAGTTTTTGGGTCCGTATTTCGGAAAATGTTTCCACCCCAATCGCACGTTCGATCACCCGCTGGAGCGGCCGGGAAAACGCATCCGGGCGGCTGCCGGCCAGGCGGGCGAACTCGCCCATCCCGAGGCCCTGTCGGAGGACCGTTTGCGCGCCCCGCAGGTGGGACAGCACTCGCTCACCGAGGGCTTTTTCGTCCAGGGAATCGAGGTTGCGGGCCGCATAATGCACATAAGTCAACCGGGTGGTGCGCTGCCAGACCCGCTGCCGGGTCCGGCGGTCGAATGTCGCCCGCTGGCCCTGGGGCATCCGAAGCAGGATGTTGATCAGATGATTGTTGGACAAAGTCCCGCTGACCTGGTTGAGCGCAGTCTGAACATCTCGGGCGATGGCGCCGTCCTGTTTCTCGCCGATGAAACGCTCCACACGCCGTTCGTAAAGTTGCTCGATGGTCTCCGGCAGCAGCGACTCCAGTCGGTCCCAGTCTTCCAGGGTCTGAGCTTCGAAATCCAGTTCGAGCGCTTCCCCCACCCGGCGTTCGATGATCGTCAGGAGCCTGCGGGCCGAGCTGGAGACCAGAAAACTCTCAAGCTGAGCTTCGATCTCCGGGGCCAACTCCTCCGGGTCCTCTCGAAGGTCCTGTGTCTGGCGGCTATCCAACCGGATAGGCGCCCGGACCAGGGCGGTCAATTCCTGGTGCAGCTCCTTGGTGCTGCGGGTATCTTCATCGTCATCGGGATCGATGCCGCTGAGGAACAGGTCCATCACGTCACGACGCTCTTCCAGCTGCTCCTGAATGCGTTCAAACGTATTGGCCAGCGATTCTTCGACGCTTGCGATCAGGTGCTCTTTCTCCGCTTGAAGGGAATTTTCGGCGATGCGAACCAGCGGTTCAAAGGCATCCTGTGGGTTTTCCAGATTTTCGGACTCCAGTTCATCGAGCAGCAATTTCAGCGAGAACGAAGGGTACATCAAGTTACCGAAAATCAGGCTGGGCTGGGATTGGTCCACCCATGCGACCAGCTTCCACAGGCCTTCCGGATCACGTGCCGTATTGCGCACGCGCTGCCCCACTTCCGCCTCCACCATTTCGTAGACGTCCTCGGTCAGGTCGTCCTTGGTAAAGATCCGGTCGCGCTGGTTGTAAATCGTGGCGCGCTGGGCATTGAGCACATCGTCGTATTCGAGCAGGTGCTTGCGGGTATCGAAGTTGGCCCCTTCGACCCGGGTTTGGGACTGCTCGACGATCCGGCTGACCATACCCATCTCGATCGGCATATCTTCGTCGATATTCAATCGCTCCATCAGAGACTCAGCCTGCTGGCCGCCGAACAGGCGCATCAGGTTGTCTTGCATGGAGAGGTAAAAGCGGCTGGACCCGGGGTCCCCCTGGCGCCCAGAGCGGCCGCGCAGCTGGTTGTCGATGCGGCGGGAGTCGTGCCTTTCGGATCCGATCACGTGCAGCCCGCCGAGTTCTTTGACCAACTGGCTCTCCTTCATGTACTGGAAAAAGCGCTCGATATCTTCCTGGTAGATGCCGAACTCTTCCGGGTCCACCTTTTGCAAAGCTTCCTGGCGCTCCTCTAGCGACATATTGTAAGGCTCGTCGTATCCGGCACGCTTCAGGACCCGGTTCACCTGGGCCAGCACTTCCTCGGCCAGCTCGCCACCCAGTTTGATGTCAACGCCGCGGCCGGCCATATTGGTCGCGATCGTCACCGCACCGAACGCGCCGGCTCCGGCGATGATCTGGCTTTCCTCAGTGTGCTTGCGGGCATTGAGCACCTGGTGGTTGATGCCGTTTTTCAACACTTCCACCAACCGCTCTTCGTGATCCGACGAAAGCCCGAGAACGCCCAGCAGGACCGGAATGTTGCCCGAGTGCAGCGGGTTGAGGTTGATTCCCAACTCCCGGGCCATCTGGTTCATCTTGCCCGCGGGCAGCAGGCCCAGGGGCCGGTTGAGAAACTCCAACTCGGGGATCGCGCGGCCATCCATCTCGCGGTCGTTGGCCTGCATCCAGGTCTCACGAAGCACAAGCACCTGGGCCAGCTTGCGGACAGGGTCTCCTTTGAGGCGCGAGGAGAGGCGATCGGAAAGCTCGACGGAGGTGGTCCCGACCAGGATCGGCCGCCCCTGGATATGGTAGCGCAGGATCTCCTGGCCGATGGCGCGAAACTTGGCTTCTTCGGTGCGGTAAATCACATCCGGATAATCTTTGCGCTTGAAAAATGTCGGGCCGCCGTTCTGTTCCGGATGGACGTAATACGTGTATTTGTAGCCTTCTTCGTCTTCCGCCTGGCGCGCTTCCAGCGGCCATTCCGGCCGGGAGGACTGGTAATCCAGGTTGGTCGGAATCTCCAGGACCTCGAGCTTGTAAATCTTGTCAAACTCTTCGGCCTCAGTCGAAGCTGTACCGGTCATGCCGCTCAGCTTGTCGTACATGCGGTAGTAATTCTGAATAGTGATGGTGGCGTAGGTGACGTTCTCGCTCTGCACCTTGACGCCTTCCTTGGCCTCCACCGCCTGGTGCAGCCCGTTCGACCAGCGCCGGCCGGGCATCAGGCGGCCGGTATTTTCGTCCACGATTATGACCTTGCCGCCCTGCACCAGGTAATCTTTGTTGCGCCGGTACACGTATTGGGCCAGCAGTGCCTGCTCGAGGTAACCGAGCATGCGCGCCTGCTCAGGCGTGATGTCTTCCGGTCGCTCCGGATCGCGCAGCGGCTCGCCCAGGATCTGCTCGACGTGTATCTCGCCGATCTCGGTCAGTGCAACTGAGCGGGAGCGCTCATCGACATCGTAATCCTCTGAGGAGAGCTGCTTGACGACCTGGGCCATGCGCAGATACCACTCGGCATCATCGTGGGACGGGCCGGAAATGATCAGCGGCGTGCGGGCCTCGTCGATCAGCACGTTATCGACCTCGTCGATGATGGCGAACTTGTGGCCGCGCTGGACGCGCTCCTCAAGGGACATCTTCATGTTGTCCCGCAGGTAATCGAAGCCAAACTCGTTGGTCGTCCCGTAGGTGATGTCCGCGGCATAGGCCTGCTTGCGGGGCACGGTCTCCAGGTGATGCTGGTCTTCGTGCGGCGATTCCTTTTCAAAATTGACCAGGAACGCCAGCCGGCCGTGGTCGGTGCGCGCCGCCATCTGCAGCACCCCGACACTCATGCCGAGCAGCTGGTAGATCGGCGCTTTCCAGCGAGCGTCACGTCTCGCCAGGTAGTCATTCACCGTGACCAGGTGGACGCCGGCGCCGATCGGCACCCTGTCCAGCTTTTTGCGGTCGAAATCCCATTTCTGAGGGTCTTCCCCCCAGCGTTCGCGGGCCAGCGCAACCCAGTCCGGGTTCAGCGCCAGAGCGTTTAAATAAATGGGAAGTGTGGAAACCAGTGTTTTGCCTTCACCGGTGCGCATCTCGGCGATTTCACCGCGGTGCAGCACGACGCCGCCGATCAACTGGATGTCGTAATGGCGCAGCCCGATCGTCCGTTTGCTGGCCTCGCGCACGGTGGCAAAAGCCTCGACCATCAAATCTTCCAGCGTTTCCCCCTGAGCCAGCCGAAGCCTGAATTCGTTTGTCTTGGCTGCCAGTGCCTGGTCGGAGAGTTTTTCGTAAGAAGCTTCCAGCGCTTCAACCGCCAGCGCAACCTCCGCCAGGGACTGGATCCTTCGCGAGTTCGGATCTCCGCCAAAAATCTTGACTATTTTTTTGAGCATATCGATTTCTCCAAGATGTTCGATTATAGCATAGCGACCTTTTGGGAGTATTTGAGGTGTATTAAGATCATAAATCGCAGATCATATATCTGGGATCTGCGATCTCAATGTTAACAAATCCAAATCCGGCGAAATTTTAAGTGTTTTCGGAATTGGGTTTGGTACCTTGGTGCTATAATCGATTCGGTCATGTCATTCGCTCACCTTCACGTCCACTCGGTCTATTCGCTGCTCGACGGTTTCAGCAGCATCAAGAAACTGGTCCAGCGCACCCGGGAGATGGGAATGCCCGCCCTGGGGCTGACCGACCATGGCACGATGTACGGGGTGATCGATTTTTACAACGAAGCCACCAAGCAGGGGGTCAAAC
The DNA here is from genome assembly GCA_041632295.1 of Anaerolineales bacterium. GTDB lineage: Bacteria > Chloroflexota > Anaerolineae > Anaerolineales > JABWBV01 > DATDOR01. The sequence continues at coordinate 15,543 of JBFKII010000032.1, read as the reverse complement.
CTATCATCGGTGTGGAGACCTATGTGGCCGCCCGCCGCATGACGGACAAGGACCCCAATTTCGATAGAGACCGCTACCACCTGGTCCTGCTGGCCCAAAATGAAACCGGCTACCGGAACCTGCTCAAGATCGCCTCCGCTTCACAGCTGGACGGCTTCTATTACAAACCGCGCATCGACCACGCCTTTTTGGCAGCGCATGCCGAGGGCCTGATCGCCACCACCAGCTGCATGGCCGGAGAGGTGCCACGCAAGCTGCTGCGCGGGGACTATGAAGGGGCGCACAAGAAATTCCAGTTTTATTACGACACTTTCGGCCCCGAAAATTTCTTCATTGAGCTGCAGCACCACGATATCGCCGAACTTCCGGGGCTGAACAAGGCCCTGATCGAGCTCAACAAGCGCTACAACGCCAAGTACGTCGCCACCAACGATGTGCATTACGTCGATGCCGACGATTACCGTCTCCAGGACATCCTGCTAGCCATCCAGACCGGCTGCCTGCTGACGGATCCCAACCGCCTGCGCATGAGCGACCCTTCCTACCACCTGCGCTCCCCTGAGGAGATGCAGGCACTGTTCGGGGATATTCCGGGTGCGCTCAGCAACACGCTCGCCATCGCCGAACGCTGCGATCTCGACCTGAGCTTCCAGGGCTACCGCCTGCCGAACTTCCCTGTTCCGGAAGGCCAGACTGCCCAATCATACCTGGCAGACCTTTGCCAGCGGGGGGCGGTCGAGCGCTATGGGGATGCCGCCCTCGCCGAAGCGGTGCAGAAGCGCCTCACCAGCGAGCTGGATGTCATCAACGAAATGGGTTTCGACGCCTATTTCCTGATCGTCTGGGATTTATGCCACGAAGCGGAAAAACGCGGCATCTGGTACACCGCGCGCGGCTCGGCAGCCGGTTCGATCGTCGCCTACTGCCTGCGGATCACGACTGTCGATCCGTTGGAGCATGGCCTACTGTTCGAGCGCTTCCTCAACCCGGGGCGTATCTCGATGCCGGACATCGACCTTGATTTCCCGGACGACCGGCGGGCGGAGATGATGGCTTACTGCGCCGAGCGCTACGGAAGCGACAAGGTCGCGCAGATCATCACTTTCGGTACTCTGAAAGCGCGCGCCGCGGTGCGCGATGTCGGCCGGGTGATGGACATCCCCCTCGAAGACGTCGACCGGGTGGCCAAGCTGATCCCCGCCATCCCCGGCAAGCCGGTGACCGTTGAGGAAGCGATCGAGAAAGTTCCCGATTTGAAGAAAATCTACGAAGGCGACCCGCGTTTTAAGGAACTGCTGGACACCGCCGCCCATATGGAGGGGGTCGTGCGCAACGCCGGCACGCACGCCGCCGGTGTGGTGGTCACCGACAAGCCGGTGATCGAATACGCGCCGCTCCACCGCCCCACGAGCAACGGCGACGACCTGCCGATCAGCACCGTCACGCAGTTCGAGATGAACATCGTCGACAAGATGGGGCTGCTGAAAATCGACTTCCTCGGCCTGGTTACGCTGACGGTTATGGCCAAGGCCTGTGATTTCATCGCCGAACGGCACGAAGTGAATTTTGACCTGTACAACATCCCGGTAGACGACCCCGAATCTTTCGCATTGATGGGCCGTGGGGACACGGCAGGCGTATTCCAGGTGGAAGGATCGGGGATGACGCGTTTTATCATGCAGATGAAACCCGAAAACCTGGATAACGTGGTGGCAATGATCGCCCTTTTCCGCCCCGGTCCGATGGAGTTCATCCCCTCTTACATCGACCGCATGCACGGCCGAGAACCGGTCACGTACATGCATCCGGCTCTGGAGCCGATTTTTGAAGAGACATATGGCATCGCGGTCTACCAGGAACAGATCATGCGCGCCGCTGTTGAGCTGGCGGGCTATTCTCCCCCCGAAGCGGACGACCTGCGCAAGGCGATCGCCAAAAAGATCCAGGAAAATTTGCTGGCCCACCGGGAAAAATTCGTAAATGGTTCGGTTTCCAACGGGGTCATGCCGGCTGAGACCGCCGACCAGATTTTCAACAACTGGCTGGAATTCGCCAGGTATGGGTTCAACAAGTCGCATGCCGTAGCCTACGGCGTGATCGCTGTCCAGACCGCCTACCTAAAGGCCCATTACCCAATCGAATACATGACCGCCACCCTTTCCGCTTACAAGGGCGACACCGACCGGGTGGCGATCTACGTGGCCGACTGCCGGCGCATGGGCATCGACGTCCTGCCGCCCGACATCAACACCTCCGGTTGGGATTTCACCATTGAGGACCGCGAGGACGGCACCGCCTGCATTCGCTTCGGCCTGGGCGCGGTCAAGAACGTCGGCCGCGGTCCGGTGGAAGCCATTCTGGCGGCCAGGCAGGAAGGCGGTCCGTTCAATTCGCTGGCCGATCTGGCCCGCCGACTGGACCTGCGCACCGTGGGTAAGCGCGCCCTCGAAAGCCTGATCAAGGTCGGCGCATTGGACGGCTTCGGTTCTCGTCCCGCCTTGCTGGAAGTGGAGGAGCGCCTGCTCTCTCTCAGCGCCAGCCATTTTCGCGCTTCGGAGATCGGCCAGTTGACACTGTTCGGGGAGGAGACCGGCATGGTCTCCGAGATCCGCCTGCCGGACCTGCCGGAGGATCACCTCGGCCGGCGGGAACTGTTGAACTGGGAGCGCGATCTGATCGGCATGTACGTCTCCGACCACCCGCTCAGCCCATTCTTCGACGACCTGCGCCGGGCGGTTTCCCACATGCATGGGGAGCTCTCGGGCACGAACCACGGCGATTTTGTGCGCGTGGCCGGGCTGGTCACCCGGCTTCGACGCCATACCACCAAAGCCGGCAAGGCCATGGCTTTCGCGACGATCGAAGACGTGCAGGGACCGATCGAGCTGGTGGTTTTTCCCCGCACCTGGTCCAAATACCAGGAACTGCTCGAGCCTGAAAACGTGATCCTGGTGGAAGGCAGCATTGACGCCCAGGGTGCGGAACCAAAAGTGCTGGTGGACAGCATCTCGACCGAACTGACCGTGCTCGATCCGTTGGACGCCGGGATGGCCCCATCTCCGACCCGAAGGCAGATCTTGAAACGCTCCGATGTCAGCCCACAGGGGGTTCTCCAGGCTGAGACCACGGTCCCTCTTCCACAGGCGGCCCGTCGGTCAGAGGCGGAAACGCCAGGTGGCGATCCACCTGAAATGCGGGAGGCCCAGGATCCGAAAAATATGCGCGAGCCTGCGGCCGAGTTCCTTCCTGATGGCGCCCCCCCACCCCCCGATATGCCTCCCGACTGGTACATGTTTGACATGTTCCCGCTGGACATCGACGACCCGGACGAGCCCTGGATTGATGAAGATGACCCTGGCACAGGCATGTCGCAACCGGAAGCGTTGGCCGCGCAGGCGGGAGACCGACCAGAAATGTCCGCCGACCGCCCGGTGGACCCACCCAATGAGCCTACAAAACCGTCCGAGTCCGGGGTAGAACCGATCTTGGCGGAAGAAACCCGCCCGCGCCCGCCCTTCATCCCTCCACCGCGCCCGGAAAAAGAGCGGGAGCAAGAAGAAATCGACCAGCCCACCCGCATGCTGACCGTCACCCTGCGAGCCAACGGCGACCGCCTGCGGGACGCGCTCAAGATCCAGCGTATCTTCGGCCTGGTAATCTCCTTTCCGGGCAAAGACCGCTTCGCTTTTTACGTCTTTGAAGGTTCGCGCTCATACCTGGTTGAGTTCCCGAATTACACCACTCACGTCAGCGAGGAGCTGCTGGAGCGCCTGAAAGCGATCAGCGGTGTGGAGACGGTGACGGTGGAGCCGATCGTTTACCAGTAGACCCCTTTTGAGTAATCCGGATTCAGCCAAAGTACGACGGATGTCGCGAATCTTGTTTGGCGACTGACGTCGCGATCCCTGGGGGGCTGCGACTGACGTTTCGATTCCGGGTGGGGTGCGGCTGGCTTCGACTTCAAACACCGCTTTTATCCCCGCGGGAGGCGCCGACTGACGTCGGCTACTCAGATCCAGTTCGGTTCTTGGTAGGTGCCGAAGACTTCGCGCATCAGGTCGGTGATTTCGCCGAGTGTGGCATAGGCGCGCACGGCATCCAGAATGTAGGGCATGGTGTTTTCGGTGCCCTGGCAGGCGATGCGCAGCCGGTCAAGCGCCTGACCCACCGCACTGCTGTCGCGCGTGCGGCGCACCTCGTCCAACCTCTTGACCTGGACATCGTGGCCCAACGGGTTCATCTCCAGAATCGGGATGGTCACAGGCGAGTGGTCGCTGTAACGGTTGACTCCCACAATGTGGCGCACGCCATTGTCCAGCTCGCGCTGGTGGCGGTAAGCGGCGTCGGCGATCTCGCTCTGGAAAAAACCCCTGTCGATGGCCGGCAGCATGCCGCCCAACTCCTCGATGCGCCGGAAGTAATCGTAAGCTTGGGCCTCGATGCGGTCTGTCTGCGCCTCGACGAAGAAAGCACCCCCCAGGGGGTCCACCGTGTGTGTGACTCCCGATTCCTCGGCGATGATCTGCTGGGTGCGAAGGGCAATAGTGACGGCGTGCTGGGAGGGCAGGGCCAGTGCCTCATCCATGCTGTTGGTGTGCAGCGACTGCGTGCCGCCTAACACGGCGGCCAGGGCCTGCAGTGCGACGCGCACGATGTTGTTTTCGGGCTGTTGGGCGGTCAGCGAGACCCCGGCGGTCTGGGTGTGGAAGCGCATCAGCCAGGAGCGCGGGTTGCTGGCCTTGAAAGTCTCGCGCATTTCGCGTGCCCAGATGCGGCGGGCGGCCCGGTACTTGGCGATCTCCTCAAAGAAATCGTTGTGGGCGTTGAAAAAGAAAGAGAGGCGCGGGGCGAAATCGTCGATCGCCAGGCCGCGCTCAAGCGCCCAGCGGACGTATTCAAGGCCGTCCGCCAGGGTGAAGGCCAGCTCCTGAGCGGCGGTCGAGCCGGCCTCGCGAATGTGGTAACCCGAAATCGAGATGGTGTTCCACTGTGGCAGGTGCTGGGTGCCGAATTCAATCGTATCGGTCACCAGGCGCATGGAGGGCTCGGGGGGAAAGATGAACTCTTTTTGGGCGATGTATTCCTTCAGGATGTCGTTCTGGATGGTGCCGCGCAGCTGGTCGGGACGCAAACCCTGCTTTTCCGCCGCGGCGATGTACATGGCCCAGATCACCGCCGCCGGGGAGTTGATCGTCATCGAAGTGGAGACTTTTTCGAGCGGGATGTCCTGAAAAAGGATCTCCATGTCTTTGAGCGAGGAGACGGCCACGCCGCACTTCCCGAACTCGCCCAGGGCTTCGGGAGCATCGGTGTCGTAGCCCATCAGGGTCGGCAGGTCGTAGGCCACGGATAGGCCGGTCTGGCCCTGGTCAAGGAGGTAGCGGAAACGCTCGTTGGTCTCCTCGGCGGTGCCGAAGCCGGCGAACATACGCATGGTCCACAAGCGGCCGCGATGCATCGTGGGGTGCACACCGCGCGTGAAGGGATATTCGCCGGGCATCCCGAGATCTTCCGCGTAGTCCAGATCAGCGACGTCCAGGGGGGTGTACAGGCGTTCGATCGGCTCCGAAGATTCGGTGATAAAGTCGGGCTTGCGCTCGGGGAATCGGGCGGTGGCCCGGTGGAGGGTGGTCTCCTCCCATTTTTCACGGTCGCGGCGGATCTGGGCGAGTTTGTCTTTGTCGTACATAAGGCTCCATGTAAGTCGATTTGATCTGAAAATTTCAGGTGTTCAGTGCATCGTGCAAGGTGCAAAGTACAGCGTGCGAGGTGCGGGGTGTAGAGCCTGCTCTGAGCAAGCGAAGCAGAGCCGAAGGATCCGATGTAATTATAGCAAGATAGCAGATCGGTAAATCCTACCCCATCCCATGTGGTTATGATAAAATTCGCCCGCTTCTGCCCCATTCGTCTAGTGGCCCAGGACGTAGCCCTCTCAAGGCTAAAACAGGGGTTCGAGTCCCCTATGGGGCATGGATCAAAACGCCCAGTTCCTGGGCGTTTTGATTCGGCGTTTTGGACTGCGGCCAAAACGCTCCAACTGCACTAAGGAATCACCCAGACAACGCTGCTTTCGGTTGGGAAAGGTTCCAGAGAGAATTGCTGTCAAATCGCCAACTCTGGGCAGTAAGCATGAGGAGTGTCGCCTGGCGTTTTGATCGCTTGCCCGGCAGGCTGGTGGTAACAACATTGAAAATCTATGGTTACGTGACCCGGACAGCGCTTTTATCCGTTGAATAAAGTTCTCTGAACACCTGTTGTAAACTCGCGAAGGCTGGACAGCAACCAATATGGCCCTCGGACTCGTTTTCATCCTCGCAGGATCGCTGATCCTCGTCATTTTGCTTGGCGCGCTGCTGGCCGGGGCTGTGTTGGTGCTGCGCTATTGGAATGAACGCGCCCATCACAGAGTCGAAGTGGCGGTGGGGTTCACTTTGCTGGTGGTTGCGGCCTGTTTCTCCCTGCCCATGATCTATGGATTGGTACTCCTGTTGGGAAATTAGCCGGTTCAGGAACTAAATGATGGCCCAGATGATGGAGAGCTGACCTCCGAAAACGCGGGCCGAAATTGATGTCCTCTGCTTGCATAAAATATGAAAACAAGAGATTAAACGCATGGACCTGAAAATTCAAGACGCCCTCGAACGAGATACGACAATAGATATCACCACGCGGGGCAGAAAGACGGGCCAGGAACGCCGCATCGAGATCTGGTTCACCCGCGCAAAGGAACGCATATTCATCACGGGCACGCCCGGAAAGCGCGACTGGTACGCAAACTTGCAGGCGGACCCGAACTTCACCTTTCACCTGAAAGAATCGCTCCAGGCAGACCTGCCCGCCCGCGCCCGACCGATCCTGGATCTCGATACCCGGCGCCGGATCCTCAGCGGTCCAGAATTCAGCTGGTACCATCGAAATTCCGCCTCCCGGGAGGATTTCATCCAGCGCGCTCCCCTGGTCGAGGTGGATTTCCTGAAGTAACAGGCTGTCGGATACCAAACCGACGGTCGATTGCCGCTTTCAATTGAAGCCGATATCACGCCTGCGCGTGTCAGGAAATTTGGCAGGAGGGTGCGTCGTGGTGGTGAGCGCCCTTGAGAAAGCGTCAAATCGATGGGAATCAAGGATATCCACGCAGCGCGTTCTTATCTTGAGCAGGCGATCGAACTGCCAAAAGCGCACGGGTATCTCTGAGGTGGGAACCTGATTTCGCATTTTTGTGGACCCTTTGTGGACGTCATTTTTATAAGCTGTGGCAACCCTGCCATAGCTTTTTTCCTGAAGGAGAAAGTCATGCCCACAAATTTGTCTCGGCAAACACGCTGGTTCTTCGTTGCGATCGCACTTTCTGCGGTCTTCCGTGGTTTAATCTTTCCCCAGCCATGGCTGGGGGAGCGTTCGCCATACAGATAGACATCAGCTACCTGGGACCCCCACCTGCCCACCCGTGCACCGGCGCATCCCTTGAGGCGAGCGGGACAATCGTCATCGTCGCTCACCCAACCGGACAGGGATATTTCCTGCACATCGGATCCACCAGCGGTGGCGTCACGATGACCGACTCGGATACCGGGGAAGTTTACCTTTTCGTTGGTGCCCTGAACGACCAAAGCGTTTCCAGTGGGGGCGGCACCCAAGTGGACCACTTCAACTACATAAGCCCCAGGTCCAGCACCAACTTTGTCGGGCAAATCCTGGAGCATGTGACATTCAAGCCAAATGGTGAAATCGCAGTAGAGTTTGAGTGGGGCAATTTCAAATGCCAATAATGCTGCCAGTATCGTCCGAACCCATTCGCGCATTTTGCCCAACAAGATGTTTAATCAAAAAGGATAATGAAAATGTCGATTGAAACCACCCAAAAAACCGTGAAACAATATTTCGAATCCGACCATTCCGACCTCAGCATGATGGCCGATGACGTGGTCTTCACTATCATGGCCACGGGGCAGCAACACAGCACCCCGGAGGGGGTCGGGCATATGCTCCAGTATTTCTATCACATCGCCTTTGATGCCTCGGCGGAGCAGAAAAACATCGTCATCGCCGACGGCCAGGCAGTCTGGGAAGGGGACTTTATCGGCAAACATGTCGGCGAGTTTGCCGGGGTACCGGCCACCGGAAAGGAGGTACGCGTGCCCCTGTGCGTGGTCTACGACTTGGAAGGCGACCGAATCAAACGTGGGCGGGTCTACTTCGAGATGCCGGTTTTGTTTGCCCAGCTTCAAAATGGGGCCTAGGGAAATGAACAACCAGGACCGGTCTACCAATCGTATCTGCTGAGGCCCTGGCAGGACTCCCCAGCCAGAAGTTGGTTTTTCGAACTCGAATCCATCCAGACCGGCCGGAAAATCCACTTCCAATCCCTGGTACAACTTTGCGAATACATTCAAATCAATACCCCCGCCCTGGGAAATCAAAAGCCCCCCGAGGAACCGCACGAGCAATAGCCGCGAACAGGCTTGATCCGATCACTGGCACACCCCCAACGGCTGATCCTGAATTTCACGGACGCGATCCCTGCTGTTCGACTCTGCCCCCCAATTTACCCGGGTGCCGGCAGGCGCCGCGGCTATGGGTGCATGGCATCATGGAACTGTGTCATGGATACCACCCGCTGGCTGGTCTGGTGCACCACGATGCGGGCCAGCGTATGCAGGACTTCGGGGTACATCTCCTGCAGGCGGGGTAAATCTGCTCGAGTCAGCACGAATACCTGCGTTAAGGTGTCCGCCCGGACATGCGCCGTACGCGGCTGATCCAGGTAAAAGCCCAATTCCCCGATCACACGCCCGCCGGCGCTGGTCTCCAGCCGGACCGGTTCGGCGTCCGCCGGCTCCAACTGCACGGTCACCTGGCCGGATTCGATCAGCATGATCTCATCCGGCGGATCCCCCTCGCGCATCAGATACGCCCCGGGTTCGTAGGTCCGCCTGGCCATTTGGCCCAGCAGACGTTGGATCGCCTCCTCATCCGGCACAATTGGCAGCAGTTTATCCGCCAGGCGCTCCGCCTCCCCTTCCACCGTGTGGTGCTCAGCGATGATTTTCTCCTCGCACCACTCGACCGCCCGGTCCAGCTGGGAAAACAGGTGCAGTCCATCGATGTGCGCTCCAAACCCGCCGTTTTCAAACTGCTTGAGGGCACGGCCTTTCAAGCCAGAAAAAATTAACGCCACATTGCGGTCCTGCGTGAACTGGAGCATTTTGGAAAAGCTGAGCAGCCCGGTGGAATCCATTCCCGATACCATTTCAAAATCCAGGATGACATAGCGCACCGGTATTTTCCCCGGCTGGCGGATGCGCTGGTGCACCTGCTCGTACAGGTCGTTTGCGGTCCCAAAAAAAATAAAACCTTCCAGTTTGAAAATCAAGATCTGATCCCCAAAGCGTTCAAGCAGGCGGGTGTGCTCCAGCTGGCGGTAAAACCGGCTGTGATAGGTCGTCCCGGTCAGCGTGTATCGCACCAGGTTGACCCGGCTGTAACTGACGACAAACAGCAGGACTGTCAAAATCGTGCCGACCAGGATGCCCCAGAGAAAATTGGTCAGCCCGATGGTGACCAGGATGATCATGACGATCAGCGCGTCCACCCTGGGGAATTTCGCCCAGACTTCCACCACCCATTCATACAGCAGTTCGACGCCGATATAGATCAGCAGCGCCCCGAGCAGAATCCGGGGTACAAACGACAGCAATGCTGTGCCAAACAAGACAGTCAGCAACAGCAAACCGGCTACAACCAGGCCCGGCAGCCGTTTCCCTTTGGTCATGGTGTGGTTCAGGCTGGTCAGGCTGATGGCATGGTATCCAATCAGGCCGCCCCCCAGGCCCGCCAGCAAGTTGCCGATCCCGGCGGTCACCATTTCCCGGTCGATGTTGAGGTCCTTTTTAATCACCAGTTCCATGCTGCTGGCGTTCAAAAGCATGGAGATCATCCCGATCAGGATCGCCGGCAGCGCCTGGGGCAGGGCGCCCAGGACCGCGCCCCAGCGCACCTGGGACAGCAGGGAGGCACTGAACGGGAAACGCCAGCCCACGCTATCTGGAAAAGGACCCAGCAGCCAGCCGCCGGCATACAGCCTCTCGATCGGCACCTGGAAAACCACGGTGACACCGTAAAACAGCGCCAGCACCGCGGCAAATGAGAGCAGCAGCGTCAGCGGACTCGGCCACCGGCGCACCAGGAAGGCCATTAGGATCCCGGCGACGGCGCCGGGCACCCAGGCCAGCAGCCTGCCGCTTTCAAAGATCGACAACCCGAGCGAAAGGTCCTGCATGACTCCGACCCCCCCGGTCGCCAGCAGCCAGCCGGTGCCGGCCAGAAATCCGCCCATGACCGGATAAGGCAGGAAGCGAACCAATCCGCCTAGGCGGAACAGGCCGACGAGCATAAACGCCAGGCCGGCGAGCAAAGTGGTGCCCAGAACCAGCACCAAGACCGTCGCAAACAATTCGTCCGGCCGCACAAGCGCCTGCAATCCGGCCACCAGCCCTGCCACGGCAACCACCAGGATCACGGCGGGGGTGTCCTGTTCTACGGCGATCGAACCCGGATACGAGCTCATCAGGCTGACCGTCAGGACCAGGATGGCGTCTCCGATCAAAACCAGGGCGATCGCCAGCGGTAAAAACCCGGCCAGCGGACCGCCGAAAACCAGCGCGCCGAAGGAAACCGCCAGGATCGCCTCCAGGACGTACAGCAGCAGGCCGGCGGAAAGGCTTTGGGCAAGGGCTTTTCGGTTGAACTCGGACTTCGCCCAGAGGATCAGCCTGTCTTTCGGACGGATCTGCAGTCGTTCGAACGATCGGGTGATCTGCTCCACGTGTCAACCTTGATGCCAGGTATTTACTTATTCTCGATTTTGGTTCCGGACGGGAAATCCTTTCAATCCGGACTAGTGTATCACGTCTCTGTGAACCAATTCCACCGATCTCAGCATGGCTTTCTCAAAGTCGCGAAACCTGGCGGAAAACGCTGGTTGAGCCTGCCCTGAGCCTGCCCTGGGCCTGTCGAAGGGCCTGTCGATGGGACTGACGAAACCCAGTTTTCCGCCTTTCTCGGTTTCGATACGGCCGCTTCGCGGCCTACTCAGCCAGCGAAAGGTCCTTTTGTCAACGGACTTTGTGAACGCCTTGCCGATCTCAGCCTGAGCAGGATAGATTCCGTTCCAGCCCTTGACCCCCACCCACCCCCAAGTTAGCATTGGCCTTCGATCCAAGCAGGCATTTTTGGGGTTGGGTGCGCACCCGGCCTCTGGATTGTGTATTTTTCAAATTCCAACCACAAGGAGTCATGCATGCCAAAGAAAAGCAGGAAGGTGCGAGTTGCGATCGTCGGGGTTGGCAACTGCGCATCTTCCCTCGTTCAGGGTGTTGAGTTCTACCGAGATGCGGCCGACGACGCCGAGATCCCTGGTTTAATGCATGCCACGGTCGGGGGCTATCACATCCGGGATATCGAGTTCTCGGCCGCCTTCGACGTCACCACCGACAAGGTGGGCAAGGACCTGAGCGAGGCGATCTGGGCCCACCCCAACAACACCATGAAATTCGCCGACGTACCGCACCTGGGTGTACCGGTCCATCGCGGCATGACCCACGACGGGTTGGGCAAATACCTCAACCAGGTGGTGAAAAAAGCCCCCGGTCCAACCGACGATATCGTCGGCATCCTTAAAGCGACCAAAACCGATGTGCTGGTCAACTTCCTGCCCGTCGGCTCGGAAATGGCCACCAAGTGGTACGTTGAACAGGCGCTGGATGCCGGCTGTGCATTCGTCAACGGCATCCCGGTGTTTATTGCCAGCTCGCCATATTGGAGCAAGCGCTTCGAAGAGCGCGGCCTGCCGATCATCGGGGATGACGTTAAATCGCAGGTCGGCGCAACCATCACCCACCGCGTGCTGACCAACCTGTTCAAGGACCGCGGCGTCCACATCGACCGCACTTACCAGCTCAATTTCGGTGGGAACATGGACTTCTACAACATGCTCGAGCGCGACCGGTTGGAGTCGAAAAAAATCTCCAAGACCAATGCCGTCACCAGCCAGCTGCCATACGAAATGGGCGAGGACAACGTGCACGTCGGACCGAGCGATTATGTCCCCTGGCTGACCGACCGCAAATGGTGCCATATCCGTATGGAAGGCCGGGCATTCGGTGATGTCCCCCTCCAGCTGGAATTGAAGCTCGAGGTCTGGGATTCCCCCAATTCGGCGGGTGTGATCATCGATGCGGTGCGATGCGCAAAGATCGCGCTGGACCGTGGCCTGGCTGGGCCCGTCCATGCCCCTTCTTCTTATTTCATGAAGACCCCGCCTCAGCAGATTACGGACGACGAGGCTCACCGCAGTGTAGAAGCATTCATCAAGGAGCCGAAAGCATAGACGTGTTGAGTCGCCCCGGCGAGCCAGGTCCGAATGTGGCCCGGCCGGGGCCGAGCGCATCTACAACGTGGTAAAGGACGGTGCTGCCACCCGCCGGTCTTCGGAGTTCGCTTCGGGAGCGGAACGCGTCTCGGGTTTGGTGCCAGAACCAATAAAAAGGTCCAGGATACTGGCGCGCTGCTGCCGAATATTCTATGGTAGGCTTACGGAGGCGGCCTGACCGCCATAAACCGAGATGAGCCGACCACCCAAGCATCCTCCCGAGTTTTACCGAGCGCTGCCGAAAGTGGAGCTTCACCGCCACCTGGAGGGCTCCCTGCGGCTGGAAACGATGCTGGAAGTCGCCCGGATGCACGATCTGGATGTGCCCTTCCGGCAACCGGGCGATCTGCGCAGGCTGGTCCAGGTCACACCGGGCGAAGCCCACAACTACCGTAATTTCCTTTCCAAATTCACCACACTGCGAAAATTTTTCCTATCCTCGGAAATCCTTCACCGGGTCACGAGCGAGGCGATCCTCGACGCGGCAGCCGACAATGTCCGCTACCTGGAACTGCGATTCACCCCCGTGGCCCTGGGCAACCAGTGCATGCTGTCCCTGGCCGAGGTGATCGATCTGGTCATCGCCGCCGCTGGAGAAACGGCCCGGCAGGCGGGGCTCCAGGTGCGGCTGATCGCCAGTTTCAACCGCCATGAAAGCCTGCAGCAGGCGGAAGAAGTGGTGGCCCTGGCGGCAGACCGGGCTGGCGACGGGATCGTCGGGCTGGATATCGCCGGAGACGAAGCCAATTTCCCGGCTGACCCGTTCGCAGACCTGCTCAAGGAGGCCAGGCGGTCCGGTCTGCGGCTGACCGTCCACGCCGGGGAATGGGGCGGGCCAGAGAATGTGCGCCAGGCCATCTCTCTGTTCCAAGTCGAACGGGTCGGGCATGGCGTGCGAATCCTGGAGGATCCGGATACCACTGCGCTGGCGCGTGAGGCGGGAACAGTTTTTGAAGTTTGCCCGACCAGCAATATTCATTCGGGCATATTCCGGGCACTCGAAAAACACCCCCTACGCCGTATGATGGACGCCGGTCTTGCCACCACCCTCAACACTGACGACCCCGGCATCTCCGCCATTCAGCTTTCGGACGAATTTTCACTCGCAACTGAAAAACTGGGCATCGAAGTTGCCGGACTGCGGAAGATGGTGCTGACCGCAGCTTCGGCGGCATTTATCGACGGTGCTGAAAGGTCCGCACTGGCGGAGTCGATCGGGCGTGCCTTCGACCGGGCAATGGAGGTGCAAAATGGTCTTTGAACCCCCCACTCTGCCGCCGGGATTCAGCGGTGTGATCGGTCTTGGCGTCCCCCAGGCTGTCTTCCCGGTCAAAAAGACGAGCAAATACGGTTCCCTGATATTTGCCGTGTTTTTGCTTGGGGCCGCGGCTTTGCTTTCCCTAGGGAGCCTGGTGTACACGTTTTACCAGGTCAACCGCCTGGGCCCTGCGGTCATGGAGCGCATGGTGCGTGATACTGTCGTCCCGCTGTCCTGCGGGGCGCTGGTCACCTTTGGGCTTGGCCTGCTCGCCGCCTGGTCGGCTTACAGCAACTGGAAGAAAAGCGTGGTCGTGTATTCCGATGGGCTGGCATACTCCGACCGCAAAGGGGTACGCCTGGCGCGCTGGGACCAGATCTCATCGATGACCGCCGCGGTGACCCGGCATTACCGCAACGGGATCTACACCGGCACAAGCCACGTGTACACTGTGATGAGCAAGGAGGGTGAGAAATGGGTCTTCAACGATTCGATCCAGGAGGTGGCGGCGCTCTCCGAGCACATTCGGCAGGGGACGTTCCCCCACCTGTACCAGGCTGCTGCAGATGCTTATAACGCCGGCCAGACCCTCCAGTTTGGGAATGCCGCCATCAGCAAGACCGGCCTTCAGTTGGGCAAGAAAAGCTACAGCTGGGATGAGGTGATGGAAGTCAGCGTGCGGCAGGGGGTTCTTAAAGTCGCCAAGGGTGACGGCGGCTGGTTCAGCGGCGCAAATATCGCCGTCTCCACCATCCCCAACCTGCCGGTGCTGCTTTCGATCATCGACCAGGTGGTCGGCATCCGCACCGAGGGCTAAGTCCGCCAGGTGCCACCGATACCGCGGCCGGTATTCCGAGGAACCGCCCGGGCGGGCTTATGAATGTCCGATCCGATACCACCAAAGGCCTTGCATTGCTGGGGGGCTTATTGTGGATCGGGTTTCACCTGCTATCAATCCTTCGCCTGATCGACCCCGATTCCCAGACCATTTCCCTTTTGCTGCTGGCAATGTCCGTCTCCCTGATGGCCGCTTCGGTCTTTCGGCTGCTGCGCGGCCCCTCCCTGGGAAACTCGGAAAAAGCCGGGGCTGTGGCCCTGCTGGTTGGAATGGCGCTTTTCATCGTTGGTATGGTCTGGATGTCGGTTGGTGCAGGTGGGCCCGCCGGGCTGCTGGGGGATACCGGCGAAGCGTTGACCGCTTTTGGCATGCTGGCGTTCGGCCTGGCGGCGCTTTCCAGGCGGCCGCTCGCTACGTGGAAATGGATCATCCTGGGCATGGTGCCGGTGTATTTCACCATCTGGCTGGCCGATCCGGCTCGATTTCCCCCCTGGGCGCCGTCCGGCAGTGAACACTCGCTGGCGATCGTCTATGGGGCCGGCTGGACTATCCTGGGTTTGACATTGCCTGATGAAAAAATGGAGGATTGAAATCATGAATTGGGAAAACAGCATCACGATCCACCGGCCGGTCGAGCAGGTTTTCGCATTTTTGACCGACCCGAAGGGCGGTAGCGAATGGCACCACGCCAACCAAATCTCCCCCATATCGGATGGGGCGATCGGAGTCGGGTCGAAGTTTCGGGTCTCTGGAAATTTCCTAATTTGGAAATTCGACAGCATTTCGGAGGTCACTGAATATGAGCACAACCGGAAAGTGACCTATCGATCGGATGCCGGCATGTACACCTACGAACTGCGCTACCGCCTGGCTCCAGAAGATGGGGGCACGCTTCTGACGGAAAGTGGGTTTGCGGATCCGCGCGGCCTGCTTAAATTTGCAGTCCGCATATTTTTGGGTGGAGCCGAAAAGAACAGCAACCGGGGGCTGCTGCTTTTGAAAAATATTTTGGAGGGG
>JBFKII010000031.1:0-21018 GCA_041632295.1 Anaerolineales bacterium | reverse complement strand
GTGTTCCAGCGTGGCCTGGTAGGCTTCCGCCGCCTCTTCGTAGCGCTGCTGCTCGAGCAGCATGTCACCCAACACCAGGTTGAGCGATCCGTATGCCGGGACCAGGTGAAGCGCCTCCCGGTATGCTTCGATCGCACGGTCATGCATGCCCGCGGCGCGCAGTTCGTTTCCGCGGGCGATCCGTTCGTTTGCTTTTTCCTGGTGGCTCTTCATTTCACCTTACTTATTCGCCTTCCGTCATTACGCTTTCCGTCATTACGCAACACGTCCTTACGTAATACGTCTTTACTCATTACTCAATACTCTTTACTCAATACCTCATTATCCTCCCCACCCTGCCCCTCACTTTTCGATCTTCATGCATTCTCCGCGCTTGACCTGGTAGTGGTCCAGGTCGCGCACAACGCGCGTGTTGGGGAAGACGGCCTGTGCTTCGTCGAACACGTCCCGCTCCCGATAACGCCTGGAAATATGGGTCAGGAAAAGCTGCTGAACCCCGGCTTCCTGGGCCAGCAGGGCGGCTTTGCGGGCGGTCAGGTGGGCGAAGGCCTCCGCCATGTCATTTTCCTGGTGGAGGTAGGTGGCCTCGATGACCAGCGCATCCGCCCCGCGGCATACATGTACCAGATCGGTGGTGCGGCCCACATCCCCGACGTGGACCAGCCGGGTGCCGGGCCGTGGCTCGCCCAGCACCTGGTCCGGCTGGATGGTGCGTCCGTCGGGCAGCAAAGCGGGCTGGCCGGCCACGAGATCGCGGCGCCACGGCCCGGGCGGGATGGACAGGGCCTCCGCCTTATCCGGCAGGAACGGCCGGCGAGTCTTTTCTTCGAACAGGAAGCCCAGGCAGTCTGGGCCGCGGTGATAAACCGGGAAAGCGGAGACGCGAAAACCGCCGTTCTCGAAAATGACCCCGGGCCGGATTTCCACCAGGTGGAGCGGGATGGGGGCGGGCTTGCCGCGCAGGACCACACCGTTCAGCAAGTCATCGATGCGCTCCAGGGCCCAGGCGCCGGCCATGATCTCCAGCCGGTCCATCGCCTCCCAGCGCATCAGGGTGGAAAATAGCCCGGCCAGCCCCAGGATGTGGTCAAGATGCCCGTGGGTGATCAGGATGCGGTTGAGCCGCTTGAAACCGATCCCAGATTTGAGGATCTGCCGTTGGGTGCCTTCGCCGCAGTCGATTAAGAAGCGGTGTTCGTTGTGGATCACGACCTGGGCCGATAGGCCGCGGTGGATGGACGGAGCGGAAGCGGACGTGCCGAGAAATACGATTTCGAACAAGTTGACCCTCGTTGGATCAGGATGGCCCGATTGTACCCCAGGAGTGAAACGCCCGGTGCGGAGGCAATCCCCCCAAGGTCGCCCCCTGGGATCGTGGCTCTCCGGTAGAATCCCTGAGTATGCTTAGGAAATTTATTATCCTGCTGGCACTGCTGCTGTTGGCTGCCTGCGCCCCGGAGGAACCACAGACCCCCACCGCGCCCGGCCCGGCCCCGACCGGGGTGGATCCGCAGGCTTCCCTGACCCCCAGCCGCCTGCCCCCGACCACGGCGCCAAGCCCGAGCGCCGTTCCCAGCGAGACCCCACTGGTCGCGCCGAGCGAAACGCCGGTCCCTATCGAAACCGCCCCGCCGCCGGGCACCGGCCGCACCGATAATCCCCTTCTGGACGTCACCTACTGCAGCCCTGCCGGGACCATCCAGCAAATGGACCTGTACTTCCCGCCGGGGAATGGCGGCCCGGCACCCGCAGTGATCTACATCCACGGCGGCGGGCTGACCGGAGGGGACAAACAGCAAGGGGCCGGGATGGCTGATATCCCCATTCTGGTTGAGGCCGGTTTTATCGTGGCGTCGATCAACTACCGGCTGGCGCCGGCTTTCACGTTCCCTGCACAATTGGAGGACGCCAAGTGCGCGGTGCGCTTCCTGCGGTCCACGGCGTTTGAATTCGGCCTGGACCCTGAACGGATCGGGGTCTATGGCACCAGCGCCGGCGGCTACCTGGCGGCGATGCTCGGGGTGACCCAGCCGGAAGACGGTTTTGAAGGCAGCGATGAACACGGTGCTTATTCCAGCAGCGTCCAGGCGGTGGCAACCATGTTCGCCTACACCCTGCTGATCGACGAGGGGCTGTCGTTCAGCCCTGTTTACGGCCCGATCAACGCAGATATCCTGGCCCGATACAGTGCGGTCACGCATGCGGATGCCGGCGATCCACCTTTCCTGCTGCTGCACGGCAGCAAAGACACCGTCGTCCCGCCGTCGCAGAGCGAATTCCTTTACCTGGCGTTACATGAGGCCGGCGGGCAGGCCAACCTTTTGATCGTCGATAACGGGGTTCACGGCTTCGAACGCACCGATCCACCCATGCAGCCCAGCAGAATGGAGATCTCCCGGCTGATGGCGGATTTTTTCAGCCAGCATCTGCGCCGGTTGCCCTGATCGCCAGCCGGGTGATCCGCTCAACCCGGCTGCACAGGGGATTTTTTTGGGGCCGGTGGGTGAATTTCGATCTTCGTACATGCGTGCTATAATCGATTCATGGCCCGGAAGAAATCCACCAGCCCAGCCTCCAAAAAGGGCGCCCGCACCGCATCCGGCCGGGGCAAGGCCCGCAGCAAAAAAACCAGCCCGGCGAAAAACACGGCCCCCAAACGCAGCCGCACGCGCGCTGCGCCCTCCGCAAAGCAGAGCAAACCGAAGGCGCAGGCCGCCCCGCCGCCGCCCCTGGTCTCCCGTCTTTCTCTCGACCGCAAGCTCGATATTCTGGGTGTTGTCCTCACCCTGCTGGGCCTGCTTTCCTTTTTAAGTCTGATCTCGGCCAGCCGCAGCGCGTTCACCCAGGGGCTGGTCTCATTTTTGGCCCGGGGGTTTGGCTGGGGGGGGTATATCCTGCCACTGGGGCTGATCGGCCTCGGTTTGTGGCTGATCCTGCGCAATTTTGACCGCATCCCCAGCCTGGACCCGGAACGGATCACCGGGATGTTTCTGCTTTTTTTCAACCTGGTCACCAGCTTTCATTTTCTGCTGTTCACACCCGGCCGGGCTGCGGCCCTGGAGCAGGCAGCCCTGGGTCGAGGCGGCGGTCGCATCGGCGCGTTCCTGAGCGAAGGGCTGATCGGGCTGCTGGGGTTGTGGGGGGCGGCAGTGGCGATCCTCGCCTGGCTGGTGATCGGGCTGGCCCTGGCATTTGACAAAACCGTCGCCGATCTCTTCCGCTGGCTGCCCCCGTTGGCCGGCCTGGTGCGCGACCGTGCGTTGGTCCTGGTGGAGGGGCTGGTCGCCCGAGTGCAGACGGCGCAGCCCGCCCCGGCCGCGGCAGCCCCCTCCGGCAAGGGCTCCGCCGGCTTTGCCCCAGCTGCCGAGCCGGGCGAACTCTCATTCGAAGAGACCCTGCAGGCCCAGGAATGGGTGCTGCCGCCGGTCGAACAGATCCTGGACCAGGGTCAGGACGTCGTGCACAGCGATGAGTTCGACCGCATGAACGCCCGCCTGATCGAAGAGACACTGACCTCTTTTGGCGCCCCGGCCACCGTGGTTGAGATCAAGCACGGCCCGACGATCACCATGTTCGGGGTCGAGCCGGACTTCATCGATTCGCGCGGCGGCCGCACCCGCGTCCGGGTCAACAAGATTGCCGCCCTGGCCGACGATCTCTCCCTGGCCCTGGCCGCGTCCAGCATCCGAATCCAGGCGCCCGTGCCGGGGGAGGGGTACGTCGGGATCGAAGTGCCCAACGAAAACATTTCCCTGGTCGGGCTGCGGGACGTGGTGGAAAGCAACGCCTTCCAGGCGATCCAGTCCCCGCTCCGGTTTGCCCTCGGCCAGGACGTTTCGGGGACGCCCGTGGCCGCCAACCTGGAGAGTATGCCGCACCTGCTGATCGCCGGTGCGACCGGGTCGGGTAAATCGGTGTGCGTGAACGGGATCATCTCCGCATTCCTGCTGCACAACACCCCCGAAGAGATGCGCCTAATCATGGTCGATCCCAAGCGCGTCGAATTGACCAACTACAACGGCATCCCCCACCTGCTGGCGCCTGTGGTGGTGGAGATGGACCGGGTAGTGGGCGCGCTCCAGTGGGTGACGCGCGAAATGGACGCCCGCTACCAGAAATTTCACGACACCAAAACGCGCAATATCGCCGATTACAACCGGATGATCGAGGCCCAGGGGGGGAAAAAACTGCCGTACCTGGTGGTCATCATCGACGAATTGGCCGACCTGATGATGCTTGCCCCGGACCAGACCGAACGGGCGATCACCAGGCTGGCACAGCTGGCGCGGGCAACCGGCATCCACCTGATCATCGCCACGCAGCGCCCCTCCGTGGATGTGGTCACCGGGCTGATCAAGGCCAATTTCCCCGCCCGAATCGCATTTGCCGTGACCTCGGGGGTGGACAGCCGGGTGATCCTCGATCAGCCTGGGGCCGACCGTCTGCTGGGCAGCGGCGATATGCTTTTCCAATCGCCCGATTCTCCCGCCCCGGTCCGGCTGCAGGGTGTGTTCGTATCGGATGAGGAGATCAGCCGTCTGGTGCAGTTCTGGCGCATGCAGACCGTCCGCCGCCCCGACGCGTCCGCCCTGCATTCCAGCCGGCCGGCGGACGCCCCGTCCGCAACCATTCCGCTGAAACAGAAGCAGATCTGGAAAGAGATGGCGCCCCAGGAGGACCTGGACCCGATGTACGACGAGGCTGTCGACCTGATCCGCCGCCAGGGGCGGGCTTCGGTCTCCATGCTGCAGCGCCGGCTGCGGATCGGCTACACCCGCGCCGCCCGGCTAATCGAAACCCTGGAGGACAAGGGCATCGTCGGGCCGCCGGTCGGCGGGGCGCAGACCCGCGAGGTGCTGGACTACGGGCAGGCCGCCCCTCCCGCCGGAGAGGGGGATTAGCCCCCGTCCGGGACCCCGCAAGAGCAGCGCGGACAGGATTCTGCCTGTAGATTGAAAGATTTTCCATCCCATCGCACCTGGTTTCTGACAATGATCCTGAACCGCAAAGGGCATGAGAATACCCCCGGGTTCGGCTATAATCATCCCGCTCTTATCCCAGATTCAAAGGCGCATCCCGCCTGGACCCGGCCTGCGGTCACCAGCCGCTGAGGCCGGGGTCTTGCTTTGTGCCCGAAATAAAAACAGGAATGATGATCTCGGAAAACGACCTTCAATCCATTCTCCAGCGGAAAGACAGCATCGAAGAGCTGGATATCCCCGTGGCGATTGTCCACGACCTGGTCTACAAAATCCTCTTCAACGAAGGAAACGCCAACGTCACCCACCTCTCTCGCATCATGCGGGTCAGCCAGCAGCTGATCGACGAGGTTCTGGCGTGGATGCAGGGCGAACGCCTGGTCGATGTGACCAAGGCCGGGACCCTGGGCAGGATGACGTACATCTACCGGCTGACCGAAGAGGGCCTGAACCGGGCCAGGGCGGCGCTGGATCGCAACCAGTATGTCGGGCCGGTCCCGGTTTCTGTTTCGGCCTACCGCCAGCTGGTGGCGGTGCAGGCCGACCAGTATCCGCGCGAGCGGATTCCGCGCAAGGACGTGCGTGAAATACTTACGGACCTGGTGCTGCCGGAGGAGTTCGACCGGCAGATCGGGCCTGCCATCAACAACGGGCAATCGCTCTTTTTGTACGGTCCTCCGGGAAACGGAAAGACCACCATCGCCCAGCTGATCGGGGTACTGATCGCCGGGACGCACCCGATTCACATCCCCTTCGCCATAACCACCGGCGGCCAGATCATCCAGGTCTACGATCCGCTGGTGCATCATAAGGTCGATATAAACCCCGAAGACACCGGCCCGGCCACGCAGTACGACCAGCGCTGGGGCATTTTCCGCCCGCCGGTGGTGATCGCCGGCGGCGAACTGGACATGGGCTCCCTGGATTTGCGCCTGGACCCGGTATCCAAGTTTTACGAAGCTCCTTTGCAGATCAAAGCCAACGGGGGGATGCTGCTGATCGACGATTTCGGCAGGCAGCGCATGCGCCCGCAGGAGCTGCTCAACCGCTGGATCGTCCCGCTGGAAGCGCATGTCGATTTCTTCCGCCTGCAAACAGGGCAAAGCTTTGAAATCCCGTTTCGCCAGCTGATCATTTTCTCAACCAATCTCAATCCGCTCAAGCTGGTCGATGAGGCCTTTCTGCGCCGCATCCAGATGAAAGTGCTGGTCCAATCCCCGGACGAGAAAATTTTTTACCGCATTTTCACCCAGGTCTGCAAGCAGATGAACGTGGAATTCAACCGGGACACCTTTGTCCACCTGCTCGAGAACTGGTACCGCAAAGTGGACCGGCGCATGCAGGCCGTTCACCCCCGCGACCTGCTGCACATCGCCTCTTCGATCAGCCAGTACGAAGGCAGGCCGTTAGTCTTGACGCCCGATTTGATCGATGCGGCTGCACTCAGCTATTTTGTGGCGGAGGAAGGGCTGTAAGTTTCGGGAAAAGGGCCCGCACTCCGCGCAATAAAAACCGAAAAAAAAGCGCCGCCCTGTTTTGTGATGGGCGGCGCTTTTGGATCGCAGGCTGCGGGGGGAATTGGAATCAGCCGCGCGAACCCAACGTGACGATGACATCCAGGGTTTCCCCGTTTCGCAGGATGGAGAGCACGACGTCCTCGCCGGGGGCTTTCTGCGTCAGCAGATAACTGAGCAGATCGCCGAAATTTAGAAGCTCGCGGCCGTCGATGTGGGTGATCAGGTCGCCGACCAGCACGCCGGCCTCGTCAGCCGGACCCCCTTCGGGCACAGTGATCACGAAAGCCCCGGTCGTCTGGGGAAGGTCGAACTGTTCCTGGTCGAAAACTGTAATTTCCGGCAGGCTGGAGATGCCCAGCAGGGGGTATTCATATTCGCCGAATTCGATCAGTCCCGGCACGACGCGCTTGACGATATTGATCGAGATGGCGAACCCGATCCCCGAATTCAGCGGAGAGCCTTCGTTGGTGAAGCTCTCGGTGCGAATGGCCCGGTTGACCCCGATCACTTGCCCGGACAGGTTGAGCAGGGGCCCCCCCGAGTTGCCAGGGTTGATGGCGGCGTCCGTTTGGAGCAGGTCCCCGGCCGAGAAGAAGCCGCCCTGGCCGGATTCGTTCAGCGAGGAGAGCACCCGCCCCTTGGCGGAAAGGATCCCGACGGTCATCGAACTGCCCAGACCGAACGGGCTTCCAATCGCCAGGACGACTTCACCCACGCGCAGCTGCTCGGAATCGCCCAGTTCGAGCGGGCGGAGCTGTTCCGCAGGCGCATCGACTTTCAGCACCGCCAGGTCGGAATCGAGGTCCGTGCCGATCACCTCGCCGCGCACCTTCAGTCCGTTCCAAAACCCGACTTCGATGTCGGTCGCACCTTCGATGACATGGAAATTGGTCACGATATGGCCTTCCCGGTCGATCACGAATCCGGATCCCTGCCCGTCGCCCTGGCTGGCCAGGACCCGCAGCGAGACGACCCCCTGGACGGCGTTATCGTAGATCGCGGAAAGCGCGTCGCCGGAGGCCAGGAATGGTGTGTCGGAGGTGGGGCCATCCGACTGGTTGGCCGGCTCCTCATCGACGGTAACACTGTCTTCAGGCTGGACCTGGGCTACGGTTTCATCCGTGTCCACACTCGGGGGTCCTTCCGCCTGGACAGTCACTTCCGTGACCTGAACATCTGCCGCCGATGGTGCCAGGGAGGGCAGGCTGGTCAGGCAGGCAAAGCTGGCCAGCGCCAGTGCAGCGATCGGAAGAAGCAGCCAAGACAATTTGTTTCTGGTTTGGTTTTTCATGTAGCACCTCATTGAAACCCTTCAATTCTATGACCCACTTTCCGGGCGAGTCAAGAACGCTTTTGCCATTCTCATCAGATTCTTAGTAGCCCGGCGACCAGTTTTTTCATGCCCACAGGGCAACATGCCCCCTCCAGGACCACAGGGGGTTTGAACTCGCCCATTTACACTTTACATGCTATGATACGATCATGGGTCCCGTGCCAGAGAAGGAAAAAATACTGGTCGTCGATACGAGCCTGGAGGATCGGACTCTGATCGCCCGCCAGACGCTGGCCCCGCTCGGATTTGAGGTGGAGACCGCCGAAACGGCCGCCGCTGCCCTCCAGCTGGCCGTCTCTTTCGCTCCCGATGTCATTCTTTCCTATCTGAATCTGCCAGATCTAAATGGAAAAGACCTCCTGGTTGCCCTCAAAGCGCAGGGAATAGAGATCCCATTTATCCTGATCGTGGACAAAGGTCAGGAGAGCGCCGTTATCCAGGCTTTCCGCCTGGGGGCCGGCGATTACCTGACACGGCCCCTAAGGGAGGCGGAAGTCGTCTCTGCGGTTGAGCGAGCGATGCAGGATGTGCGGGTGCGCCGGGAACGCGAACAGCTTGCCCGCCAGCTCCAGCAGGCGAACCGCACAATGGAGCGGAAAATCCGCGATTTGGAGAAGATTTTCTCCATTGGCAAAGCGATCACCTCGATCACGCGCAAGGACCGCCTGTTTAAAACCGTCTTGAGCGGGGCGATGTCCGTAGGCGCAGCCGATCGGGCCTATTTGCTGGCGCGCGACGAAAACGACCGCTTCGTGCTGGCCGCCCATGCCCGGCTTCCGGCGGCTATGGCGGCCTTCAAAGACCGGCCGCTGGATGACGGCATCAGTTCGCTGGTCGCCATGTCCGGAAAGACCCTCGCGATCCACGGCGAACGCCTCCAGCGTTTCAACATTGCCACCTTGGGCCGATCGGCGATTGTCGTGCCGCTGAAAACCGCGCGGCAGATCATCGGCTTGATGGTCCTGGTGCGCAAAGAGGATCGGCCGTTCAGGGAGAACGACCGGCTGCTGCTGGAAGCGGTGGGGGATTATGCGGCTGTGTCGATGGCCAATTCGGACCTGATCCTAGCATTGGAGGCGCGGGCTCGGGGGCTTCAGCTGGCCCTCAATAACACCCATGCGGGTCAGGTGCATCCCTAGCATCGATGGGCGAAAAAGATATCCTGGTCATCCTGACGGATGAAAAAGAGCGCCGGTATATCGCCAATCAAATTTTAGAGCCCGATGGCTTTGAAGTGACCACCTGCAGCCTGGGGGAGGTCCTGAAGTACGACACGCAACCTTACGACTTGATTCTTTTGGGAGATATTCGCGAGCGGCAATCCCTGGTGATAGCCACCTCGCTGATCGAGCAGTTTCCCGCCAGCCCGCTGGTGGTGGTTTTGAAACCGGGAGCGGACTCCGACCTTGTTCAGGAAGCGCTCCGCCTGGGGGTATTTGCCTGCCTGCCTCCTCCTTTGCGTGCCCAGGACTTGCTGGCCGTGCTGACCCGCGGCCTGGAACGCAGGCGCCAGCTTCAGCGCTGGGCGGACTCGCTCGCAGCCGGAAAAATCAAGGCGTTCCGCGACCGGCTTGCCGAAGTGGAGGCCATCTCCCAGGCCGGAAAATCCGTCGCCTCCGCCCTCGATCTGGACCAGGTGCTGGCGAACGTCGTGGAAGCCGCCGTGGCCCTGACCGGTGCGGAGGAGGGCAGTCTGCTCCTGCTCGATGACCAAAGTGACCACCTTTACATCCGGGCGGCTTTCAATTTCAAGGAAGAGTATGCCCGCACCCTGCGATTGCCGGTTCAAGACTCACTGGCCGGCCGGGCGCTGAGGCACGGCAAGCCGCTGATATTTGGAAAAGACGAACCCGCGAAGATCAAAACGCATTACCTGGTGCACGCCCTGATTTACGCCCCGATGGTGGTGAACGGCAAGCCGATCGGGGTCCTGGGGGTGGACAACCGGCAGCTCAAGCAATCCCAGTTCAACGACCAGGACGCGGTCGTGATGTCTGCGCTGGCCGATTTCGCCGCCATCGCCATCGAAAATGCCAGGCGCTACACCCAGGCCGAGACCGAGCGCAAGAAGCTGGAGACCATGCTGCGAGAGGTGGCTGACGGCGTCATCCTGATCGACGACAGCCTGGACATTCTCCTGATGAACAACAGCGCCCTCAAGATTTTCCAGCTGGATGGAGGAGGGTACAGTGGGAAGAATTTCGGCCAGGTGATCGACCACCAGGAGCTGATCGAGGTGATTTACGATCCGACGCAGGATGCCCCGCGCAAAATCGATATCGAGCTGGATGACGAACGCTACTATGTCGCCCAGGTCACCCCGGTGGAGGGGATCGGTAAGGTCGTCACACTACAGGACGTTTCGCATTTCCGCGAGCTGGACAATATCAAGAATGAGTTCGTGCACACCGTTTCGCACGACCTGCGCTCTCCCCTGACCGCCATCCTGGGATACGTGGAGTTGATCGGCAAGGTCGGTGAGACCAGTGAAAGGCAGAAGGAATACATCCGGCGGGTCGAAGCCAGCGTGAAAAACATCACCGACCTGATCAACGCCCTGTTGGAGTTGGGCAGGATCGAGGCCGGCTTCGACCGGCAACGCGAGCCCGTGCCGATCCCGGTCCTGGTCCAGTATGCTGTGGACGGCATGCAGCACCTGATGGCACAGAAAGGCCTGGCGTTGAGAGTACAGATGCCAGATGGGCTGCCTCCGGTTTTCGGTAATACGGTCCGCCTGCGGCAGGTGGTCAACAACCTGATCGAAAACGCCCTCAAGTACACACCCGCCGGCGGGGAGATCACCATCTCCGCCCGTCAAGAAGGCGCCCAGGTGATCCTCCAGGTCCAGGACACAGGCGTGGGAATCCCCCCGGATGACCAGCCTTACATTTTTGACAAGCTTTACCGTGCCGGGAACATCCCCGTGGACAGCCCGGGATCAGGGCTCGGCCTGTCGATCGTCAAATCTATCGTCGACCACCACGGGGGCCGCCTGTGGTTCGACTCCGTGATGGACCAGGGGACCACGTTCACGGTCGTCCTGCCGGCTGCCGGGATCCACCTGGAGATCGACACCGAGCAACCCCTCGGACCGGACTAGCGCCTGGCCCACAGATTGGCGGATTGATTGGATTTTCTGCGCTGGAAAAGGCCCGCCGCGGCGGTGCGATCGGCCCCGGGGCGGATTTTCAGCGGTACATCCCGCGCTGAAATCCCCGGCTGCGTTTTTTCAGCTTGACGCGCTGGCGGAACTCGCTGAATCGGCTGTCGAGCTCAACACTCAGCCCCATCCAATCGCGAACCAGCAGAACGATCTCTTTGCCTTTCGGGGATAGAAAATATTTTGGCAAAAACAGCCGCATGATAGCAGGGGACAGGGGGAAGTCTTTCAGATTGAGGACCACAGCCGTCTCCCCCAGAAAAGGCCGGACATAATTCTCCTCCCGCCAGGAGAGGTTTTCCAGATCGAACAGGCGATAAAATTCAGTAGTGCGGATGTTTTTCACCCGCCGGTATGACGTCCGAAAACGGAAGAAAGGGGTGGCGATCAGGATGTAGTCGGCAAAGGCCCGGACATATCCCATTCTGCGGGCAAAAAAAGCAAAAATGCCGATGGCGACGGCGATCCCGGCGGCCGTGTACACCAGCCCCTTGATCTCCGGGCGCCACAAGCTGGTGAACGACACTTCGAATCGCCAGAGTGCAAAAAGCACCAGGCCGAGCAGGAACGTGATGCCCCAAAGCCGGTCCATGGTGCGATGGTAAAGCAGGAGGATATGTTTCTCTCCGCGGTTTTTTGCGGCCATCGGACCTCTATTATTTCGCAAGAAGCTCCAGGTTGGCAAGCGAAGCGGCCACTCTTTTTAAGCCCACTTCCTGGAAAAAAATATCCACGGTTTCATCGCCGTCCTGCTCGCGGCTGTTGAGCACCATGCCTTCCCCCCAGGTGGCGTGGCGGACTTTCATGCCAGCGGCGAAGCGGCGCTTCACCTTTGGGCGCTCTGCAGGGGCTGAGTCCCAGCGCGTGACCGCCGAAGTGCGCGCAGCCGCCCGCTCCCGCCGCGTGGTCCGGAAGGCGCGCGCCCCGTTGCGGCCTTGTAGCAGGCTATCGGGGATGTCCTCGAGAAAACGCGAAGGCTCGGTCGCTTCGGCATAGCCGTATGCGGTCCGGTTTTGGGCGTTCAACAGGTAAATGTGGTCCATGGCGCGCGTCACACCCACGTAAAGCAGGCGCCGCTCCTCTTCCATCGCTTCCGGGTCGTCAAAGGAGCGGATGTGCGGCAGCGTGCCGTCCTCCAGCCCAACCAGGAAGACGATCGGAAACTCCAGCCCTTTTGCCGCGTGCAGAGTCAGCAGCGTGGGCACGTTGGCGTCGGCCGCCAGCGTATCCTGGTCGGAAACCAGGGCGACGTCCTCCAGGAAGGCCAGCAGGCCGCGCTCCTCGTATTCAGCGGCCAGGCGGCGCAGTTCCAGCACATTTTCCCAGCGGCTCAGGCCTTCATCGGTGCTTGTGTCCAGGTAGCCCTCGTAACCCGTATCCCCCAGGATGCGGTCCATCAGTTGGAGTGGCGTGTGCTCTTTGCTGACACCGCGCCAGCTTTTGAGCAGGCGGCCGAACTCAGAGAGCGGCACGGCGGTGCGGCCCCGAAACCGCTCGAAGTAAGGCGAAGTTTCCCCCTCGCTGAGGTCCAGCAGCAGGTTCCCGGATGGCCAGCGCGCCCGGGCGGCCTGCTGGCGCAATGCGGCGAGCGTTTTGCGGCCGATGCGGCGCGGCGGCACGTTGACCACCCGCAGCAGGCTGATCTCATCGGCAGGGTTGTGCACCAGCCGCAGGTAGGCGATCACGTCCTTGATCTCCCGGCGCCCGTAGAAGCGCTGCGCGCCCACCAGCTTGTACGGCAGACCGGCGTGCAGGAAGGCCTCCTCCAGAAGCCGGGATTGGGCGTTGGTGCGGTACATGATGGCGAAATTCCCTGGGTCGGCCTGCCGGGTCGCGACCAGAGTGCTGATCGTATCGACCACGAATGCGGCCTCCGCCCGGTCGTCGTAGGCCTCGTGCATGGTGAGCTGCTGGCCCTGCCCGCGTGTCGCCTGCAGGTTCTTGTGTGTGCGGTTGCGGTTCGGCCGGATGATGGACATGGCCGCGTCCAGGATGCGCTGGGTGGAGCGGTAATTCTGTTCCAGCAGGATGACCTGCGCCTCCGGGTAGTCCTCCTCGAAGCGGCGCACGTTGCGGTAATCGGCGCCGCGCCAGCGGTAGATCGACTGGTCGACATCCCCGACCACGAACAGGTTGCCGTGGTAGGAGGCAAGGTGGCGCAGCAGCTGGTACTGGGCCATGTTCGTGTCCTGGAATTCATCCACCAGCACGTGCTCGAAGCGGCGGGCATACTTCTCGCGCACCGCCGGCACCTGCTCGAGCAGGTAGGCCGTCCACAGCAGCAGGTCGTCGAAGTCGACCCCATTGCTGGCAAACAGCATTTCCTGGTATTTTTCGTACACCCGGCGGACGACTTCGTCCCGGTAGGTCTGCAGCGGATAGTCCTCCGGCAGGATCAGTTCGTTCTTGGCGCGCGAGATGGCGCCGTGCACGGCCCCGGGCCGGTACTGCTTGTCATCGATGTCCAGGTCGTGGAGCGCCTGCTTGACAATTTTTTCCTGGTCGTCGGAATCAAAGATCAGAAAATTAGAATCGAAGGGCAGCTGCTCCGCTTCCCGGCGCAGGATGCGGACACACACGCTGTGGAAGGTGCCCAGGGTCAGGCCGCGGTTTTGCTGTCCGATCAGGTCCGCGACACGCTGCTCCATCTCGCGGGCGGCCTTGTTGGTGAAGGTCACCGAGAGCAGGTTGTAGGGCCGCACGCCCAGCTGGCCGATGCGGTAGGCGATGCTGTGGGTCAGGACCCGGGTCTTGCCGGACCCCGGCCCCGCCAGCACCAGCACCGGGCCGAAAGGAGTCGTCACGGCCTGGCGCTGTTGTTCGTTGAGCCCGGACAGGATATCCATGGCGGGATTTTACTACAGCACCCGGTGCGAGGCGCTCTCGCCCTCTCCAGCGCGGCCCAAAAATGAAAAAACCGGCTTCGCAGATCCCAATTTTCCAATCGCTGCGCTTCCATCTGGTATGATATGAAATTACCCCATGAACTTTGGTCCGGTGCCTCTTTCCCGAGCAGAAGGCAAAATCCTCGGCCACAACATCGCCGATCAGGATGGGCGCCGCCTGCTGCGAAAAGGCCGCCCTCTGACCGAAGCGGATATCCGGTTGCTGCAGGAAATCGGCCGGGAGTCGGTCTATGTGGCCGAGCTGATCGATGGGGACGTGGGGGAAAACGAAGCCGCCGGGCGGGTGGCGTTGGCGGCGATGGCCGCCCCGCAGGCGAGCGCCAACCTGCGCATGGTCGGCCCTGCGTCCGGCCGGGCCAATCTGCTGGCGGAAGGTCTCGGGCTGCTGCGGCTGGACCCCGATCGGCTCGCCGTGTTGAACGAGCACGAAGGGCTGACGATCGCCACGCTGCGCAATCACACCCCGGTGCAGGCGCGGGATGTCGTGGCGACTATCAAGATCATCCCTTACGCTATCGCAGGCGCGGTCGTCGCGCAGGTGGAGGAGATGTGCGCGACTCACAACGAGCCCCTGATGAAAGTGGATATGCTCACCTCGCAAAAGGTGAGCATTATTTTTTCCGGCACGCCCTCAATCCAGGAACGACTGAACGCCGAGTTCGCCCCGCTGCGGGCACGCATCGAGGCCCTGGGCTCGCGCATTGCGGCGACCGAGTTCATCCCCCTGGATGACGAGGGCGGCGAAGCGCTGCTGGCCGATTCTCTGGCGCGCCAGTTGCAATCCGGCGCCCGGCTGATCCTGCTGGCCGGCGAGACGGCGATCATGGACCGCCGGGACATCGTCCCGCGCGCCCTGGCGCGCGCCGGGGGGCGGGTGGAAGTGGTCGGGGTGCCGGTCGATCCCGGAAATCTCCTGATGCTCGGATATCTCGACAGCATCCCTGTGCTCGGCGCGCCCGGCTGCGCCCGCAGCAAGAAGATCAACATCATCGACTGGGTCCTGCCCCGGCTGCTGGCCGGTGACTATCTGGCCCGGCGCGATTTCATCCAACTCGGCCACGGCGGCCTGCTGGAGGACACGCTTCAGCGCCCGATGCCGCGAGCATTCACAGGAGGTGAACCGACAGGCAGATAACCCGCAAATTCGAACGCCACCGATTCAAACTCGCTCCGAAATCCCAGGAGGATTCTCATGAAACATACCGTATCGATAACCGTCAACGGGGTGCAACAGGAACACCAGGTGGAAGCGCGCCTGCTCCTGGTGCACTACCTGCGGGATGTGCTCGGCCTGACCGGCACGAACATCGGCTGCGACACAAGCCAGTGCGGCGCCTGCACCGTCCATCTGGACGGCCTGGCCGTGAAATCCTGCACGGTCCTGGCCTTGCAGGCTGACGGTGGCAGCGTGGAGACCATCGAAGGCCTGGCCAAAAACGGCGAACTTCACCCGATGCAGCAGGCTTTCTGGGAAAAGCACGGCCTGCAGTGCGGTTTTTGCACGCCAGGCATGATCATGGCTGCGATCGGTCTGCTGGAGTCCAATCCCAATCCGAGTGACGACCAGATCCGCCATGCCCTGGAAGGAAATTACTGCCGGTGCACCGGCTATCACAACATTGTCGAAGCTGTGAAACACGTGGCAGCCGGCTGAAAAGGAGGACGAAATGACCGACAGAGCTTTCGGCGCTTCCATCAAGCGCAAAGAAGACCCTCGACTCATCACCGGCGAAGCCAGGTACCTGGAGGACCTGAACCTCACGGGCACACTGCACGCCGCCATCCTCCGCAGCCCATTTGCCCATGCCAGAATCAAGTCCATCGATACCAGCCAGGCCGCCGCCCATCCGGGAGTCGTCGCCGTTTTCACCGGGCATGACTTCATGGACCTGAACCCGCTGCCTGCAGCCTGGGTCGTCACGGGTGCGGATGTGCACACCAACACGCCGCGGGCACTGGAAGTGGAGAAAGTCACCCACGTCGGGCAGGGTGTGGCGGTTGTCGTTGCCGAAGACCGCTACACGGCCCAGGATGCCCTTGGCCTGATCCACGTGGATTGGGAGACGCTGCCGGTGGTGGTGGATGCAAAAATGGCCACCGAGCCCGGCGCTCCCCTGGTCCATGAAAACGCCCCGAATAACGTCTGCCTGGACTGGTCCATCGGCGACCAGGGCGCGACGGACCAGGCTCTGGGGGAGGCGGATGTCGTCGTGCGGCAGTCGCTGGTCAACCAGCGGCTGATCCCGAACCCGATGGAAGCGCGTGGATGCATGGCGCAGTACGACCCGGCCGGGCAGGCTTACACGGTCTGGATGACGTCGCAGGCCCCCCACGTCATGCGGCTGCTGATGACCGCTTTCGTGTTTGGCATCCCGGAAAACAAAATGCGGGTGATCTCCCCGCAGGTCGGGGGCGGGTTTGGCACCAAAATTTTCCTGTATCCCGAATATGTCCTAGTCGCCGCGCTGGCCAAAAAGGTGGGCGCCCCCGTCAAGTGGATGGAGACCCGCAGCGAGAATTATGTCGCCACCACCCACGGCCGGGATCACATCACCGACATTGAGGTCGGGGCGACGAAGGACGGCAGGATCCAGGGTTTGAAGGTGCATACCTTCGCCAATCTGGGCGGGACGCTTTCAACCATCGCCACCGGGATCCCGACCACCCTGTACGGGCGACTGTTGTCGGGCGCCTACAAGATCCCCCATTTTTACTGCAACGTCAAAGGGGTGTACACCAACACCAGCATGGTGGACGCATACCGGGGCGCCGGCCGGCCGGAGGCGACGTACGTCGTCGAGCGGGCGATGGACCTGGTTGCCGCCGAGCTGGGCATGGACCCGTCCGAAATCCGCCGGAAGAATTTCATTCAGCCGGAGGATTTCCCGTACGCTCCGGCAGACAATATCCTGGCCGGGCTGAAATACGACAGCGGCAACTACGAAGGCACGCTCGACCTGGCGCTGAACATGGTCGGTTACGAGGATTTCCGCCGGAAACAGGCTGAAGCCCGAGATCAGGGCCGCTACCTGGGGATCGGCTTTTCCTCGTACATCGAAATTTGCGGCGTCGCCCCCTCCGCCTGGATCGGGCTGCCGGGCCAGGGTTGGGGCGCCGGGCTTTGGGAAAGCGCCAACGTCCGCGTGCACCTGACCGGGAAGGTGGTCGTCACAACCGGTTCCCAGTCTCACGGCCAGGGGCTTGAAACCACCTTTGCCCAGATCGTCGCGGATGAACTCGGGGTGCCGGTCGACGATATCACGGTCGAGCACAGTGATACGCAGGGCACGCCGTTCGGGTATGGAACTTACGGCAGCCGGAGCACGGCTGTGGGCGGCATCGCGCTGTACAACAGCGTGCAGCACATCAAGGAAAAGGCCATGAAACTCGGCGCCTACATGCTGGAAGCTGCCGAAGAGGACGTGGTGTACGACGCAGCTGAGGGGAAGGTCCACGTCAAAGGATCGCCCGAGCAGGCCAAAACGATCCAGGAGATCGCGCTGCAGGCCGCCGTGGCCTACGACCTGCCGGCAGGCATGGAGGCTTTCCTGGATTACACCTCCTACTACGATCCCCCCAACTGCACCTATCCATTCGGCACCCATGTCTGCATGGTGGAAGTGGATGTGGAAACCGGCGCCGTGAAAATTCTGCGCTACGCCGCCGCGGATGATGTCGGGCCGCAGATCAACCCCATGATTGTGGAGGGACAGCTGCACGGCGGCATCGCCCAGGGGATCGGCCAGGCGCTCTGGGAAGGGGCGGTTTACGACGAAAGGGGCCAGCTGGTTTCCGGCTCCATGATGGATTACTCCATGCCCAAAGCCCAGTTCTTTCCCGCCATCGAAACCGGCCAGACGGTCACACCCTCTCCGACCAACCCTTTGGGCGTCAAGGGCGCCGGCGAAGCGGGGACGATCGGCGCAGCGCCCGCGGTTGTCAATGCAGTCATGGATGCCCTGTCGCCATTTGGCATTCGCCACCTCGACATGCCGCTGACCGCCGAAAAAGTCTGGCGGGCCGTCCAACAGAAAGGAGCATAGCGATGTACCCAGGGAAATTCGATTACGTTCGCGCCGGTTCGGTTGCCGAAGCGGTCACGTTGCTTGCCAGCCATGAAAACGCCCGCCTCCTTGCGGGCGGGCACAGCCTGCTTCCCGCCATGAAACTGCGGGTGGACATGCCCGCCACGCTGATCGACATCGGCCGGATCCCGGAATTGAAAGGCATTTCGGGGGGGAACGGCAGCGTCCGCATCGGTGCGCTGGCGACGCATGCGGAAGTGGCGGCATCGGAGCACGTTCCCGCAGCTGTGCGGGACGCCGCCGGCCAGATCGGCGACCCCCAGGTGCGCAATCGGGGCACCATCGGGGGCAGCATCGCACACGCCGACCCGGCTGCAGATATGCCCACCCCCCTCGTGGCCCTGGACGCCACCTTGCATCTGACCGGCCCGGACGGGGACCGTTCGGTGGCCGCCACCGATTTCTTCATCGGGCTGTTCGAAACGGCGAAGCAACCCGGTGAGGTGCTGGTTGCCGTGGAAGTGCAGGCCAATGACGTTTCTGCCTATGTAAAAATGGCGAACCCTGCCTCCGGGTATGCTATGGTCGGCGCCAGCGCGGTCCTTGCGATGGATGGCAGTGTCTGCAAGTCCGCCGCAGTGGCGGTCGGTGGTGTGACCACCCTCGCCATCCGGACCCCCTCCGTGGAGGCCGCCCTGGTGGGAAGCACCCTGGACGCGACCGCCATCGAGGCGGCTGCCCGGGCCGTCCAGAACGACCTCGGCAGCGACATCATGGAAGACATCCACGCCAGCGCCGAATACCGCAAGGCGATGGCCACTGTTTATGTCAAGCGGGCCCTGGCAGCCGCAGTTGCCCGTGCCTGATCGTATGCGCCCGGTTCAAAACCTGCCGGGGGGCGCCAGTCCCCCGGCAATTTGATTGAAGGAAAATATGGAAGAGAACAACAAACCCATCACACCCCCTGAAAAAGCGCAGGCCCGGAGCGGCAAAGGCGGCGAAAACGACGGCGCAGGCTGCACGCACCGCGACCAGGTCCGGGATGTCACGCCGGCTTCAGAGGGCTGTGCGAAGTGCCTGGCGAAAGGCGATACCTGGGTCCACCTGCGCCTGTGCCTGATCTGCGGCCACGTCGGCTGCTGCGACAATTCTATAAATCGCCACGCCACCCGCCACTTCCAGGAGACCGGACACCCAATCATTCAGTCCTTTGAGCCGGAGGAGGACTGGCGCTGGTGCTACGTCGACCGGGCCATGCTTCGCCGGGGGTGAACCATCCGGGAATCGTAGCCCGGGACCTGGGGTTTATCCGCCAATTTGTCTACCCGAAGGAGGCCGAGAAATGACCGGAAAAGTCGTTTACACATCCCGTATCCGCATCGAGCGCATCAAGGGCCCGCACCGCCGGGCATATCTGCCGGCAATGCCCGGGCCGGTGCACTTCGGGGTGCACTCGGAGATCGCCGAACACTACGGCGTATCTCCGCAGGTGTCGGAGCCGCGCGCCACCACCCTCGACTACGTTGTGGCTGCCGCTGCCGGTTGACTGACCGGCACCTTTGGTGGCGCGCTGGAAGCGCGCGGCATCCCGGCCGGAGAGGGCTACCTGGCCTCTGAGACCCGGGGGGAAATTGAAAAAGACGGACAGGTCCTGGTCGTCCGGCGAATCACGGTCACCTATCATTTGAAAACATCCCAGGCACACGCCGAGACCGCCCGGCGCGTGCTCGGGTTTCACGCCGGTTTCTGCCCGGTTGCCCGCACGATCCGGGACTGTGTGGAAATTCACACCCGGCTGGAAATGACCCATCCGGATTAACCGGCCCGTGCATTGCCGGAGGTAAGTACGCCGGCCAACAGCAACGCCAAAATCGAAAAACCAATTCTTTTGTGTCATAATAAGGCCCGATGAGCGCCACGATCAAATCCATCGAAGGCTTGCAGGAAGATCTGCGGGCGCGCAATTACATCGCCGACCGCGGCCTGGCGACCTCGATCTATCTGGCCCACAGGCTGAACCGCCCCCTGTTCCTGGAAGGCGAGGCAGGGGTAGGAAAAACCGAGGTGGCCAAGATGATGGCCGCTATCCTGGACACCGAGTTGATCCGCCTGCAGTGCTACGAAGGCCTGGACGTGCATCACGCGGTCTACGAGTGGAACTACACCCGCCAGCTGATGCACATCCGCCTGATGGAAGCGCGCGGCGAGCAGCCGCGCGAGGCCGACCTTTTCGGGCCGGATTTTCTGCTTCAGCGTCCCCTGCTGCAGGCCATCGAGCACTCGCACGAAAAGCCTGTCGTGCTGCTGGTCGACGAAGTGGATCGCAGCGATGAGGAATTTGAGGCATTTTTGCTGGAAGTGCTTTCCGATTTCCAGATCTCCATCCCCGAAATCGGCACCGTGCGAGCCGAACACAAGCCCTTCGTGGTGATCACCTCCAACCGAACCCGCGAGGTCCACGACGCCCTCAAGCGGCGCTGCCTGTACTTCTGGATCGACTACCCCACGTTTGACAAAGAGCTGGAGATCGTGCAGGCCAGGGTGCCGCAAGCTTCCGCCCGGCTTTCCCGCCAGATCACAGCTTTCATCCAGGAACTGCGACAGCAGGACCTTTACAAGATCCCCGGGGTGGCGGAGACCCTCGATTGGACAACCGCCCTGTCCGCTCTGGACCGGGAGGCTCTCGATCCGGCGGTGGTCGAGGAGACGCTGGGCGTGATCCTGAAGTACCAGGACGACGTCGAAAAAATTCGCGGCGAGCGCGTCCGGGCGCTCCTCGAAAGGTCCCAACTGCCGGCATAAACTCCGGCGCCGTTCACTTCGCAAGGCATGGATCCACAGCCCTCCGGCTCCAATTTTCTGCAAAACCTGTTGCTGTTCGGTCGCCTGCTGCGCGGGCTGGGCCTGGACGTAAACCCGGGGCGGATGATCGACCTGGTGCAGGCGCTCGGGTTGATCTCCATCGGCCGCCCGGACGATTTCTACTTCGCCTCCCGCACCCTGCTGGTCCACGACCGGGAGGACCTGCCGCTTTTTGATCAGGCTTTTGAGATGTTCTGGCGCGTGCCGGTCTCGGATTGGACGGCGATACAGTTCGG
>JBFKII010000030.1:0-21035 GCA_041632295.1 Anaerolineales bacterium | reverse complement strand
CCTCCCCGGCATCGATGTGCGGCAGGCCGAAGAACTCGTTGAAGAATGCCCGATCAGCTTCCGGGTCCCTGGAGTACACGATAGCATGTGCGCCGTTGATCATGGACCAATCTCCTTTTCTGCCTCTCGCCGCGCAGTCCGACTCAGGTTGGGCCGCACCATCAGGATTTTACCCGAGAGCTTTTTATTTCCATTGCCGCGCTTCAGGGGGAACCCGGCACTGAATCCCTCCGTAACCCGTTTCGCACCGCCGGCCCGGACAGCCTGCCTGTTGTTCGCCCAAAGTTTTCGATGAGACGCAAATACCCGGAGATGCCGAAAATCGGCAATAAAAGCCTGGCGGGTCTGCGCCTCCTGGTTTATCGATATTTACATTGGTCACAGGCCGCAATTCGGGAAGGCTGCAGAAAGGTCAAGCCACAATTTTTTATCGCGCAGTTGCCAGCACCCGGAGATTCCTATCAAAAAATGGCACAAGCCGTAACCGTTCAGCCCAGATTCGCCAGGATTTCATTGAAACGGTGGGTCGCCGGCTGGGAGGGCTGACCGGCGGCGAATGCCTCCAGACCAGCCAGCTTGCGGTTGGGGCGCTCGACCACCATCCGGCCGCTTTCGTCGAGTTTGGACTGCAAAAGATCAAAAGCCGCCCGGAATCGACCATCTTCTCTGGCGGCCTTGTAAAAAGAGAGCACATACACGTACGAAAAAATGTTGTAGCGCAGGAAGGGGTATTCGACCTGCATAAACAGGCTGCCGATCCCGAATTCGCAGGGCCCTAATGGCCGCCGGATCGTCCAGTGGGACAGCAAAGTCTCAACGGCCTTATCGATTGTTGTTTGCCGGCCTTCATGCTTTTCGAAGCGGAATGCATCCAGGGCGAACAATGTCACACCGGGATTGGAGGCGTCGGTCTCGGCAGCCCTGCCCAACGGCACCCGGTTGCAGCGCCAGCCGCCGTCCTCGTGGGGTGTCTCCTGCAGGTAATCCAGCGAACGCCGGACTCGCGGGTCCTCCGCCAGGCCGAAGCGGCATAGGACCCTGGCGGCGTTGGCGGTGTGGCAGGGATACATGGCACCTTTCGGGGCGATCCGGATGCGGCCGTCCTCCCGCCACATCGAAAGGACCTGATCGAGCGCCCCGCTGACCGCTTCGTGCTCGCTGCCCAGGCCGAGTTCGTGCAGGATTTGCAGCGCTTCCAGGGTGCTGAACGGGCTTCCGACCAGCAGGCGCCCGTCGGCGCTGGCCCAGAAGTCCCCCCCGTTGTCGTGACGCCTGGCCAGCACGGCCTCGATATCTTTTCGGTATTCTCTTGTTTCTGTCTCGATTGCTCCCCCCGTTTTGGAAATCAGGCCCCGGCCACCGAAGCGATCGGAATCGCTCCCGCTTCCAGATTCGGGGGCAGGCGGCCCTGCATGCTCCATGGACCGGTCCAGGTGATGGTCACTTCCCTCAACTGCCCGCGCAGGTTTTCTTCGCTCTCGACGAACACCAGCTTATTGGTCGGTGTGCGGCCCTTCCAGCGCCCGCGGGTTTTGTTCTCAAAAAGGACCTCCACGGTTTCCCCCAGGAAGCGTGCGTTGATCTCGGCGACGACCTGTTCCTGCAGCGCCTCCAGCTCGCGGAAGCGGCGCATCTTCTCTTCTTCCGGGATGTCGTCCGGTTGGCGTCGGGCGGCCACCGTTCCGGGGCGCTCGGAATAGCGCGCCAGGTGGGCGACGTCCAGCTTTAGATCGGCCAGCAGGTCGTACGTGCGCTGGAACTGGGCTTTGGTTTCGCCGGGAAACCCGACGATGATGTCGGTGGCGATCGAGACCCCCGGGATGCGCGCCCGGATCCGCTCGATCAGGGCGTAGTACCCCTCCCGCGTGTAGCCACGCTGCATGTTTTCCAGTACCAGGTCGTCTCCGGCTTGGACCGGGACTTCGATGTGCGGCATGACCTTGGGCAGCATCGCCACGGCCTCCAGCAGTTCGTCCGTCATCCAGTTGGGATGCGAGGTAAGGAAGCGGATGCGCTCCAGCCCGTCCACCTGGTGGACGATGCGCAGCAGGTCTGCCAGGCGCGGTCCTTCTTCGATATCGGCGCCGTAGCGGTCGACGATCTGGCCCAGCAGGGTGACCTCTTTGACGCCCTGATCGACCAGCGAGCGCACTTCGGCGACGATCTCGCCCACCGGCCGGCTGCGTTCGACTCCGCGCCGGTAAGGGATGATGCAAAAAGTGCAGGCGTGGGAGCAGCCGTACACGACCGGCACGTGGGCGCTGACCAGCCGGTCGCGCTCATGCATGGGCAGGATCAGATCTCCGTCCATCAGGGCGTGCCGCTGCCGGGTCTCATCGAGGCTCAGGCGGCGGGTCTCGTCCTGGGTCAGAAAAGTGACCAGCGGACCGGGGTCGGAGGGAGGCGAGAACACGTCGACGAAATCGAACTGCTGGCGCAGCTTTTCCGCCCCCTTGACGCCCACCATGCAGCCCATCAGGTTGATGACCGCTCCGGGCTTGCGCGTTTTGAGTGGCTTCAATGAGGAAAGCCGGCCGATAGCCTTGTCCTCGGCGCTCTGGCGCACCACGCAGGTGTTCATCACGACCACGTCGGCTTCCTCCGCCTTGCGGGTGGCCGAATAGCCGAGGTGCTCCAGAGCAGAGGCCACCCGCTGGGAGTCGGCCACGTTCATCTGGCAGCCGGCCGTCCAGATATGGTATTTTCCGGTCATAAGGGGGAAATTATACTTGAAAACCGCCTGCGCCTCAGGCCGGCACGGGACGGGAAAGCCAGAGCGCCGGATCGGGGGCTTCCTCTTGCAAGTTTCCTAACTTTTGGACACGGACAGGGCGACCCAATCCCCCAACTGGGACTGGGCCCCGATCGACAGCCCGTGTTTTTTGAGCGTAGTTTGCATTTCCGCGACCTGGGCCTCCAGGATGCCAGACAGGATCAGCCGGCCTCCCGGGGCAACCAGTTCCGCCAGACCGTCATCAAGCAGCCGGATCAGGATCGGCGCCAGGATGTTGGCGATCACGATCTGCGATCGCCGCAGGGCGAACTTTCCGGCGCAGATCTCCGCCACCGAGCCAGTTTCAAACTGGACCGCATTAGCCCCTTCGTTCAAATTTCGATTGTGGAGGGCATTTTGCACGGCCTCCTGATCGGTGTCGACCCCCAAGACCTGCCCGGCGCCCAGCAGCATGGCTGCAATGGACAGGATCCCCGAGCCGCAGCCGACATCGATCACGGCAGGGTTTTCCATTTCCCCCAGTGCGGATTCCAGCAGCGCCAGGGCCAG
Organism: Anaerolineales bacterium; assembly: GCA_041632295.1. GTDB lineage: Bacteria > Chloroflexota > Anaerolineae > Anaerolineales > JABWBV01 > DATDOR01. The sequence goes on along the minus strand of JBFKII010000030.1, from coordinate 17,752 downwards.
CTGCGTGGTCGGGTGCGTCCCGGTGCCGAATGCCATGCCTGGATCGATGATGACCGGCAGGCGACCGGGTTCGCGATGTTCGAACCAGGCTGGCAGGATCAGCAGCCGCTGGCCCACCGGGACCGGCCGGTAGTGCTTTTTCCAGGCATCAACCCAACTGGTCTCAGGAATAGGCTGGAAAGTGGGTTCCGGCATCGGCAGGATGCGCCCCAGGTGCCATATCCCTTCCGCGATTTTTTGCTTTTTGCTATCGAGCTGGTCATCCAGCGGCAGGTAGCCACAAACTCTGTACGGGCCGATCGGGCGGCCTTCGGTGTCCGGATCCCCGTCCATGCGGTCGGTCTGGATCACGATCCCATCGGGGATATGGCGGCCCAGCACCTCGGCCGCGGCCTCCGCCAGCTCTCCGTCGGGGACGGTCAGGGAGACTTCGATCCAGGGCATGTGATCAGGAATGGGGAACGTCAGATCCCATTTGGCAATCGAATCTTACGTTTGGTAATCGAAAACTACGTTTCGACTCATAACCCCAAAACGTCTTTCAGCGTATCGAAAAAGCCCTTTTCCCCCGGCTTGACTTCGGTTCCAAGGCTCTCCGCCAGCTTTTCGAAGAGCGCACGCTGGTCTTCGCTCAGCCGAGAGGGGATGGCGACGTTGATCAGCACCAGCTGGTCCCCGCGCCCGCTGCCGCGAACGTAAGGCACGCCTTTTCCGCGCATCTTGATGACCTTTCCCGGCTGGGTGCCGGCGGGGATCTTAAACTGGGCGGGTCCATCCACGGTCGGCACTTCCACCTCGGCGCCCAGGGTGGCCTGGGCTACGTTGACGTTTAAATCGAGCAGGATGTCGTTCTCCCGGCGCCGGAAAAACGGGTGCGAGCGCACGCGGATGAGCACATACAGGTTGCCGCGCGGGCCCCCGTTCGTCCCCGGCTGCCCCTCGCTTGAAAGGCGCATCTGGTTGCCGTTATCCACCCCAGCCGGGATGTTGACGATTTTCTTGACCGTTTTGCGCTCCAGACCCCGGCCCTGGCAAGTGCGGCAGGGGGTCTCAATGATCTCTCCCGTCCCGCGGCAGGTCGGGCAGGTGGTGACCTGGACCATCGACCCGAAGATGCTCTGGCGGGCCTGGCGCACTTCCCCGGCGCCCTGGCAGGTGTGGCATGTGTTGGCGGAGGTGCCTGGCTCGGCCCGGGTTCCGCTGCAGTGGCTGCAGACCTCGTCTCGAGCGAAAGAGATCTCTTTTTCCACCCCAAATACCGCTTCCTCGAAATCAAGGGTGACCGTGACCTGCAGGTCCGCCCCGCGCCGGGGCATGTTGCGGCTGCGCCCGGAGGCGCGCCCGAAGCCGCCGAACCCCGGGATGCCGAAGCCTTCAAACAGGTCGCCGAGGATGTCGGAAAGGTCGATGTTGGTGAAGTCCACGCCCCCCATGCCGTTCACGCCGGCATGGCCGAAACGGTCGTACGCGGCGCGCTTCTCGCGATCGGAGAGGACCGCATAAGCCTCGTTGATCTCTTTGAATTTTTCCTCGGCATCGGCCTCCTGGCTGACGTCGGGGTGGTACTTGCGCGCCAATCCGCGGAAGGCCGACTTCAAATCATCGTCGGACGCATTGTGGCTGACGCCGAGCACCTCGTAATAATCTCGCTGGGCCATGGTCGCTGCCGTTTCGCTGCTACTCCGTTTCCTTGAACTCGCCTTCGATTACGTCCTCGTCCGGCTCCTCCTGCCCTTCGGAGCCGTTGGCCTCGAAATCGGGCTCCGGTGCGCCGTCGGTTGCGTCTCCGCTCTGGGCGTATGCCGCCGCACCGATGGACTGGATGGTCTGGTTGAGCGACTCGACCGCCTGTTGGATGGCCTCGGTTTCGCCGCCCTCGATCGCTTCCTTAGTCCGATCAACGGACTCCTGGACCGTCGTCCGGACGTCCTCCGGCACCTTGTCGCCCAGATCGTTGAGCGCTTTTTCGGCCGTGTAAATGGCGTTGTCGGCGTTGTTACGGGCCTCGATGTTATCCTTCCGCTTCAGGTCTTCATCGGCGTACTTTTCGGCCTCGTCTTTCATCCGGGTGACCTCGTCATCGGAAAGCCCGGAGGAGGCGGTGATGGTGATGTTCTGGCTGCGGCCGGTGGCTTTGTCCTGGGCGGTGACCTTGAGAATGCCGTTGGCGTCGATATCGAAGGTGACTTCGATCTGGGGCACGCCGCGCGGGGCCGGGGGAATGCCGTCCAGGATGAATTTCCCTAGCGACTTGTTGTCTGCCGCCATGGGCCGCTCGCCCTGGACGATGTGGATTTCCACCTGGGGCTGGTTGTCGGTGGCGGTCGAATACACCTGGCTCTTGCGGGTCGGGATGGTGGTGTTGCGCTCGATCATCGCCGTCGCCACACCGCCCAGCGTCTCGACCGACAGGGTCAGCGGGGTGACGTCGAGCAGCAGGATGTCCTTGACATCCCCGCCGAGGACACCCGCCTGGATGGCGGCCCCGATGGCGACCACTTCGTCCGGGTTGACGCCCTTGTGCGGGTCCTTGCCGAAGAAATTCCGGACCGCATCCTGGATGGCGGGCATGCGGGTCATTCCGCCGACCAGCACCACCTCGTTGATATCCGAGGGGGACAGTCCGGCGTCTTTCAGCGCCTGCTTGCAGGGTCCGAGCGACTTCTCCACCAGGTCGTTGGTGAGCTGCTCCAGCCGCGAGCGGGAAAGCGTGGTGACCAGGTGCTTTGGCCCGGTTGCGTCAGCGGTGATGTACGGCAGGTTGATTTCGGTCTGCATGGTGGTCGAGAGCTCGATCTTGGCTTTCTCGGCCGCCTCTTTCAGGCGCTGCAGGGCCTGGCGGTCTTTGCGCAGGTCGATCCCGCTGTCTTTTTGGAACTCGCTTGCCAGGTGATCGATGATGCGCAGGTCGAAATCATCGCCGCCCAGGAAGGTATCGCCGCTGGTGGAGCGCACCTGGAAGACGCCGTCGCCGACGTCCAGGATCGAGATGTCGAAGGTGCCTCCGCCCAGGTCGTAGACCGCGATGATCTCATTGTTTTTCTTGTCCAGCCCATAGGCCAGGGAGGAAGCGGTCGGCTCGTTGATGATGCGCAGGACCTCCAGGCCGGCGATCTTGCCGGCGTCCTTGGTGGCGTTGCGCTGGGAGTCGTTGAAATAGGCTGGAACGGTGATCACCGCCTGGGTAACCGACTCTCCCAGGAAGGATTCGGCGTCTGCTTTGATCTTGCCCAGGATCATGGCCGAGATTTCCGGGGGGGAGTATTCGCGGCCGTCGAGCACCACGCGCAGGTCCCCATTAGGCGCTTTGGCGACCTCGTACGGTACCCGTTCGCGGGTGCGCGTCACCTCGGGGTCATCATAGCGCCCGCCCATAAAACGTTTGACCGAAAAAATGGTGTTGTCGGGGTTGATGACGCTCTGGTTGCGGGCCACCCGGCCGACCAGCCTTTCGCCGTTTTTGTTGACGGCCACCACGGAGGGCACCAGTCGCTCGCCCTCGGCGGAAGGGATGACGACGGGCTCGCCACCCTGCATGACGGCTGCAGCGGAGTTGGTCGTGCCGAGGTCGATTCCGATAATTTTTCCCATAATGATTGCTCCAGTTGTTTGGTTGATGCGCCGGAAGCCCGGGGTCAGGCTGCCACGCGGACGATGGCGGGCCGGATCACCCGCTCCCCGGCCATGTACCCGGGCTTGATCACATCCATGACCTTCCCGCTGTCATACTCGTCGCTTTCTTCCTGCATGATGGCTTCGTGGAAACGCGGGTCAAACTCTTTGCCCAATGCTTCGATTTGAACGATTCCCTGGTTTTCCAGGCTGCTGAGTAATTTACGATAAACCAGCTCGATGCCCTCGCCCCAGCCGTTGTCGGAGCCTGAGGCCGGGCGGTTGCGGACCGCCAGGTCCAGGTCATCGAGCACATCCAGAAACGGGCGCACCAGTCCGCCGAGCACTTCGTGCTTCATCTGGGTGCGTTCCAGCTCGGTGCGCCGCCGCAGGTTGTTGTAGTCGGCCAGGGCGCGCTGCCATCCGTCCAGGTTTTTCTGCGCCTCTTCCCGGGCCCGTTCCAGTTGCTCTTGCAGTTGATCGTATTCCTCCACACTCATACCGACCATCAATTCCGCTTCAGCTCCGTCCGGCTGTTCGGCCGCGGAGTTATCGTTTCTCGGTCCTTCTTCCATTTTTTCTTCATCAGGGCTGGCAGGTTTTTCGTGGTCGCTCATAAATCAACACCTCTGAGGGCGCGTGGGGTTTAGTCGTTGTGGGTTTCGAACACCATTTCCGTCAGCAGGCCGCTGACAAAACGCACGGTTGAGATCGTCTGGCCGTAGCGCATGCGGATAGGGCCGAGCACACCGAGCATTCCGGTGGCCAGCTCGGGGATCCCGTAGCGGGAGAGCACCACGGAGCAGTCGATCAACTCCTCCCAGTTCCCCTCCCCGCCGATGATGACCTGGACCCCGCCGATCTCGGTGTTTTTGACGGTCTGGGCGAGGAGGTCTTCCAGGAAAGGCCGCTCTTCGAGCACGCGCAGCGCTCTCCGGGCGGTCTCGCTTTCGGTGAATTCCGGCTCGGAGAGTACGTTGATGATCCCGTCCCGGTAGACCTCGCCGGAGATCAGCCGGTCGGATTGCTCCATGGCATCCCGGATCATCTTGAGGACATCGTCGGTCAGCGCATCGTTCTGGGACGGCAGGGTGGCGATCCTGAGCTGATCGAGGCCGGCGCAGATCCCGGTGACCACGTTGGCGACGGTGCTCAGGTTTTCCTGGGTGACCGGTTCGGCCAGTGTCAGCATTTGCTGGCGGACCTCGCCGCTGGCCATCACAAGCACCATCAGGACCTGCTGGCCGCGGATGGCGATCAACTCCAGGTGCTTGAAGAGCGGGCTCGTGTGCTGGGGGGCGGTCACCAGGGAAGCCCCCCGGGATTGCTTGGCCAGGACCGATGCCGCCAACCGCATCCACTGGTCGGTCTCGCTGCCGGCCTGGTAGAACTGGTGTGTGATCGTGCGCCGGGTGGTAGAGGGCAGTTCGGTCTGGCCCATCAGTTGGCCGACAAAATAGCGGTAGCCTTCTTCAGTCGGCACCCGTCCGGCGGAAGTGTGCGGCTGCCGCAAGTAGCCCTGTTCGGCCAGCAGCGCCATTTCGTTGCGCACCGTGGCGGAGCTCATCTCCAGGCCGTACTCTTCCAGCAAACGGTTGGACCCCACCGGTTGGGCGGTCTTAGTGTACTCCTGGATCGTCAATGCCAGGACGAGTTTTTGGCGTTCGGAAAGGTTGCTCTCTGTCATACCGGATACGTTACCCAACAATTTAGCACTCTCGGTGAGAGAGTGCTAACAGGTACCTTTTTTGATGATACCATGCCGAAAAATCACCGTCAAGCGGGTGGGCGGGCATATGCCGTTCTCTTAGATATTTCTATGATTCCGGGGGTGTGGAGTATAATGATCGACCATCACCGCGGCCCGGCGGGAGGTCTATGCAGCAAGCGCTATACCGGATTGCCAAAATATTCTGGCCTGAGCTCGAAAACCTGGGCGAGCAACGCCGGATCGTCGGGGTGGGGAATGTTTTCTTCTTCCTGTACACCCTGCCGCTGACCCTGCTGGGGACCGCATGGCTGATCCGGGTGACCGATTGGCGCGTATGGGGGGAAAACTGGCCTATCCTGGCGGTTCTCGCCGGGCTGATGCTGCTGTTTGCCAAGCTCAACTTCTTCACCATCGTCGAGATCCAGCCCGGCACGTACGCCAATGCCGACAGCTCTTTTTCTGGCGTCATTCTGTGGTCCGGTTTGCTGCTTTTCGGCCCCTCCATCCTTTGGATCCCGTGGGCGGGGAAGCTGATCGAGCTGGTTTACCAGCTATCCCGGGCCACCTCAACTGCCTCGCGCTGGGTGTACTTGCGCATCTACACCCTGTACAACGCCGCCATCATTCTGACCGCGTTGGTCAGCATCACGGTTTACCAGCGGTTGGGTGGGAGCCTGCCGATCGGTGGGCTGATGTTCCAGGACATCGGGCTGGCTTTTGGCGCCATCACGCTCCAGGCGCTCTTGTTCGGATTGGTGTATTCCGGTTTTATCCTGTACATCGTCTGGGCGCAGAACGTGCTGACCACGGTCCAGTCCCGCCGCCGCATCCTGGTGTTCCTGGTGGTGGTGCTGGGGCTTCCCTTCCTGGCATATCCTTTCGGGATCTTGAGCGCGGGTATTTACGTCCAGAACAGCCTGTTCACTTACCTGTTTTTCACTTTCGGGTTGTGCCTGGTTTCCCTCCTGGCGCGCGAGCTCAGCCGAGCGGCGGAAAGCAGCCGGCAGCAATCGCGGCAGCTGGAGCAGCTCGAAATGCTCAGCCGGGACATCATCAACGGTCCCCCAAATGCCTCCGGGCTCCCGGATTACCTCCAGGATCGCGTCCCGGTCATGTTTCCTTCCGCCCGAGTGGTGATCTGGCTGGAGAGACGCGGGTTCTTACTCAGCCACCCCGAGAACTGGCGCCCGGGGGTCGAGCGATTTTGGGAGTGGCTGCAAGGCCAGCCCGAGACCCGGGCGTTCGAGGCCGATGTCCCCTTGCCGTGGCGGGATGAAGGCGACCACCATCACAGCTCGCTGGTGGTGGCTCCAATACTGGCCGTGGAAAGCGGGCAGCCGATCGGAGCGATCTACATCGAGCTGCAGAACCTGGTGCTGCCGTGGACAAAAAATACGCTGGCAAGCCTGTTTCCGGCGGTAAACTCGCTGGCGGCCCAGGTGGCTTCGGCGCTGCGCCAGGCGGAAGTGTACGAGGAAGCGCTGGAACTGAGCCGCACCTCCCAGGAACTGGAATTCGCCAGCGAAATCCAGGCCAGTTTCCTGCCGGATAAAATCCCGCGCATGCCCGGATGGGAGCTGGCAGTCACCATCCTTCCGGCGCGCGAGATGGCTGGCGACTTCTTTGATTTCATTCCGTTTGAAGACGGCAGGTTGGGCATCCTGATCGCCGACGTGACCGACAAAGGGGTCGGCCCGGCCCTGTACATGGCCCTCAGCCGCACCCTGATCCGCACCTATGCGATCGAATACGAGTTTGACCCCGATACGGTCTTCTTTGCCGCCAACGGACGCATCCTGAAAGACGCCCGCGCCCGCCTGTTTGTTACCGCATTTTTCGGCATCCTGGACCAGGAGACCGGGGTTCTGAAATTCAGCAATGCCGGCCACAACCCGCCCTACCTGCTGCGGGCGCAGTCCGGCGAGGTGGAGTCCCTGGGAGTGACCGGCATGCCGATCGGGATCGATGAACAGGCTATCTGGGAGCAGGACGAAATCCAGTTGGAAAAAGGGGACGCCCTGATCCTGTACACCGACGGCGTGCCCGATACGCTCAACGAAAGCGGAGATTTCTTCGAAGTGGAAAACATGCTGGAGATCGCCCGCAGCAACATGGGCAATCCGGCTTTCGAAATCCAGGCGGCGATCATCGACCAGGTGCACCAGTTCATGGGGGCCGCCCCGCAGGTCGATGACATCACCCTGATCGTATTAACCCGCGACCTCGAAAAGCAAGGGGAGCAAGATGAACCTGAAACCGGATCGCCGGTGAAAACGATCCCGCACGAGGCCTGAACTTCCTGCATTGCAGGACCATACTAAATCCCCCGGTCAAAAACCGGGGGATTTTTTCCAACTGTTTTCGCAAGTACTTGAGGCGGCTTTATCGCCGGAGGCCGGGATTTCGCCGTGCGTTCACACCAACAGATGCGCTACCGGCGGCTGCCCCATGGGGTTCCTTACTTCGATCCTTTACCTGTTTTTGATCAGGGTCAGAATATTTTCCCCTTTTTTGAACTCGTAGATCACCTCGTCCATCACCTTGCGCATCAGGAAGACCCCGGCGCCGCCGGGCTGGCGCTGCTCCAGGGGGAGGTCGGTGTCCACTTCCGGTACGCTGTCCGGGTCGAAAGAGGCTCCATTGTCCCGCAGCACAACCTTGAGCCCCATTTCTGTCACCTTGCAGGCGCAGCGGATGTCCCCGAGGTCTTCTTTTCCGTAGGCGTGTTCGATGATATTCGAACAGGCTTCATCGACTGCCAGCTCCACTGCGTAAACCGCCTGGTCGTCCAGGCCGGCACTTTTGGCCGCTTTTCTGACGAATATGCTGATAAGCGCCAGACTTTCAAACCTGCCCGGAAAGGTCGCGGCAGTTTCCATCCCGATCCGAATCAGAAGCTCCCAACGGCGGATGTGAGGTCGTCGTATATCTCGAAATAATCACCCATGCCGACCAGGTCGAAGGAGCTTTTGATCTTCTCATTGGTATTGGCCAGCACCAATTTGCCCCGGTTCAGCTTCTTGCAGTTTTTCTGGGTTTCGGTGAGCACCCACAGGCCTTTACTCGAGAGGAAATCCACTTCTTCCATATCGAATACGATATTGTAACGGCCGGCTTTCATGATGCCGTCCATCGTGTCTTGAAGTTTGGGAGCGGTGTAGGTGTCCACACGGCCCACCATTCTGACGACGTCACAGCGGTTGTATTGGGTTGTTGAAATATCCATCTTCCTCTTCCTTTTTCAAGGGTTGGCACCATCAACGGGAATATGCAGGGCTTTCCGCGAGGGCGGGCGACCACGGCCCAGTGTTTCCTATATTCGTTTGATTGTCAGCGGGTTGTGTTGTCGTATTGGCCTTGAGAATGGGTTGAGTATAACATAACCAGAGCCTGCCGGTCCCCATCCCTGCGCAGGCTCAGTCCTCAAGGCGCAGGATTCCGCGCTGGATGGCCAGCGTGACGGCCTGGGTGCGGTCGTTGACCCCCATCTTGATCAAAATGTTTTTCACGTGCGATTTCACCGTGCTTTCGGTGATCCCGAGCTCGACGCCAATCGCCCGGTTGGATTTGCCGCCCATCATCAGCCGCAGAACGCTGGTTTCGCGCGGGCTGAGCCTCGGCAAAGCACGGCGGTGGTCAAGCTTTTCCTGCAAGGGCTTGGGCAAAACGCGTTCGCCGGCGTGGACATTGCGGATGGTTTCGAGCAGTATTTCAGGGCTTTCGTCTTTGAGCAGGTAGCCGACCGCCCCGGCCTGCATGCCGCGCTTGACATCTTCGTCCGTATCGAAATTGGTCAGCACGATGATGCGCGCCTCCGGGAATTCGGACTTGATGGAGGTGATGGCCTCGATGCCGTCCATGATCGGCATATTGATGTCCATCAGCGTAACGTGCGGTTCGAACTGCCGGAACATTTTCAGAGCCTCCAGCCCGTTCGGAGCTTCTCCTAGGAACTCCATGTTTGTCTCTCTTTCGATCATGTTGCGCAAAGCGGTGCGGATCATCGGATGGTCGTCCGCAATGAGTACGCGAATGGGAAACATTTTGTTCATCATGTGTACCTGGATTACACCAGAACGGAGTAGGCTCGTGCGTCCATCATACCACTTTTTTTGCCCCTCCATCCGGGATGCCCGCCTGGTTAGGCTGCTCTTCGGAGAGCAGGCCGTCAAGAAAGGCGGATTCGGACTCGGATAAGTTCGCGCCGTCCAGCAGGTCCGGGCGCCGTTCGGCGGTGCGCAACAGGGATTGGCGGCGGCGCCAGGCGGCAATTTTCTGGTGATCACCGGAGCGCAGGATCTCGGGCACCTGCCAGCCGCGAAAACTCTGCGGGCGTGTGTAGTGGGGGTGCTCAAGCAGGCCGGCGGCGTGGGAGTCCTGCGATGCGCCCTGGGGATCGCCCAGCACCCCCGGCAGCAGCCGGGCGATTGAGTCGATCATGACCAGGGCGGGCAATTCCCCACCGGTGAGGACAAAATCGCCGATGGAAATTTCGTCGCTGACCAGGTGCTGGCGGACGCGTTCGTCCACCCCTTCGTAGCGGCCGCAGATCAGGGCGATTCGGGCCTGCTGGGACAGTTCCAGCGCGATTTTTTGATCGAAAAGCCTGCCTTGGGGGGTCAGCAGAATGACAGGGCAGGCCGGCGGATCTCCAAGAACGTGCTCCACGGCGCTGAAAATGGGTTCGGGCTTCATCACCATCCCGCCGCCGCCGCCGTAGGGGATATCGTCCGTCATTTTGTGCCGGTCGGTGGCGAAATCACGGATATTGTGAGGCCGGACTTCCAGCAAACTGCGTTCGATCGCTTTCTGCATGATGCTGGTCTGCAGGTAGGGTCCGATCAGCTCCGGAAAAATCGTAAAGACCTCAAATTGCATGTCCCTATTCTAGAATGCGGAGCATTGAAAAGCAAGCTTCAAATACCAGTTTGCGGCTAACGGAGGCCTGGATCCTTTCCTGCTTGACGGCCTATTCCCTGCAGGGTAATATCCACGCCAGCATGTACCTGAAGGGAAGCAACTGGCGCATGACGCGCCGGAGACCGAAGCGTTCGAACCCGTTTACGGTCGTGATATTGGTGCTTTTAATAGGCGCCATGATATATATCAATCAGGTGGTGGTGCCTCAGACACCGCCGCTTTTTATTCCCACCGCGACCGCGACGGTCAGCCCCGAATCGTTCGTCAGCGAAGCGCGGGCTTTGTTCGAATCCGGAAGCCTGCTCCAATCGATCGAGAAGTACGAACAGGCCATTTTTTCCGACGCCACCAATCCATCGGTCTATCTCGAGCTGGCCAGGGTCCAGATGTTCGCCGGCCAGTACGAAGAGGCCCTGGAATCGGCCGAAAACGCACTGCTGATCAGCCCGAATAACGCCCAGGCAAAAGCCCTGCGGGCCTGGAGCCTGCTCAACACCGGAGATACCCTGGAGGCGGAGGCGGAGGTTGAGGAGGCTCTGGCGCTCGACATCAACAACGCCCTGGCGCATGCTGTCAAGGCGGAGCTGCTGCTGGAAACCTTCGATTTTGAGCGGGCGGGGGAGGAGTCGCGCCTGGCGTTGGAGTTGGAGCGCAGCATCGAGACGCACCGCGCCCGAGGCATCGTGCTGTACAACACCGGCAACTACCAGGAGGCGATCCAGGAGTTTCTCGCCGGCCTGGCGATCAACAACAACATCCCCGAACTCCACCTGCTGATCGGCCTGAACCATTTCGCCCTGGGGGATTATGACCAGGCGGTTGTGGAATATAATAAAGCCAATGCGCTCAATCCGTCCGATGCCCTGCCGGATTACCTGATCTCGCGCACCTATTTGATCGTCGGGCAGTACGCAAAGGCGATCCAGTTTGCCGAGGAGGCCGTTCAGGACGATCCGGAAAATCCGGCGCTGCATGGAAACCTGGGTGAAGCCCTCTACCAGAATTTCCAATATTCAGACGCCATCCCGGAGTTGAAAATCGCGGTCGAGAATATCCCGCTTGCAGATGTCCCCCAGACGGTCCGCTTTTACACCATTTACGGTTACGCGCTCTTGAAAACCAACCGCTGCAACGAAGCGGTTCCGGTTTTTCAGAGCTTGCTTTCCAACATCCCCGAGAGCAACGAAGTGGCGATCTTCAACGCCACCGAGGGGATCAACCAGTGCCGGGCGCTGGTCGGTGATGGGTTCATCGAAGAAGACGACCCGCTGCCCGTCGAATCGCCCGAAGAAGACAGCGGCGCAACGCCCGAACCGGCTCCCTGACCGGAAGACTCCGGCCGATTTGCCATGCAGCTCTCTGAAGACCGATTGACCTTTCGACCGCGGCGCAACCCGCCTTACCGCCTGATGATCTGGGCCGGGCTGATCGTCGCGTCGCTCTGGCTGCTGGCACAGGTCATGAATGGGGAAGTGGAGCCTCTCTTCCAGGCCACCCCGACCGCCACGCGCACCAGCGCTTCATTTTCCCAGGAAGCCCACGCTTTCCTGGAGGCCGGCAACCTGGATGCCGCCATCGGCGCCTACGATGACGCCATCCTGGCAGACCCGTTGAACCCTCGGCTCCACGCTGAACAAGCCCAGATTCTGATTTATTCCTCGGCGCTGCAGACCTCCGACGCCCAGGAGGCCGAGCGTCTGCAGCGGGCGGAACAGGTGGTCAACCGGGCGGCCGAACTGGCGCCGCGCGACAGCTTCGTCCACGCCATTCGGGCCTTCGTCCTGGATTGGAACGCCAACTCCACACTCCTGGATGCAGAAACTCGCGACGATTACCTGTTCCAGGCAGAGCAGGCTGCCAGCCTGGCCGTCCAATTGGATAACAACAATATTTTGGCCAGGGTGTATTTCGCTGAAGTGCTTCTGGACCAGAGCAATTGGACGGCCGCCCAGCAGAACATCGAGGCAGTGATCGAAACTGAGCCGCAGCTGATGGACGCCTATCGCGTGCACGGATTGATCCTGGAAACCCTGGGTCTGTACCGGGAAGCGATCGAGGCCTACCAGAAAGCGGCCGACCTGGCGCCGAACATGACTTTTTTGTACCTGCGTATCGGCTACAATTACCGCGAGCTCCAGGTCTACAACCGGGCGCTGGAGTATTTCGACCGGGCGGTCAGCATCAACAACGCCATCAATGTGCAGGATCCGATTCCATACATCGCCATTGCCAAGACCTACGCCCAGCAGGGGGAGTTCTTCATCGCCGCTCGCAACGCCGAGCGCGCTATCGAACTGAACCCGTCCGACGCCAACACATACGGCCAGCTCGGGATCATTTACACGCAGGCCCGCAATTACGAGACCGCCATGGGGGTGCTTAAATGCGCCACGTACGGCTGCCTGGCGGAGGAAAACGAGGTCGCTGAGGTGGCCGTGGAGGGCCTGCCCCTGACTTCCATCGAAGTGGCCTACTACTACCTGCAATATGGCTCGATTCTGGCTTCGCTGAACCAGTGTGGGCAGGCGGATGTCGTCCTGGACGAAGTCGAAGGTAGCTTCGGCAGTGATCCGACCATCGCCAGTATCGTGGCCGAAAACCGGGAGATCTGCCGCATCCTCCAGTTGGAAGGCAGCTGATCGCAGTTCGGGGAAACGGGGGATTGTCAGAGTTTTATAAGAATATTCCCATCCTGCCGGGCTTATGGCCGAAATCTATTGACGGGCATCCCGTTTCTGGTTATTATTGCCGCGTTTAGCACTCTTGCGAAAAGAGTGCTAATTTGTGAAGAAACAAACATTTGCTTGAGGAGGCAAAAAAATGACAACATTGAAACCTTTGGGCAACCGTGTTGTGGTAGAGCCGATCGAGCAGGAAGAGATCACTGCTGGTGGCATCGTCCTGCCCGAGACGGCAAAAGAAAAACCCCAGCGCGGCAAAGTTCTCGCCGCCGGCCCCGGCGACCGCAATGAAAAAGGCGACCGCGTGGATATGGATGTTGCGGAAGGGGACACCGTTCTTTTTGCAAAATACGCCGGCACCGAATTCAAGATGGACGGCAAGAAACTGCTTATCCTGCGCGAGACCGACCTGCTCGCCATCGTGAGCGACTAAATCCAGGAGGTATGATAAATGGCTAAACAACTCGTTTTTTCAGATGAGGCTCGCCGCAGCCTGCAGAGCGGCATGGACGTGCTTGCCAAAGCCGTCGCGACCACGCTCGGACCCAAGGGGCGCAACGTCGCCCTCGACCGCAAATTTGGCTCCCCGACCATCACCCACGACGGTGTGACGGTTGCCAAAGAAATTGAGCTCGAAGACGCCTACCAGAACATGGGCGTGCAGCTGCTGAAAGAGGCTGCAACCAAGACCAACGATATCGCCGGCGACGGCACCACGACCTCCACGGTCCTGGCCCATGCGATCGTAACAGAAGGACTCCGGTCCCTGGCGGCCGGCGCCAATCCCATGCTGGTCAAGCGCGGTATCGAAATGGCCACCAAGGCTGTCGCCGATAGGATCAGCGAACAGGCCATCGAAGTGACCACCAAGGACGAGATGTCCCAGGTTGCCTCTATTTCAGCCCAGGATGAGGCTATCGGTGAGCTGATCGCCGATGTCTTTGACAAGGTCGGCAACGACGGCGTCATCACGGTGGAAGAATCGCGCGGCCTCGAATTTGAGACCGAGTATGTAGAAGGTATGCAGTTCGACCGCGGTTACCTTTCGCCCTATTTCATCACCGATCCGGAAGCCATGGAGTCCCAGATCGAGGAGCCTTATATCCTGATCCACGACAAGAAGATCTCTGCCGCCCAGGATATCGTTCCGGTACTGGAAAAACTGGTCCAAATCGGGAAACGCGAATTGGTGATCATCGCCGAGGATATCGATGGGGAAGCCCTGGCAACCCTGGTGCTCAACAAGATCCGCGGGATGCTCAACGTGCTGGCCGTCAAGGCCCCCGGCTTTGGCGATCGCCGCAAAGCGATGCTTCAGGATATAGCCATCCTGACCGGCGCGACCGTGATTTCTGAAGAGACCGGCCGCAAGCTCGAGACCGTCACAATGGCCGACCTCGGCCAGGCAGAAAAAGTGCTCGCCACCAAGGAAGACACCACCATCATTGGCGGGAAAGGCGACAGCGCCCAGATCAAAGGCCGCGTGGAGCAGATCCGCGTGGAGATCGATAAGTCCACCAGCGATTACGACCGCGAGAAGCTCAACGAGCGCCTGGCCAAGCTGGCGGGCGGTGTGGCCGTCATCCGGGTTGGCGCTGCCACCGAGACCGAGCTGAAAGAGAAGAAGCACCGCGTGGAAGACGCCGTTTCGGCCACGCGCGCAGCCATTGAAGACGGGATCGTTCCAGGCGGCGGCGTGGCGCTGATCAACGCCATGAGCGCCCTGGACGGCTTGAAGGCGGAAAGCGAAGATGCCCAGGTCGGTGTTGGGATCGTACGCCGGGCTTTGGAAGTCCCGATCCGCAAAATCGCGGCCAATGCCGGCAAAGACGGCGCCGTTATCCTGGAGAACGTCCGCCGCAAGCAGGCCGAAGCGAAGAACAACCGCATCGGCTTCAATGTGCTGACGGAAGAGTACGGCGATATGGTTACCGACGGCGTGATCGACCCCGCCAAAGTTACCCGCGGCGCGCTGGAAAATGCGGCCTCGATCGCAGCCATGATCCTGACGACCGAGGCGCTGATCACAGACGTGCCCGAGGATGAAAAGCCGTCTGCGCCTCCGATGCCGGAATACTAAACCGCACGATCACAATCCAATTCAAGGCCCGATTGAAATTCAACCGGGCCTTTTTTTTGTTAAGTCACTATGGACTTCAATTCGAAGACGAAGACTTGAAAACTTGCTATCCCAGGGAAAATGCCTTTCCGTTTCTTTCAATCGCCTTAGGTGACCATTCAATAGATTGGTTCTGATAATCTATCCAGGTTGGATTAAAATACTCCCAGCCTCTTGCTTCGGTCGGAGGGAGCGAAGGATGTCAA
Source organism: Anaerolineales bacterium (assembly GCA_041632295.1). Classification (GTDB taxonomy): domain Bacteria; phylum Chloroflexota; class Anaerolineae; order Anaerolineales; family JABWBV01; genus DATDOR01. The sequence goes on along the minus strand of JBFKII010000030.1, from coordinate 2,503 downwards.
GCACCCAGCTGGGTTATTTCCTGATCGCCGACATTACGGGCTACTCCACATATCTGAGCCAATCCGAACTCGAACACGCTCAAAAGACACTGAGCGCGCTCCTCAACCTGCTGATCAGCCACACCAGGCCGCCGCTGATCATCTCGCGCCTGGCCGGCGATGCGGTCATCAGCTACGGACTGCGCGATAACTTTTACCAGGGCCAGACTTTTGTGGAAGTGATTGATACGACCTATATCGCGTTTCGCCGCGCCATCGAATTGATGGTGCTGAACACCACCTGTCCTTGTAGAGCCTGTAAAAACATCAAGGACCTTGATTTAAAATTTTTCATCCATTACGGGGCTTTCGGGATCCAAAAACTGGGTGGGCATGAAGAAATGGTCGGTGCAGAAGTGAACACCATCCACCGATTTCTCAAAAACAAAGTCACTAAAAAAACAGGAATCCGGGCCTACACCCTTTATTCCGAGGCTGCCATTCACCAGCTTGGTCTCGAAGAAGCCAGCCGGGCAATGACCCAGCATCGGGAGACATACGAAAACATTGGCAAAATGTCGGTTTGGATCCGGAATATGCACCCCGTTTGGGAAGCTGGGAAAGAACAGTTGCGTGTCAGGCTTGCCCCTGATCAGGTCCTGATGCGGGTGGATACGATAATCAATTTGTCGCCGGAATGGATCTGGGATTATCTCATCCAGCCAGAGCATTTCAATGTATTTGCGGGTGGAACAAAAACGGTGATCGTCAACCGCCGGAACGGTTTTGTTGCGAAAGGGACGGAATACCAGTGCTACCATGGTGAGACATACATTTCTCAAACCGTGTTGGAGTGGCAGCCCTTTGAGCGCATCCTCGTCAGGGTGCTGGCCCCGATTCAAATCGGGGAAACGTACCTGCTGATCGAACTCCTTCTGGAACAGGTGGGGGAGGCGACCCGTTTCTCGCAAATTTTTTCCAAGGCGGAAGGTTCAGCGCTGGGACGTGTGATGGCTGACAGGTTCTTCAAGAGCCTGCATGCCGCCGCGCAGGAAGATATCGATAATTTTGGAAAATACGTGGAAGAGGTCTACCTTCAAAGGCTTTCACAATTCCCAGATAGCCCAACAACCATCGGTGATTCGATCGGATAAGACATTTTCGACATATTCCCCAGCCAACCAGGATTGGATTGGGAAAGATCGTCTCAAACATGGAGTGCTCGAAATGGCTGTTCGAAGTGTACTTGTGAAACCGGATGAAAGTGTGTTGGTCAATGCGGTCCAGGAAAACCTCTTTGCGCTGTTTCGGTCTATGGCGAACAGCCTTGCCGGTGGTGAGGTCATTGAAACTGAGGGCATCAGCTACCACCATACCTTTCCGAGCAACCCGATGTTCAGTGGATCCTGGAAGATTCGCCTGAATGACCAAAACGCCGATCAGGTAATTGACCGGACCCTGGCCTGGTTCCAATCGCAAAAAGTCCCCATGGCTTTCTGGTGGACCGGGCCGGGGACCACTCCCGATGACCTTGGCAAGCGTCTACACGCCCGCGGCCTGATTGACATGGCCGAGCAGCAGCAAGAATTAGCTCGCCGCATCCGCCAGACCGAGCTGGGCGCGCCTGGGATGGTTGCCGATCTCCACCAGCTGGATGAGTCCCTCTTGCAAAAAACGCCGTCCGGCTTTGAGATCATTGCGATCAGCCAGGAAGAACAGCTGTATGATTTCAAAAAAGTGTTTGTCGAAACGTATGAAATCCCAGACTGGGCGGGGCAGTCCTGGGTGGATGCCACACTTGCTGTGGGCATCGGTGAGTCCCCTTGGCGAATATACGTGGGTTATCTGGATCGCGAACCTTTCGCCACCAATTTGCTGTTCAACGGCGGCGGGGTAGCAAGCGTTTATGCCGTCGCTATCTTGCCAAAAGCGCAGCGACGCGGTATCGGCGCTGCGATTACGCTCAAGCCTCTGCTCGAGGCGCGTGAGATGGGCTACCATCATGGCGTCTTGTTTTCCACGGAGATGGGTGTGCCGGTTTACCAGCGGATTGGTTTCCGGCTGACGAGCGCACGCATCAATCGATACCTTTGGCGAAATCCGGTTTAGGCCCCTGCTTGGGAAAGGCTAATTTCAATAAAAGGGCAGGAGATACCCTGGACGAACAATCTGACCGAGCAGATGATTGGCAAATTCAAAAGTAGGGCCAGACGAACGCGCGGCTACAAGACCGAAGACGGACGCTTGAACGGCATCCTGGTTTCTAGCCAAAACTGGACTTGAAAGCGGGTTTTTGAAAGGTTTTCTTTGGGCCTTGGCGACTTGCCGTTGAAAAAGAGAATTTCGCCCACCAACTTTGGGACAGCGACCAAAATACCTATAAATGTCAACGCAAAGTAGAAATGTCCTGTTTTCTGCAAAGTAGAGATGTCCGCTTTTTGGTGAACCGACCTGGCTGAGCAGGCCCCAAAAAGGGGAGGGGGATGTTAGAGACTGTCATCATTTTGTCGAATAGGAACGCCGT
>JBFKII010000029.1:0-21372 GCA_041632295.1 Anaerolineales bacterium | reverse complement strand
CGATTGAAACGATCCTCCTTTTTTGCTGAAACAGGAGCCTGAGATGGATTTTGACTGGCAGGACAGCGTCACCTTCCGGATGGACCTCATCAATAACCGAGTGGAGGACATCCGCTCAAAGGGCCTCTATTTTTACAACCGGCCCATCCAGGAGATCCGCGGCGGTGGGCGGGTGTTGGTGGATGGCCGTGAAATGGGCATGTACGCCTCATACAGCTACCTGGGCCTGATCGGCCACCCCCGTCTAAACAAGGCTGCCCAGGAGGCCATTGACCGCTACGGCACCGGAACGCACGGAGTGCGCACGCTGGCCGGGTCCCTGCCGATCCATGAGGAACTTGAGGAGACGATCGCCGATTTCAAAGGCACAGAGGCCGCGGTGACATTCTCGTCGGGATACGCCACGAATCTGACCGTGATCTCCTCCCTGGTCGGCCGCGGGGACTACGTGCTCTCGGACAAGCTCAACCACGCCAGCATTGTCGATGGATGCCTGATGTCGGGGGCGAAGTTCCAGCGCTTCAAGCACAATGACATGGAAGCCCTGGAAAGCCGCCTGAGCGCCATTCCCGCCGACGCCGCCCGCCTGGTGGTCGTCGATTCGGTCTTCAGCATGGACGGCGACATCATCGATTTCCCCCGGCTGGTCGAGCTGTGCAGGAAATACAACGCCTGGCTGATGGTCGACGAAGCCCATTCCGTCGGGGTGCTGGGCAAACAGGGGCGCGGCATCGAAGAGCATTTCGGCATGGAAGGCACTATCGACATCAAGATGGGCACGCTCAGCAAGACCATCCCGGCTGTCGGAGGGTACGTGGCTGCCAGGCGCGAGATCGTCCAGTACCTGAGGCACACCGGAAGGGCTTACATCTTTTCTGCTGCGCTGCCTCCGGCGATCGCCGCGGCTGCAAACGAAGCGTTCAAGGTGATCCTGGACGAGCCCTGGCGGATCGAAAAACTCAATCAAAATTCGAGCCAGTTCATTCAGGGGTTGAAAGGGGCCGGTTTTGACACGCTGTTCACCGAGACCGCCATCGTGCCGATCGTCTGCGGGGATGACGAAACTGCATTCCGCATGACCGCCAGCTGCCAGAACCAGGACGTGTTTGTCCTGCCGGTGGTGTCTCCTGCAGTTCCCCCAGGGCTGAGCCGGCTGCGAGCAACGATCACCGCAGCGCATGACACCGAAGAGATCGCCCACGCCATGGAGGTGATCATCGATGCCGGCCACCGTCTCGGGGTGCTGGAAGGCGAGCCCCAAAACGCAGCTTCCTCCTGAACACGGCTCCCGGATACGCTCCGGGAGTTTTGTTTTGCCCCTTTGAGGATTTGTGATGGATGAGATTGCCCCGACGCTGTTGCTCAAACCAGGCCGCGAGCGGGCGCTGGCGCGGCGGCACCCCTGGATTTTTTCGGGAGCGGTCGCCTCAGTCTCGGGCGATCCGGGCCTGGGAGAGACCATCGCCGTTCGGGACGCGGCCGGCGGTTTCCTGGCCTGGGCGGCGTATGCCCCCGGCGCAAATATCCGGGCGCGCGTGTGGAGCTGGCACGAGGACCGGCCCGTGGACGAAGCATTTTTCCTGGAAAGGCTGCAGGAGAGCCTGGACCTGCGCAGGCCAATGTTGGACTCAGAAAATAACGCCGCCCGGCTGGTCAATGCCGAATCGGACGGCCTGCCGGGCCTGGTGGTCGACCAGTACGCGGACTGGCTGGTCGTCCAGTGCCTGTCAGCCGGGCCGGAGCGCTGGCGGGAAACGATCGTCGATGCGCTGGTGGAGTTGATGGGCTGCGGCCAGATTTACGAGCGCTCGGATGTCGATGTGCGGTCCCTGGAAGGGCTTCCAGCTCGCTTCGGTCCCCTGCGCGGAGAGGGCCCCGGGGGATGGGTCGAAATCCGGGAAAACGGCCTGCGTTTCCTGGTCGATATCGCCGGCGGGCACAAGACCGGTTTTTATCTGGACCAGAGAGACAACCGGCGAATACTCGGGCTGGCAGCCGGTGGGAAGGACATCTTGAACTGCTTTGCTTACACCGGCGGGTTCAGCATCAGCGCCCTGGCCGGCGGGGCCCGGAGCGTCCTGTCGGTCGAGACCTCGGGAGAGGCGATCCGGCTAGGAGAGGAAAGTTTGCATATCAACGGCATGGCAGAGCGCAACCATGACTGGATCCCCGGCGATGTGTTCTCCGAATTGCGCCGGTTGAACTCTGAAGGTCACAAATTCGACCTGATCGTGCTGGATCCGCCGAAGTTTGCCCCAACCCGGAAACATGTCGAGAGGGCTGCCAGAGGATACAAAGACATCAATCTCTCGGCTTTCCGCCTGCTGCGCCCGGGGGGGCGGCTGATGACTTTTTCGTGCTCTGGCGGGGTGAGCAGCGAGTTGTTCCAGAAGATCGTTGCCGGCGCCGCCCTGGACGCGGGGGTGGTAGCCCAGATCGAGGACCGACTGGGGCCGTCACCGGATCACCCGGTCGCACTCAATTTTCCAGAGGGGAATTATTTAAAAGGTTTGGTGGTGAGGATCGGAAAGGGGCAATGACGTGCCTTCGGGACCTCCCTTTCCTGGGGGGCGGAATCAAAAGGTTTTCTTCAATCGAAATAATTGGGACGAAAAAAGGGCGCTCACGCGCCCTTATTCCATGGAGATGTCGGGAATCGAACCCGAGTCCGAAAGATTAGCCCCGCGAACATCTACGAGCGTAGTCCGTTGTTTCTCTTCACCTGGAGACCTACAGCGGACCAAAGGTCATCCGGGCAAGCCGCTGGAGCCCGAAAGCCCCGCTTTCACCCGTTTAGCGGCGTCCACGGGCGGCACATTGACTTTTGTCCGCCGGACCCGGGCCCGGCCAATGAACGGTCCCGGGGGGCGTGACCCTTTATCGGGTCAGGCTGCCTTCAGTCGCTTATGCAGCGAGAGGGAGGGCAGCGTAGGTGTTTGTGCGGTTGGCACTTAACGTTTTGCGCTGATTTTACGAGGTCGGCGCCTCTCGGCTCGCAGTCCGGGAACAGCCTCTTCCGTCGAAGCCTGTCATCCCCGGGACCAGGGATTATATCACGGCAAGTTTCAGCACACCGGAGAAAAATATCCCTGGGGGAGATTTCTAACAAATCGTTTAGGGTGGAGGTCTCCGGCGGGCCAAGACCCCCGCTCCCCAGAGCATAATCCCCACACCAACCACCAGGACCACCCCACCTGCCAGGACCACTGGCGGAAATACAAGCTCGGAAAGGCGAACGAACGCGTTGGAGGCTGCCGGGTGGAGCCGCGCCGGCACTTCGCTCAGCACCCATGAAGCCACGATCCGCTGGATCACAGGCGGGTAGGCGCCTGCGATCAGCATCGACAGGCTCCCACCGAGGGAAAGTGAGACCCCGATAGTTTTTCCGATTTCCAGGCGGTCCCGGCCAATCAGGATTCGTATGGCTACCAGTATCGCCAGGTAAACGAAGGGGATGAGGAAACGCCCCCAAAGGAAAGCTCGCAACCCGTTTTTCAACCACAGGACGCCCACACCCTGCGGGTTTTCCGCCTGCTGAAGCGCAGTTGTCAGGTCGAATTGGTCTCCGATCCCCGCGGCGATCCTTGCCAGCGAGCCCAGGTAAGCGTTGAACTGTTCCTGAAACCAGGGGGGCGGATGCTGGCAGGCTTCGAAAACGACGGAATCTCCGGGATTTGCTTCCAGCAGCCGGGTTTCAAAAGCCTCGAGCTGCACCGCGGAACAGGGAGGCAGGGCGGCGAAGCCGACGGCGACTACCATGCGCCCGTCCTCCGTCTGCAGCCGCTCCCGCAATGGCGCCAGTGTCCAGACCACTGAGGGCAGCTTTTCGCCCGATTCCAGCCATGCGGACACCCCATCCACAGTTTGGGAGGCCCACGCACCCAGCATTTCTTCGGTAAGCAGAGTGGCGCTGACTCGCCGCCAGCCATCCGCAGGAATCGAATCCAGGATAGCGCCGATATCCGGCTCTTCCACCACCTCCCCCGTCCCCGGGCCGGCTGCGTAGCTTGCCGCCCGGTTTTTTGCGAACCAGGCCAGCCCTTCAGGAAGCAAACCGGACTCAACTGCGGCCTGGGAGAGGATCCCGGACACCCGGTCCCGGCTTGAAAGCGTCAGACCGGTTTGAAGGACAATCAGGGCCGCGGGTAGCAGCAGCGAAAGTAGGAACGAAAGGGCGTAAGCCGCAAAACGGGAAATCGCTGCGCGGTCCACCTTTCCGAAAGAGTTCATGTTTTGAAACCCACCGGAGAGGATTGCAGGCGAAGGATGGCGATCTCAGGCGGGCAGCGAAAGCGGATCTGCAAAGCGGTCGTACCGAGGCCGCGGCTGGTGTACAGATGCATGTCCCTAACCCGGTAATGACCGCGGGGATATTTTTTTGCCAGGTGTGGCAGAAATGGGGGGCCGATCAGCGGCAGATTCAATTGGCCGCCGTGGGAATGCCCGGAAAGCTGCAGATCGAAACGCCCGCTGGCGGCAGCCTGGTCGGCAAAATCCGGTTCGTGCGCCAGCAGGACCGCTGCACCTTCGGGGGGCAGGCTCTCTAGGACCGGCACCAGGTCCGCGTGACCGGTGTATACGTTGTCCACACCGCAGATGTGCAGGCAGCCGCCATCCCGGTCCAAGGTCACAGCCTGGTTTCTGAGCTCGCGGATGCCGCTGGAAGCCAGCATCGCCCGCACCGCTTCAGGGTCTGTCCACATATCGTGGTTGCCCAGGACGGCAAAATTTCCCTCCCTGGAGCAGATGGATTTCAACGGTCCTACCATGGATTGGATCGGCCCGTCGATCGTGTAGGAGACGAAATCGCCGGTGATCGCCACCAGGTCCGCCTGCAGGTCGTTGATCATTTGCACGATCCCTGAGAGGCGCGCCGGGTTCATCCAGGTGCCCATGTGGATATCCGAGATGTGAAGCAGGCGAAAACCGTCGAAGGCGGGATGCAGTCGCGGCAAATGGATCTCAAACTTGTGAACGTCGATGTCCTCTGGCCGAAACAGGCCGCGATCCACCCACCGGCTGACCTGCCAGGCGATCACCTGCATCCCGATGCCCAACAGCAACCGGACGGGCGTGCGGTAATGCGGGGCCCGGCGCAGCCAGCTCCAGCCCCCGCTCATCGGTTGATCACAAGTGCACCCAGCCCGCCACCCAGCGCTCCGATCAATGCAGCGAAAACTGCCCCAAAGCATAACCCGAACAGGCTGCCAACCGCTGAGCTGAAAATCCCGAAAATCAGGGCGTCCGGAGGCCCATCTCCCAGGCCGGCAAAAAACGGGACCCGGCTGGAAAAGGAGTATATGGCGATCGCGTTGATCAACACGCCGATCACCCCGCTCAACAAGCGTGCGGCGGCGGCCGCGGCCGCTCCGCCAACCGCACCCTGATCCGGCGTGACCGGGTATTCGCGGTGGTGAAAATATGTGTAAACCACGCCGATGGCAGCGTACAGGACGGGGGCCAGGCAAATGCCGGCAATGCCGGTGAACAGAGAGGTATTTATCACGGGTCCCGGAACCGACCCCGGAACCTGCAAATCGTCCAGCAAGGACTGCTCCAGGATCGGGTAAACCAGGAAGTAGGTCAGGGCGGTCATAGCCAGCAGGTACAGGATCTGGACGGCAGCCCCGAAACCGGTGGCGATCAAAAGCGGCCGGGAACGCATGTTCAGACCTGTACCTGGATGGCACTGCCGCTTTCGTACCGCCGCAGGCCCCGGTAAAAAACAAAGATGGAAAGGGTACAAATCACAAGGCCGGCGCCCACTATTTGAAAAAGTTGTGTCCAGGTGAAAGCCCGTACGAACTCCGCCGGCACCGATCCGACCAGCGCTGCCGGGATGAGCGTGAAGAGAATCAGCTTGGCCGAACCATCGAAGAGCGTGATCGGATACAGAGCGAAAGTGATGATGGCATTGGTCGCCTGCGAAGCGATCATCGAGGCGTTCCCGATCCAAAAAGCCAGGCTCTGGACCAGGGTCAGGAAAGACACAAATATCATGGCCCCGAAAATAGCTCCCAACAGAAACCGGGCGATCGATTGGGGACCGTATTGCCCGGCGAACGCAAAGCTGAGCAAACCGTAGAAAAAATCTCCCAACCCGCTGGTCACACTGCGGCTGGCCAGCTGGTGGAGCAGGACCGGGCGCGGCAGCGAAAGATAGTAATCCAGTCTCCCGGTCGCGATATGGTCTGCCAGGGATGTGGCGTTTCCAAACAGGAAGATCCCCAGGCCAAACGAGGTAGCCACGATGCCGAAAAGGATGAACATATCGCGCAGGCCCCATCCTCCGACGTTGTCAAAGCGGTCGAAGAATATCACCCAGAACACAAAATAGACCGCATTGTTCAGCATCATGCCCAAGACCTGCGTCAGAAAAGGGATGCGGTACTCCATGGCCGAGAGCAGATTGGCCTTCCACAGGGCGGTGAGAAAACGCAGTTCACGGAACATTTTCATCCCCCGTTTACGTTCAGCCGCCGGACCCCAAGCTGGAAAAACAGGCCGAGCAGTATCGAAAGGGCTACCAACCAGGCGACCTGCCGCAGCAGCAAACCGGAGAAATCAGACCAGGCGGGATCGATGAAAATGCGGGCTGGGGCGTAGGTGGTGTAGGCAAAGGGCAAGGAAAGGGCGAAGTCTCGCAGCCAATCGGGAAAAAAATCAAGCGGGATCAGCACCCCGCCCAGGATGAGAACCAGCTTGGAATAAATCCACTCGAAAGCCGAGACGTCCTCGGTCAGAAAGGCGAGCAGCCCGATCATGGCGTTTAGGCAAAAATCGATGCACCAGGCGAAAAGCAGGGCGATGACCACCAGCGGAACCCCGAGCCAATTGGGAGGCGGGCCCAGCATCAGCCAGATGAGCGCACCCCCCGCCGCCGCATTCACCACCATACGCAGCAAGCTGTCCCCCAGGCCGACACTCAGCTGGTACAGGAGAAAATGGTAGGGCCGGTTCAACAGGTAAGCCACCGTCCCATCTTTCACGTTTTCTGCGATTGTGCGGGCAAGGCGCGGTTTGCTCAGCAGTACCATTTCGGCGATCATCAGATACCAGAGCGTATCCCTCAGGGTCAACCCGTCGATCTGGGTCTGGCCCATGGCGGCGTATGTCACCGTCCACAACTGAAGGAACACCCACATGAAAATCAACATGGAAAAAACGCGGGAGAACAGATCGGCGGGATAGGCGAAAGCGTTAATCAGCTGGATTTTGAAGATCGAAAAGTACTTGTCCAGGGCTTTCAGGCGGCTGCCGGAGAGGCCAATCGTGGATGAGGCGCCCATGCTAGGCATGCCCGTTCCTTTCCCCCTTACGCCGGGTTTCATCCGCTTCGTAGATCGTGCGGATTACCCGTTCCAGGGAGGGGTCAGAAATGGTGACGTCAACCAGGTTCCCGAATTCCGCCAACCCCGAAATCACCCGCTCCACGGACGTCCGGCGGGAATCGAATCGCAATTTCATGCCGTAGCGGCCGGTTTTCAGCACCTGTACTCCCGGAAAGGTGAAAGCTGTCTCAATCTCCCGATCGTAGCGCACATCGACCTGCTTGGTGGTCAGGTATTGGCGTTTGAGTGCCGAAACCCGATCCTGGTAAATGATCTGCCCGTGGTTGATGATGATCACCCGCTTGCAAAGCGCTTCGATATCCCCGGCATCGTGGGATGTCAGCAGAATGCCAACGCCCTCCTCACAGTTCATGCGGCGCACTGTATCCCGGATCCGCTGCTTGGCAACCACGTCTAATCCGATCGAAGGTTCATCAAGAAGCAGCAGACGCGGTTTATGCAGCAGGGATGCGGCCACTTCGCAACGCATTCGCTGGCCGAGAGACAGTTTCCGCACCGGTGTCTCCAGCAGGTGCTGGATCTCGAAAGCTTCCGCCAGAAAAGCGATTCGTCTTTCTGTCTCCCGGTCATCCATCTCATATATTTTGCCAAAAAGAAGAAATGTGTCCACGGCCGGCAGGTGATACCACAACTGCGGTCGCTGCCCAAACACGGTCCCGATATGGAAAGCCAGTTTCTGACGCTGCTTCCAGGGCACAAAATCCAGCACGCTGGCATGCCCAGAGGTTGGATGCAGGATTCCGGTCAGCATTTTGATCGTGGTCGATTTCCAGGCTCCGTTCGGACCGATGAACCCCAACAACTCAGCCTGGTCCATCTCAAACGAGATCTCCCGCACGGCTTCCACAAGTCTCTTCACCGGCCGCACCAGGGCGCGCAGGCTGCCCCGCATGCCCGCCGCCTTTTGCCGGGCTTCGAAAGATTTCGCCAGCCGGTGCACGCTGATCGCCGCCATGAGGGAATTTTACCCCAGCGATTACCGGTCCCCGGGGCCCCGATCCGGCTTTCTGACCGCGAGTGTTGCCAAATGGGGGCACCCCGTGTATAAACGCTTCATGGAAGTCCTTTCCATAAGCGATAAAGTGGTTGATCTCATTTACAGCCCTTCTTGCAAGAGCACCTTTTCCCACGTCGATTTCGTTATCAGCTGCGGCGACCTGCCTTATTACTATGTCGAATACGTGCTGGACACGCTCGGTAAAGACATGTTTTTTGTGCGCGGCAACCATGCCAGCAAGATCGAATACAGTAAATCCGGCAACCGAACCGGCCCGCGCGGCGCCACCGATCTGCACGGCAGAGTGATGGAGTACAAAGGCTTGCTGATGGCCGGCGTGGAAGGCAGCGTTCGCTACAACCGAGGGGACTTCCAATATACCCAGGGCGAGATGTGGTCGCACATATTCCGACTGGTTCCGCATTTGCTGTGGAACCGGCTTACTCAGGGCAAATATCTCGATATCTTTATTTCACATGCACCTCCTCGCGGCATCCATGACAAGACCGACCCCGCCCACCGCGGAATCAACGCCTTTCGCTGGCTGCTGAAGACTTTCAAGCCCCGTTTTCATTTCCACGGACATATCCATATCTACGATGAGAGCGTCCAGGTGGAAACCCGCTTCGAGAGCACCCGGGTGATCAACACCTATGGCTACCGGGTGACGAATATCCTCTCGGGCGGACCCACAGCTCGCGCTTCGTAACGGCTTTCGGCGCGGTCATCCACCGATCAGACCCGCCGGCTCGATGAAAGAAGCCTTCTGCATCGGGCACATCGAGCAACCCATCCAACTGCGGCCTCAGGCATGGGGGAGCTGCTGAGGCCGCTGGACCACCTCAGCAATTGAACAAAGTAAAAAACCGCTTCTGGGGCTGAAACGCTCCAGAAGCGGCTATTCCGGTTGGAAGGTTCTTCTGAGAGTCAATCCGGCAGAGAGGCGCTGGCCAAAACAGAGTCGTCAACCTGCTCGGAGGTCTCCTGGGGATCGAAACCCAGGACCTGCAGGAATGGAGCCAGCGGCAGGTCTCCGACCATGCGAAATTGTGCGTCGGCCTTGAGTCCTGCCAGGGCATCCACCAGCGGCCCCTCCCCGGCAACGACCGGGCCCAGACGGTCGACAAGGTCGGCGATCCGCATACTGGAAAACATCCTGGGGTTGACCTGCGAAAGGGCTGTCCGGATGGCCGGCAGCAGTTTTTGGAAGGCGGCCGCCAACCCGCGGTCCGATCCGTTCCCTCGCCCATTGGCCAGCCGACCCAGGGCGGGGACCTCCTCCCCCATCATTTGAAATCCGTGAGCGATGGCCAGCAGGTCCGCCATCATTGCCCCGGCCTGCCCCCCGCTGCCGAAGATGTTCATCCGGACCCCGGGAGCGAGCGCTTCGAAAGCTTTCAGCGAAGTTTCGAGTCGCATGTTGGCAAGCCGCTCTCGGTGCTGGTGTTCGAGGCGAATTTTCTCGAGGTCGACGAGCACTGGGGCCTGGTTGTACAGTTCCAGCAGGCGCTCCTGGGCCCGGATCTCCACATCTTTCAGTCGCCCCAGCCGTTCAGCCTCGGCCTCAGCCTGAGCCCGGGAAACCTCCGCGAGGGCCAGGCCTTCGTTCCGGTTTATTTCGACCTGTTTCTCGGTAACCTGGAGCCTGGCAGCCTCCACTTCCGCCTCGGCCAGACCCGGTGCGGCGGTCTCGGCGCGCAGCGCCTCTGCCCGTTTTTTTGCAGCTTCGGCCCGTTTTTGGGTAGCATCGGCTTCTGCTTCCGCTGTGACCCGCTCCGCCCGGGTCTGGGCCTGCGTGCGGATCTTCAAGGCGTTGGCTTCGGCATCTGCATCCACCTCGAGGGCCTCCGCCCGCTGGTGGGCTTCCACCAATGCCACTTCCCTCGTCCTTTCCGCAGCGGCAAATTCCTCGGCACGCAGTCGGCGCGCCTCGGCTTCGGTTCTCTCGGCAGCACGCTCGATCTGGCGGATCTGCTCGAGTGCCAGCCGTTCGGCTTCCTTTTCGGTCTGAACAAGCCTGATCTCCGCCTCCCTCTCCTCCGCAAGGCGCGCCAGGCGAGCGGATTTTTCCGTCTCCGCCTCGCCCAGTTTTTTATCCAGCAGGACTTTGGCCAGATCCGTGCCATGGCTGGTTTCGGCGCGCTGTTTGCCGCGCTCGAGCTGGAGCAATTCGAGCTCGTGTCGCCGCACGGCCAGCGCTTCTTGTTGGCCGAGGGTGGCGTTTTGCACCTCCCGCTGGGCTTCCAGCTGCTCCGCCGCAACTTTGATTTCGGTCTGTGCTCGGATTTCGGCCTCTGTGCGCGCCCTGCCCTGGTCGTCCTGCAATTCCAGGACCTGTTCGCGGTTGGTGGCGATGCTGGTTTCCTTCGAGATCCCGGCTTCTGCCTGCTCGACCAGCTTCTTGTACGCCACGCCTTCCAGTTTCGTAATCGTCAGCAAAGCCAGGTCATACCCCAGTTCGGACAGGATGTTGTTGACCTTGGGAAAGGCAATCTCTGCCAGGCGCTGGCGGTTGGCGATGATCTCCTGGAGCGGCATGCTGGCGGCTGCTGCGACCAGCTCCGCGGTTCCGACTTCGGTGATGGTGTTGATCAAACCGCTGGTATCCAGGCCGACCCGCTGGGCCGCCACCTCGGCCTTGTCCGGATTGAGCTTGGCGACCGCATGTGCCCACAGCCGGAAGCTGACTTTGGAGTTGTCCAAAGCGGCCACACCGACATCCCCCGGGCCGCGAATCGGCACGGTGAAGCTGACGGTTTTGAGTTTGATGACCTGGCTGAGCGGGTTCAGCCAGTAGCGGGAAGGCCGGTCGGCCGTCTGGCCGTAAACCTTGCGGGAGTTGGAAAGCAGAAAAATATGGCGTCCGTCACCGACCACCACGTGAATCTCATCCGGCGGAACGATGATGCGGCGCCCAAATCCGAAAATATTGCGCGCCCGGTCGGTCTGGGTGCGCAGCGCGGCAACACTTGTGGTGAATTCATCCAATCGCCGGACCGGACCCGTGTTTTCCTCCTGGGCAGGGGCATTTTGAATGGACATGGTGGCCTCCAATACCTGATCTACAAAAGTTTCTCCCCATCATAAAGACGCTGCAATTTGCTTTGCCCCATATTTATTGGGTGCGGGTTGACAGGCGCTATTGATTGGTAGAATTCGGAGGATGCAGTTGAGAACGACGCCCAATTTCCAGCAGGTATCTGTGCTGGCGGCCACTCTGTCCCTGACATTTCTGCTCGCCAAGCTGATTTCTTTTCCGGGCGGGGAGCTGAGCCTGGCGGTGCTGGGCATCCTGGTCGATTTCAGGTTCAATGTCAACACGGTTACGGCTGTCCTGGCGGCAGGCCTTTCGGCGACCGGCACATTCTGGCTGGTCCAGCATCACCCTTCTGGGCACGAAAAACAATTCCTGCAATTCGGAATCCTGCCAGCTCTTTCCGCCTGGGTGCTCTCCGTCATTTTGTGGTCGCTGCCACTTCAGGGGCTATGGTGGATGATGCTGGCTCTCGGAGTTGGGCTGCTCATCTTGATCTGGACGGCTGAATTCGTGCTGGTGGAACCCCGTGATGTCAATTTCCGGATCGCCCTTTCCGGTATTTCGACGATCACATTTATCCTTTTTTTTGCATTAGCGGCCAACCTGCGCGCCGCCGACATCCGGCTGGTTTTTCTCATCCCGTCCATGTCCGTAGCGGCCGGCCTGCTGACCATCCGGTTCCTTTTCTTGCGGCTACAGGGGGCGTCTTTGTACGAGCGGTCGAACATTTTCACCGCATATTTCGCCGCCCTGACCACGCTGCTGGTAACGGCGCAGGTCGCCACAGCAGGCCACTTCCTGCCTTTCTCACCGGTTGCATTCGGTCTGCTGGTAACCGGGCCGGCGTTTGCAGCCAACGTCTTCTTTGCAAACATGGTTGAGGAGCGCCCGCGATTGCGCACCATCTGGGAGCCGATCCTGATCCTGGCCGGCATCTGGCTGCTCGCCCTCTGGCTGAACTGATGGGCGGCGAGGTGTTTACCCTGCGTTCCGAAGACTGGCGCGCAATCCTCGATGACGTGGAACGCTGTCTGCCCGCCGAAGCCTGCGGCCTGGTGGCAGGTCGCAGCGGCCATTCCACCGGGGTTTTCCCAATCACGAACGAGCTATCCAGCCCATCCCGATTTCGAATGTCCCCTGCGGAACAGATCCGTGCTATGTGGCGGATAGAGGCGCTGGGATGGAATCTGGAAGCCATCTACCACTCCCACCCTCAGGGTCCCTCCGGTCCATCGCATATCGATGTGGCCGAGGCAGCCTATCCAGAGGCGATCAGCATCATTGTCTCTCCGGCGCCTGCAGGCTTCGGCGCCAGGGGATTCCGTATCGACAGGGGTACGGTCCAAGAAATCACCCTCCTGATCGCCGGATCCGCACGGCGGGGGTAACGACTGCAACCCCGCGGTGTTTTGTATATCAGTGAAAAAAGACATTCAGGTATACTCTGGTCATCAATGCGCCTTTGACCAGCCCGGAGGCATCCATGGAAATTCTGACCTTTGCTGGCACCCTGGTATTTTCCTATCTGATCGGCTCGATCCCTTTTGGCTTGCTTCTCGTCCGCTGGATTAAGGGGGAAGACATCCGGAAGATCCAGAGTGGCCGCACAGGGGGAACAAATGCCATGCGGGCAGCGGGATTCTGGGTCGGGCTGGTCACCTCTCTGCTGGACATTTTAAAGGGTGCCAGCAGCGTCTGGATCGCTGCGGCGCTGATGCCGGATAACGTGTGGTTGAAAGTCGCCGCGCCCCTGGCGGCGATCATCGGCCACAATTACTCGATATTTCTGGTGGAAAAAGGCGAAAACGGAAAAATCCGTCTGGGTGGAGGGGCTGGCGGGGCAACCTGCGCCGGAGGCTCGCTGGGGCTGTGGGCCTGGAGCTTCCTGATCATCTTTCCGGTGGGCTTCCTGGTGCTGTTCGGGATCGGTTATGCCTCGGTTGCCACATTGAGTGTGGCATTGGTTTCATCGATTATCTTCGCCGTTCTGGCAGCCCTCAAGCTTTCACCCTGGGAATTTGTCTTATACGGCTTGCTTGCCGAATTGCTGCTGATCTGGGCGCTGCGGCCCAACATCCGTCGCCTGCTAGACGGAAACGAACGGCTCGTGGGTTGGCGGGCCAAGCGCCTGAAAGCCCAGGAATAAAAAAAGAACGCCGCCTTTTCAGGCGGCGCAATTCCAATTTTTTAGGCGGCACGCTCCGCCTTGTCCCGACTCAACTTTCCAGCTCGGACCCGATCGGTTCCTCCCCGTACCGCATTTTGAAAAGTGCGGCCAGGTTGCGTTGGTGAAGCTGTTCGGCCAGCCCCCCTAACAAGACCCGGCTTTTTCCCATCGATTCGACATCCAGGGTCTCCAGCAGGTCCAGAGGGTATTTCCGCCGCGAGGCTTTCTTGACCCCTTTTTCCAATGCTTTCAGATAGGCGATATTGTCCTCCACCTGGCCATCGATCTCACCGCGCAGGATCACATCACCGTGCCCCTGCACGA
Source organism: Anaerolineales bacterium (assembly GCA_041632295.1). Classification (GTDB taxonomy): domain Bacteria; phylum Chloroflexota; class Anaerolineae; order Anaerolineales; family JABWBV01; genus DATDOR01. The sequence continues at coordinate 7,495 of JBFKII010000029.1, read as the reverse complement.
TGTTCTCCAGGCCCAGGCTGGCGACATAATTGAGCGATTCGATCATCCGGTCCACATCGCCATCGACGATATACGGGATCGGCATGAAAAGATCGCCAGAAAACAGGACCTTGTCCTCCTCGAGCAAGACACCAATCGCGTCGGGACTGTTACCCGGCAGCGGGAAAATCCGGATCGATTTTTTCCCCACCCGCAGGCCAAGTTCCCCGGTCTCAAAAACGAGTTGGGGCAGCACGATTTTGGATTGTCGAAACAGGTTGGGATTTTGCCGCCGTGCTTCCTCCAGGGAGGGGGCCCCGTGCTCCTCCAGGAGCGAACGGCAAAGCGCGGAGGAGATGACCAGCGCCCCAGGAAAGAAACAGTTGCCCCAGGTATGGTCCGCATGGTAATGGGTGTTGATGACATAGCGAACCGGGATTTGCAGCTCTTGCTCAACAAAATCCCGGATCCCCAGGGTCTCATCCGGGAAAGCCAGGGTATCGATCACCACCGCCCAATTCGGTCCGGCGATCACCCCGGCCGTAACCTGGGCGTACAGTTCGCTTTGAAAGGAAAAAACGTTGTCGGAAACTCTTTCGTAATTAATCACCTGGTGTCCCTCAAAAGCCGCATTTGCACATCCGCCCTGGCTGCCCGGTCGGGTGGGATGATGGGGAAGAATAGCAAAAAAGGCGCTGAAAGTCAAGGATTGTGCATTATTTCACAATTATGGCGTTGACACACCCGTTCCGCTTCTGTATAATGGTCCCCGAAATAATCCCTCCGGGAAGAGTAAGCGGCCCGCAGCTTGCCAGAGAAGGAGCGGCCAAAGGCTGAAAGCCCCCCCAGGCCCGCCCCGCTGAATGTCGCCCGGAATGGTTGCCGAAGAAAGAAACCCGGCCTGATCGGCCGGCTTCCGTAGACCGGCACGGGCGCGCCCGTTACAGCGCTGCCCCGGTGTCTGCCGGGGCCGGAGTGCACGGGCTGAAAGCCGGTGAACTGAGGTGGTACCGCGGAATCCTTTTCGTCCTCAGATGGATGAAAAGGATTTTTCTTTTCTGCCCAAAACCTGCAAAAAGAAGGAACAACATGGAAAACGAACTGTTTACCCTTTCCAAAACCTATGATTTCAAAGGCACCGAGGAGCGGATTTACGCCATGTGGGAGGCGGCCGGGTACTTCAAGCCCCAAAACGATCCGGCCGGTCCCGACCATGACCCTTCGATCCGGCCCTTTGTGATCTCGATCCCACCTCCCAACGTGACCGGAGAACTGCACCTGGGGCACGCCATGTTTGTCTCAATGGAAGACTTGATGATCCGCCACCAGCGCATGAAAGGCGTCCCGACTTTGTGGGTCCCGGGCAGCGACCACGCGGGCATCGCCACCCAGCTCCAGGTGGAAAAGCATCTGCTGCGCACGCTGGAGGAAAGCCGGGAAGAAATTGGCCGGGAACGGTTCCTGGAATACACCTGGGAATGGAAACGCAAATACGGCGGCATCATCACCGACCAGATTCGCCGGCTGGGGGCCTCCTGCGACTGGGACCGGGAGCGGTTCACCCTGGACAACGGCCTTTCCCGGGCCGTGAATGAAGCCTTCGTCCGGCTGTACGAACGGGGCTTGATTTACCGTGGACCGCGCCTGATCAACTGGTCTCCAGGGCTTAAAACCGCCGTCTCCGACCTGGAAGTGGAATATCACGAAGAACAAGGAAAACTGTATCATTTCAAATACAGGATCCAGGGCGGCGATGACTTCCTGCCGGTGGCTACCACCCGGCCAGAGACCATTCTCGGGGATACCGCTGTGGCGGTCCACCCGGAGGATGAGCGCTACCAGGCTTTTATCGGAAAAACCGCGCTGGTGCCAATCCTCGACCGACCGATCCCCGTGATCGCGGACGCCTACGTAGATCCGGAATTCGGGACCGGCGCCCTCAAAGTGACGCCCGGCCACGATCCCAACGATTACGAAATCGGCGAACGCCACAACCTTCCAATCGTCTCGGTGCTCGACAGGGAAGCCCGCGTGACCGAGGAAGGCGGCCCATACGCCGGACAGGACCGTTTCGAAGCCCGAAAAAACCTGTGGGAAGACATGAAAGCTCAGGGGCTGGTGATCAAGGAAGAGCCCTATTCCCACCAGGTGCCGCGCTCTCAACGCGGCGGCGAAATCATCGAGCCGATGATCAGCACGCAGTGGTTCGTAGACATCAAACCGCTTGCCGAACCGGCGCTTCAGGCGGTGCAAGATGGGCGCATCCGGATCGTGCCGGAATACTTTACGCGCGTTTACTACAACTGGATGGAAAACATCCAGGATTGGTGCATCTCGCGGCAGCTCTGGTGGGGCCACCGGATCCCGATCTGGTACGCGCCCGACGGCACGATGTTCTGCGCCCGCAGCGAGGAGGAAGCCCACGAAAAAGCCGAGGTGCATTTTGGGGAGGCCACCCAACTGGAGCAGGATCCGGACGTACTGGACACCTGGTTTTCCTCCGGGCTCTGGCCGTTCTCCACCCTGGGCTGGCCGGATGAGACCGCAGATATGGCTTATTTCTACCCGACCACAATGATGGAAACCGGCTACGACATCCTGTTTTTCTGGGTCGCCCGCATGATCATGATGGGACTGGCGTTCACCGGAGAAATCCCCTTCGAAACCGTGTATCTGCACGGGCTGATACGCGACGAGCAGGGACGAAAAATGTCCAAGACCATCGGCAACGTGATCGACCCCCTGACGGTCATGGATGAAATGGGCACGGACGCCCTGCGGTTCACACTCCTGGTGGGCTCCACTCCTGGTAAGGACACCAACCTTTCCCTAAAACGTGTGGAAGCCAATCGAAACTTTGCCAACAAGATCTGGAACGCCGGAAGGCTGGTGCTGGGTTTAATCCCCCGCTGCCCCCGGGAGCCGGAAAGGGAACCTCGCTGGACGATGGCGGATGGCTGGATCTGGGCACGGCTCAACCAGCTGATCGCCCAGGTTGACCGGCTCTTCGAAGGTCATCAATATGGGGAAGCCGGCCGTCAGATTTACGATTTCTTCTGGAGCGAATTTGCCGATTGGTATCTGGAGATTGCCAAGCTTCAGGTGAGCGAGGGCGGCGACCGGGCTCATTACACTGTGGACTTGATGGTGCGCACGATGGACACCTGCCTGCGCCTGCTCCATCCATTTACGCCTTATGTCACCGAGGAACTCTGGCAGCGGCTGAAAAAAGCGACACAGACCCACAGCGAAAAACTGATCCCGGAAGATGGACCCTGGGCTGAGGCGCTGATCGTCGCTCCCTGGCCGGCGGCAGCGCCGCAGCAGGGATGGGAAGAGGGCAACATCGCCCGCTTTACCCTGCTTCAGGAGATCGTTCGGACTATTCGCAACCTGCGGGCGGAAAAAAACGTCCAGCCTGGTCTGAAAATCGGGGCCACATTGGTCGCCGGAGATCTGGCCCATGACATTGGGCACCAGTCCGCCACGATTGCCTCCCTGGCGAAAATCCAGGAGGATCACCTGCGGATCGTGGAATATCTCGATGTGAAACCGGAGGGATCGATCGCGCTCGTGGCCGGGCCGGTCGAAATTTACCTTCCATTGGCCGAGATGGTGGACCCCGAGGAGGAAAAACTGCGCCTGGGCAAGGACCTCCAGGAGACCGAGGCACAGATCAATCGGCTTCAGCAGCTTCTCGATGGACCCTTTGCTGAAAAAGCACCCGAAAAAGTGATCCAGGGAGAGCGTGAGAAGCTGGCCGGCTACTTGGAAAGCGCGGACAAAATCCGCGCCCAGCTGGAATCACTCCAATAACATCCAACAGAAAGGGAGGCAGCGATGGAATTCAAGCAAACCGTGTTGCAGCGCCGGATGGTGCGAAATTTCAGTTCGGACCCGGTCCCAATCGAGACTGTGGAGGGGATCCTGGACCTTGCCCGTCGCGGCCCCAGTGCTGGCTATACGCAAGGCCAGGATTTCGTGATCGTCACCGACAAGGCCCGAAAAAATGCCATTGCTGCCAACTGTGGTGAACGTTTTTACGTTGAAAAGGGTTTCGCACCTTTCATCTCCTCTGCCCCGGTCCTGATCGTGCCATGCACCAATGAAGCAGCCTATCACCGGCGCTACCAGGAACCAGACAAAACCACATTCGAAGGCGATGAGATCGACTGGCCGGTGCCCTACTGGTTTATGGATGTCGGCTGCGCGGTGATGACTATCCTGCTCGGCGTGGTGGATGCAGGCCTGGCGGCTGGATTTGCAGGCTCCCATGATCTGGAAGGCCTGCGCGCCATCATGAATATCCCGGCCGAAATAACCCCGGTCGGGGTGATCCCGATCGGCCATCCGGCCCCGGATAAAAGATCCCCCTCCCTACGGCGCGGCCGGCGGGATTTCAGCGATAGCATTCACCATGAAACCTGGTGATCTGTTGGTAGAATCATCCCATGGCCGGATCTTTCCAGGAATCGGAATCAACCATTGAGTGTGCACACTGCGGGGAATTGTTTTATTACGAACTCAACCATTGCCCGAACTGCGGCCGTCCGGTATACCCCGACGAGGAAGCCCATGAAGACTTCGAACCTGGCAGGCCAGGTGGGATCGAGTTGTTCGAAGAACTGGCATCCGGCCTGACGGCCGTGGTCGCCATCTTGCTCGGATTACTGCTTTCATTTGCTGCCGGAAGCCTGCTTTTTTTTGGACTCCGATCGTTGTTCGGTGCGGAATTGTTTCAGGGCCTTTTGCGTCCGCTCTTGCTTTTCAGCGTACCCGCAGGTGCCTTCGGCGGCGGGTATCTGGCGGCCGCACTGGATAAAAAGCGGCCTCGCAGCATGGGCCTGTGGGTCGGTGGATTGAGCATCCTGGTGGCTGTGACTGTCACCGCCTTCGAACGAGACCTGACCGTGGAGCCGTTTTTCTCCTGGGAAACTTTTCCCTGGTGGGCCGCAACGCTCCTGGCAGGCTATGCTGGCGGGGAAACCTGGCGGCGTATGCAGCGAAATCAGGTCCTGCGCGAGCTGTTCCCCGATCTGCCCGAAGAAGAAACGCTTTTTGAAGATCTGATGGCCCGGATTGGGAACGACACGGAGCGCGCGGAGCGGCTGATCGAATTTGAACGTCAGTATATGCCCAACGCTACCCGCCGCACCTTGATCGAAAGTGCTATCCAGCGGTGGGAGCGGGACAACGGCTGATTTTCAACCTGCCCAAGCGTCCCAAAGCGCGGACATTTCCTCCACAACTGTTTTTGGTTTCGGCCCGTAAAGCTTCTCCCCCCAGGGATACGCATTGCCAACCAGAACCGCATGGTGGTGGTTCGCCTGATCGATCACAAAATTGGAGGCTTTGCTCATTGGAATCCCGATTCCGTCCGTTAAGTACGCGACCAGAAAAGCCGCATCATGGGCCTCTCCCAGAAGTCCGGAGAGGGTCTGAAGGCCATCGATCCGCTCCCCCAGCAAATTCGGTTCCAAAGGCCGAAGGATTTCATAATGGTGCCACAAATATTTGACTCGCTTGCGCCATTCATGGAACTTGTGAGGGTCTTCGCCGTCCAGGTAGGCCTGCACCATCCGCCTTCTGCCGCGCCGGTAAACCCGTCTGAAACCGGCTGCCATTGTGTGGAAGCCTCTGTCCTCAATCGGTAAATCCCTCAGCCGAGGGAGGGAATGTCCCAGGGCGGCGGCGATTTCCTCAAAACCGGCTCCCGGTCCGAAAAACTCCGCATGTACCTTCAGCTTATGCGACTCCAGCCGGTTGCGCAGGTCTACCATGCCGTCCGGGCCCTCCCGGAAATAACCACCCTGTTCGAGCAGATCGAAGGTTTCCAGCATCACCTCGCTGTCCCGCAGAGGGGCAAGCCGCCGGCTGAGATCGCGAAAGAAAACATTTTCCCGGTTGAAATGCTGCGGGCCGATTTCCTTGCGAACCAGCCGAAGAGCAGCCCGCAGACGCTTGAAATTCTTGCGCGCTTCGTGGATAGAAACCGCGGGATCGTCGCCATGAAATTCCAGCAGCCCGATCGTCTCCTCGACTTTGAATACCAGGATACGCTTGATCCCGGACTCAACACCTTTACCTGCTTGAAATTCGTACATGGATTTTCTTTCCGTCGGTTGGCTTGCCACGGTTGAATCGAAAGCCCAGCGGCGAAATGCCCTTTTGATTTACCGCCAATTTCGTATAATCCGGGCGTGGACCATTTTACCCGCATTTACAGACAGGAAGCCGCGGCCTACCATCGCATGATCACCGCGGAAGACGCCGAAGGCAGGCTGGCCCACTGCCTGGCCGGGCTGGTGCCCGCTGGAATCCGGCGTGCCCTCGATCTCGGTACCGGGACCGGACGGTTGCCCTTGATGCTTTCCCAAAAAACCGCGTTTCTGGCCGGGTTGGATCGCCACCAAGATATGCTTCGGGAAAACCGGCGCCAGATGAGCCTGGCCGGGGCGAAATGGACGCTGCTGCAAGGGGATATGCGACGCCTGCCTTTTCAAAGCGCCACTTTTGAATTGATCACGGCAGGTTGGGCGATTGGCCACCTGACCGGATGGCATCCCAGGGACTGGCAGATCGAGGTCGATCGGGTGCTCCACGAAATGCTTCGCCTGGCAGTCCCGGGCGCGCTCCTGGTCGTCATTGAAACCATGTCTACCGGGGCCGAGACCCCTGCCCCGCCGACACCGGCCCTGGGCGCGTATTACAGCCGGCTGGAGAATAGGTTTGACTTTCAAGGGCAGGTGATCGCCACGGATTATATTTTTCCGGACTCGGAGACGGCGGCAGCGGAAACCGAGTTCTTCTTCGGCCGTGAACTTGCAGAGCGGATCCGGCAACGCCGCTGGCAGCGGCTGCCGGAATTTACCGGCGTGTGGACCCGGCGAGTATGAGCGCCCAAGAAAAGCAAGCTGGGGGCGAAAGGGTGATCAGCCGGGCGGAACTGCGCAGATCCGATGGGGAGGCAGGCCGCCCAAAATATGTCGCTTTTCGCGGGGTGGTATATGATGTGACTGCTTGCCCCAAATGGCGCGGCGACCTGCATGAGGGCATGCATTGGCCCGGGCAGGACCTGACCGAGGCCATGGTTGAAGCCCCGCACCAGTCCGATGTTTTCCAGCGACCGTGCGTGCGGCGCGTCGGCATCCTGGAAAATGCGTAAATACCAAATGGAACCAATTGCAGGAGAAATGACTTTCTCTTCCAATAACGACCGTAATACAAGATCTTCACTCTGTATACCTGGAGGGTCCAATGCGAGACCGACCTGGCTGCCTTTCCGGATTGCTGAAACTTTTCCTGTTCGATAAGCTGTTTGATTTTCTTCAGGACCGTTTTGGTTTCGGCCGCGGCATTTCTTGCAGCGGCTGTGGCTGCGGTCTGATCCTTCTGATCCTATCGATCGCCGTCAGCTGCTCGGTAATATTCAACACCAACTGGCTGGATTTTGGTTTTTAACCCAGGCGGGATAGGAACCGCCGGGGCACACAGCGGCTGTGCTATACTGCCCGGG
>JBFKII010000028.1:0-21422 GCA_041632295.1 Anaerolineales bacterium | reverse complement strand
GCTGTTGGTTGGCGAACGAAGGCGATCCCGCTGTCGTACGGCACGTTGAGCCACTTGTGGGCATCGGTGGCGATTGAGTCCGCCTGTTCGAATCCGCTTGCCAGGGGAGCGAGCTCGGGGCTTGCCAGCGCCCACAGGCCGAAGGCGCCGTCTGTATGGACCCAGGCGCCGGCTTGGCGGGCGAGCGGGATCAACTCGGCTGCCGGGTCGAAGGCCCCTGAGTTGACGTTGCCGGCCTGCAGGCACAGGATGGTGCGGTCGTCCAATTCAGGCAGCCTGTCGGGCCGCATGCGTCCCTGATCGTCCGCCGGAACGCGGGTCACCCGCTGGCTGCCGAAACCGAGCAGGGACAGGGATTTCAGCAGGCTCACGTGCACCTCCTCACCAACCACAACCTGGATCTCCGGGGCGCCGTACAGGCCGTGCGTGGTGACGTCCCACCCCAGCCTGTCCAGCAAGTGCTGCCTTGCGGCTGCCAGCCCGGTGAAGTTCGCCATAGTTGCGCCGGTGACGAAGCCTGCGCCGGTTTCGGGCGGAAGCCCGAGCAGATCGACCAGCCAGTCCAGGGCGACCTGCTCCAGCCGGGCGGCAGCCGGGGACATCACCCAGGCGCCGGCGTTTTGGTCCCAGGCGCCCGCCAGCCAATTTACGGCCAGTGCGGCAGGTAGTACGCCCCCGACCACGAAACCGAAATAACGCGGGCCCGCGGAGGCGACGGTTGCCGGGGAGGCGTAGCGGGCCATCTTTTCCATGACCTCCTGGGGGCTGGTTGGAGATTCCGGCAAAGGCCCTCCAAGGTTTTCCAGCAACTCGATATCGCCTGCTTGAGGGAACACAGCCCTGTCCGGGAGGCGAGCGAGGTAATCTGCTGCATGAGAGGCTGTCGAAGCGAGCAAGGTTTTCATGAGGCGGTTCCTGCGGTCAGGAGTATCCGAAAGCCGAAATAAATCAGCAAAAGGCCGAGAAGCGGTTCGATGATCTTTCCGGAGCGGCCGTATCCACGCCTGAATTTCCCGTGCGATAAAAGCAATGCGACGCTGGAGTGCCAGGCCAGGGTCAGCAGCGGCATGCCGGCGGCCATGATCCAGCGTGCGGCCGCCGGGCTATCCGGATCGATCGCGGAGGTAAACAGGCTGAGCATCAGCAGGCCGGCCTTGGGGTTGGTCAGCATGGTGATGAGGCCGGTGGTGAAAGCGCGATCTGCACCCGGATGCAAAGCCGTGGGTTTCGTGGTTTCGGTTCCGGAGGACACTCGAAATCTCCGCCAGACGATCCGAAGGCCGATTCCGAGAATGTACGCGCCGCCCAGGAGGCGCAATCCGGTGAATAGTATGGGTGTCCTGCCAATAACTGCTGTGATCCCGAGGAAACCGAAAGCGACAAAGATCGCCGCGCCTGTTGAAAATCCAAGCGCGGTGAGCAGGCCCGCCCTGCGGGAGTGGGCCAGCGTGGTCTGGGCGAGCAGGTAAAAATTCGGCCCCGGGCTGACGACCGCGGCCAGATAAATACCCAAAACTGGCAGGGCGTACTGGATCGGGGACAATCAGGTTAGCCGGTTAATGGACCTGGAGGGGATCCTTGATCGCGCCGCGCTTGAGCAGGGGGTCCTTGTATCCGGGGTCCCAGCCTTCGGGTGGGTCGGTCTTCACAACTTGCACGGCGGTGTTTTTGTAATCCGGGATCTTGGCGCGCGTGTCCACCTTGTCCAGGGTCAGAAGGTTGGCAGCCGCCTCGGCAAAATGGAAGGGGACGAAGACGGTCCCTCTCGGGGAGCGCCCGGTGACCAGGGCGCGCATCTTGATCGCACCGCGCCGAGAGCGTACTTCCACCCAATCCCCGGTCTCGAAGCCAGCTTCTGCCGCGTCATCGGGGTGGATCTCGCAGACCGCCTCGGGAAAAGCCTGTTCAAGGGCCGAACGGCCGCTCATCGTGCTGCCGTGCCAATGGTACAGCACCCTTCCGGTGGTCATATTCAGCGGGTATTCATCGTCCGGCAACTCGCTGTCGGTGCCGAAAGGCACCTCCCAGAACTTCCCGCGTCCACGAGGGAACTCGTCTTCGAACAGGTAAGGCGTTCCGGGATGGTCCAGAGCCGGGCAGGGCCAGTGCACTCCGCCTTCCCGGTCCAGGCGCTCGTAGGTGATGCCCCAGAAATCGGGTGTCAGCAGGCGCATTTCCTCCCAGATCTCGGAGGGATGGCCGAAATTAAAGCCGTGGTCGAGCTGGAGGCCAAGCCGTTTTTCCACCCGTCTGCCCAGGTCGCAGATGATCTCCCAATCCGCCCGCGACTCGCCCACCGGCGGCACCGCAGTGCGGCAGCGCTGTACGCGGCGGTCGGAATTGGTGAAGGTGCCGTCCTTTTCGGCGAAGCTGGTGGCCGGTAGGATTACATCCGCCATTTCCCCGGTTTCGTTCAGGAAGATATCCTGGCAGACCAGGAATTCCAGCTTCTCCAGTGCGTGCTGCGTGTGGGTCAGGTTGGGCTCCGAAATCATCGGGTTTTCGCCCATGACGAACATGGCGTGGACGCCGCCAGTCAGGGCGCCGTCGACCATCTCGGTGGCGGTCAGGCCGGGAACTCGGTTGAGCTCCGCCCCCCAGTAGGATTCGAAGCGAGCGTGCACCTCTTCGTCGGAGACGTTCTGGTAGGCGGTGTAGACGTTCGGCAGGCCGCCGCTGTCGGAGCAGCCCTGTACGTTATTCTGGCCGCGTAGCGGGTTCAGCCCGGTGCCTGGTTTGCCGACATGGCCGCACATCAGCGCCAGGTTGACCAGCGAGAGGGTGTTGTCCGTTCCGTGGGTGGACTGGCTGATACCCATGCCCCAGTATATTGACGCCTTTCCGGCTGAGGCGTAAATGCGAGCTGCCTGGCGGATGTCCTCCGCAGGCACTCCGGAAACCTGTTCCGCCCATTCCGGAGTAAATTCCTCCAGGGATTCGACATAGTCTTCGAAGCCTTCGGTGCGCTCGGCGATGAAATCCGGGTTATACAGCCCCTCCTTGACAACGACGTGCGCCATGGCCTGGAAGACGGCCACATCGCTGCCAGGCTTCTGTTGGAGGTAGAGCGTGGCGAAGTCGGCCATTTCGATGCGTCGCGGGTCGATCACGATCAGCTTGGCCCCGTTGACCCGCACCGCTCGCTTAAGAAAATTGGAGATAACCGGATGCGTCTCGGTTGTGTTGGAGCCCGTGACAATAAACGCTTCGAGGTTCTCCATCTCGGCGATCGAATTGGACATGGCGCTCGAGCCGATGGAAAGCTGCAGGCCGGTTACTGAGCCGGCGTGGCACAGGCGCGCGCAGTGGTCGACGTTGTTGGTTTTGAACAGAGCGCGCCACAGCTTCTGGAAAACGTAGTTGTCCTCGTTGGTCGCCTTTGCGCTGGCGTAGGTTGCGATTGCGTCGCCTCCGTGTTTTTGGGCGATGCGGACCAGGTTATCGGCGACGAAATCCAGGGCTTCGTCCCAGCTCGCCTCGCGCCATACGGGCTCGGCAGACCGTCCGTCTTCGGGGTTAGTCCGGATGAGCGGTTTTCGCACCCGGCCGGGATGGCGGACGTAGTCCGTGCCAAAGCGGCCTTTGACGCACAGCATCCCATAGTTGGGCGCTGCGTCGAACGGCGCGCTGACCCGGTAGATCAGGTCGTCCTTGATATGCAGGTCCATCTGGCAGCCGACGCCGCAATATGGGCAGGTGGTGCGGGTGGTGGAGTCGGGTTTGAGCATAATTTTCTCCGTGGATCGAAGATCACAACTCCCAGATCTCAGATCGCAGACAAATAATGTTCGAGCATCAGGGTGATCATATTGGAATCACGGGTCCACAGGCGGTGGGGTGCCTCCCTGGGCCAGTGGACGCGCTCTCCGGCTCGAATGGGCGCACTTTCTCCGGAAACACTGGTAAACCCGGCACCCTCAAGGCAGATCACGTCGACGTCAAACGCGGCGGGGTGCTCGTGGATCGTTGCACCTGGTTCGAACCGAAGCAGCGCCAGCCCCATGCGGTCGGTGCGCAGCAACGCCTTGTGCGTGACGCCGTCCGTGCCGGGATGAGGCAGGGGGGTCCAGTCAGGTTGTTTCACGGGGTGGATTTTGATGGGCATGGGTTCTTACGTAATACGTATTGTTGTAATTTTCAGGGTCCGGCTTTTTCTTATTACTCGTTACTTATTACTCGTTACTTATTACTCGTTACTCGTTACTTGATCTCTTCTTGCTTTTTTTTGTTTTTCCTCCCGCCGCGCGTGGCGAAGAAAATATCGTCCGGGTTCATGCCCTGTTCGAGCAAGGCTTCCCGCTTGGGCTTCAGCGCTCCGGTTGGGCAGGCGCCCACGCACTGTCCGCAGAAGACGCAGGTGGTGTCCAGCATTCCATCGCCCATAAACGTGCCAATGGTGGTGTGGAAGCCGCGCCCGTCGAAGCTGAGGGCATAGGCGAACTGGGCGTCATCGGCACAGACCTGGACGCAGCGCCAGCAGTTGATGCACTGGTTGTAATCCCGGATGTAAAAGGGATTGTCGTCGTAGACCGGCGATTCGCGGCGGCTGCAGGCTGCGAAGCGTCCCTCGTCGGCTTCGTATTCTTTCAGCAGGACCTCGATCTCGGGCGCCTGCGAGAGATCAACCGCCGAAGCCAGCATTTCCAGGATCGTACGGCGTCCGCGTTGCACTTTCTCGTTTTTTGTGGAGATTTCCATCCCTTCGGTGCATTCCGTCACGCATGCAGCCAGCTGCACCCGGAAACCTCCATCGACCGAGCAGATCCGGCAAAGGCCGTTGGCGGTCAGGTGCGGGTGGTAGCAGATCACTGGAATATCGATTCCGACCTGGGCAGCGGCATCTAGAATGCTGGTTCCCTGGGGAACTGTGACGGAATGGCCGTCGATGGTCAGGGTGACCATGCGGCTACCGATTTGGGTCATGGCCTCTCCGCGGTGGTGTGTTCCTGGTCATTTTGTGCGGTCAGACGCTCGCGGGCAGCTGAGTTGAACAGCACACGCTGTGGGTGGCTGTAAATCCGCATGCGGGATTGTCGCAGGTAGGCGACGATCGTGATGTTCCAGCGCTCTGCAAGGGCGATTGAAAGGCTGGTTGGAGAAGTGCGGGAGCACAGGATGGGTGTTCCCAGCCGCCGGGCTTTGTTGAGCATTTCGCTGCTGATACGGCCGCTGGACAGCAATATCCGATCGCCGGTCGGGATTCCGCCTTTCAAGGCCGCCCCGGCCAGCTTGTCCAGGCAATTATGGCGCCCGATGTCTTCGACCTGGAGCAGCAGGCCGTTCTCGTCCGCCAGTGCGGCGGTATGGATCCCGCGCGCCTGCTGGTACAGGCTGGCCCCGAGGTGCAGCTCCCGCATGCAAGCTGCCAGGTGCTCGGCAGCCGCTTGGGTCTTGGACTGAAGGGCGGGGTGTTCGGCAGTCAGGTCGTCGAAAGTCTGGCCGCCTCCGCAGCCGGCGGTGACGATCAGCCGCTCGGGGCGTTCGAATTCGTGGTGGAGCCAGATGTCGACACAGTGGTTTTCGGAGACGTGGAGGGAGGCAATTTCATCAAGGGATTTGATCAAGCTTTCGTTGTAAAGAAAACCGATCGCCAACAGGTCGAGGTCGGTGGGGCTGCACATGAACGTAGCCAGTTCAATGCCGTTGACCGAAAAGCAGGACAGGCTTTCTTCCACCACCTGGCCGTCGATGGCTTGCGGCTGGCCGTTGTTCAAGCTCAGGTACCTGGCGGGTTTGACCCCGCCACTCGCCTCATCCCTGCGCATAGCCATAGCTCCGATTTCTATTCATTGAACCAGGTCCGGCCAGCGGTCCAACGCGCTGAGCAGTGCGGTAGCCGCCGTCTGTCCAAGTCCGCACAGCGAGGTTTCGGTCATGGCGAAGCCGATATCACGCAGTGCCAGCCGGTCTCCCGGGGCGGGGCCGCCGTTGTGAGCGACGTGGTCCAGGATTTCAAGCTGGCGCTGGGTTCCCAGCTGGCAGGGGAAACATTTGCCGCAGCTTTCATGGGCGAAGAACCGCGCCAGCTCGTACAACGCCTGGCGCAGGTCCGCATTTTCGTCGAAAAGCATGACCACCCCGGATCCCAGCGGGATGTTCCGGTTCCGCGAGTCTTCGTAGGTCAAGGGCATATCCAGGTTTTCAGGGCCGATAAACCTGCCGGCTGCGCCTCCCATCAAGACCGCCTGCAGATTTTTCCCGCCCTTTACGCCGCCAGCCATGGCGATCAATTCGGCGATAGTCAGGCCAAAAGCGACCTCATAGATCCCCGGCCGTTCGACATGCCCACTCAAGCAAAACAGCTTGGTACCGGGTGAGTCGGCGGTGCCCACGGACCGCCAGGCGTCCACACCCATGACCAGCGCGCGCAGCACCGTCACCAGGGTCTCGACATTGTTGATGGCGGTCGGCTGCTGGAAGAGCCCATGGGTGGTGGGGAAAGGTGGCTTGATGCGCGGGAAGCCGCGGTTGCCTTCGATGGCCTCAAACAGGGCAGTCTCCTCTCCGCAGATATACGCACCGGCGCCGAGGCGGATTTCAATATCAAAGTGGAAACCCGATTTTCCGAGGATGTTCCTGCCCAACAGCCCGGCCTGGCGCGCTTCCCCGACCGCATGCTGCAGCCGGGCGTAGCTGCGCGGGTATTCGCCGCGAACGAAGATCCAGCCGTTTTCGGCCCCGACCGCGTAGCCCGCCAGGGTGGCGGATTCGATGACAGCAAACGGGTCTTCTTCCATCAGGCAGCGGTCCTTGAACGTCCCGGGCTCGCTCTCGTCGGCGTTCACGATGATATGTTTCTCGCCCGGGTCACCAGGGGCGCCGCGAGTGAAGCGCCATTTGCGGCCCAGGGGGAACATGGCGCCACCGCGGCCCAGAATGCCGCTTTCTTCCGCTTGGGCGATCACGCCCTCAGGGACCTTCTCGAGGGCTTTTGCCAGTCCGAGATAGCCGCCATGGGCCCGGTAGTCCTCCAGGGAGGACGGGTCCACGACACCCAGGCGCTCCAGGATCCAGCGCGGTTGGCCGTACACTTTTGCTCTGGGTTCGGGGTGGCCGCCGGACAGAAAAACCGGGACATCCTCAGGCCGCAGGTCGCCTCCCGGTCGGTCGCCGATGAGAGCCGCCGGGGCCAATTCGCACATACCCAGACAGGGAACGTGTTCGTAGCTGACCGATCCGTCCCCGGTGGTCTCGCCGTGGGCGATCCCCAGGGATTGTTCGACGGCCTCCATGACCTTGCGCCCGCCCGCCAGGCTGCAAGCTGGATCTTCGCAGACTCGCACCACGCGCCGGGCGGTCGGCCGGTTGTAGAACATGGTGTAGAACTCGATCACGCCGTGCACATCCGCTGCCGGCACCCGCAGTGCCTCGCTGATGGCGTGCTGGGCTTCGCGCGGCAGCCAGCCATAGAGGGACTGTGCGTGGTGGAGGGCGGGCAGCAGCATTGTTCGGCCGCGCGCTTTCACAGTTTCCAGATAGGATTGCAGGAGAGTCAGATCGATCATGCGATTTGGGGTAATAGGCTTGAATTATAGCATCTCCTGTTTTGGCGGGAGGTAAGCTATTGCAATGCGCATAGCCAATTAGGGTTTATTATGTTACATCCGTTCCTATGCTAAAATCCAATTATTCCAAATAAGAGGTGTCAAAGATGAAATTTGCGACCAAGGCCGTGCGGGCCGGTATCAGTCCGGACCCTTCGACCGGTTCTATTGTTCCTCCGATCTACCAGACCGCCACCTACACCCTGGATGCGATCGGCGGAGGCAAAGGCTACGATTATTCCCGCGGCACAAACCCGACCCGCGCGGTGCTGGAGGCCAATGTGGCCGCCCTGGAAGGGGGCAGGTGGGGGGTTTCTTTTGCCTCTGGAATGGCCGCCTCCGACGCTGTGGCGCGCCTCCTGAATGCCGGAGACCATGTGATCTCAAGCGACGATGTGTATGGCGGCGTCTCCCGGCTGTATGACCAGATCCTCAGCCGGTTCGGGCTCGAGATCTCTTATGTTGACACCACCAACCCTGAAAATATCGTCGAGGCCTTGCAGCCCAATACACGGATGCTTTGGCTGGAAACGCCAACGAACCCGCTGCTGAAAATCACAGACCTGGAGATCGCCGGGCAGATCGCCCGAGAGCATGGTTTGATTTCCGCTGTGGACACCACATTCGCCACCCCATATTTGCTGCGCCCGCTGGAATTCGGGATCGATCTCGTCGTGCACAGCACTACGAAATATCTCAGCGGGCACAACCAGGTGATCGGGGGTATCGTGGTGACCGACCGGGAAGACTTGTTTGACGAACTCAAATTCCTTCAGAAGAGCGTCGGGGCGGTTTCTTCTCCTTTCGATTGTTGGCTGACCCTGATGGGTTTAAAAACCTTGCCCCTGCGAATGCAAAAGCACTCGGAAAACGGTATGGCAGTAGCGGAATTTTTGGACGGTCACTCCAAGGTGCAAAAAGTAATTTACCCGGGCCTGGAAAGCCACCCCCAGCACGAGATCGCCCTCCGCCAGATGGGCGGGTTCAGCGGCATGATTACTTTTGAGCTGGTCGGTGGGGTGCAAAACGGGATCAATTTCATGAACAGCGTGCGATTGGCCTCCCTGGCAGAAAGCCTGGGGGCGGTAGAGACCATGGTCACGCACCCGGCCACGATGACCCACGCCTCCGTGGCGAAGGAAGTGCGGTATGCCCGCGGCCTGACCGATTCCCTGGTGCGCCTCTCCATTGGGATCGAGGACGTGGAGGACATTATCGCTGACCTCGACCAGGCCCTCGACCATGCCTGAGCGATTTGAATGGCTCAGGTATCCATCCCGTCCATTTCAAAACCCTCTCGCAGGAAGGTCTCTTGCAGAGAAGGAGAAGTCCCATCCCTTTGGAGCCTTTCCCGCCGGATGCACCAGTGCAACCAGTGGCTGGCGGGAAGAAAGGCCTGAATTTCCGATGCTGTCATCCAGCGAATGGCGTCATGTTCCGCCCCGATGCGGACCTCCGCCGATTCCTTCAGACGGCAAGCATATATCAACCCGTTCAGTTCGTTATCGGCGGACTCCGCGCCGCGGTAAAAATGCGTGGTTCCGAGGATGAACTCCGGAACGATGGTCACGCCCAGTTCCTCCCTGACTTCCCGGACCAGTGCGGCCTGAAAACTTTCACCCTGGTCAACCCGGCCGGTGGGGCATTCCCATTCCCCCGCGCCGACATCCTTTTCGGCGGATCGGCGCAGGATCAGATACTTTCCCGTTTCCGGATCCCGGATTAAGGCGCCGATACCGCACAAAAACCTGCCCACTGCCATCACAATCCTCCTTTTTCTACGGGACCGGCCTGAAAAACGGCCGGCTGCCGGGCCAGTATACTCACATTTCAAATCCACTGCCCAGGAGAGCCGCATGACCGCTATCGACTTGCTCCAAACCCTTCGCAACGGACTTCCACAGACCGGCCAGCCTCCCAAACGGATCGTTATCGTTGGCGCCGGCATCGCCGGGCTGGTATCCGCCATGCTGCTCAAAGAGGCGGGGCACACGGTCCGGCTACTGGAAGCGCGCAACCGCCTGGGGGGGCGGATATTCACATACCGCGGGTTCGCTGCTGGCATGTACGGCGAGATGGGCGCCATGCGCTTCCCCAGGCAGCACAAACTCGGCCAGCACCTGATCAACGAGCGCTTCAGGCTGAAAACCTCCCCTTTCCCAATGTTTGATGAGGACACTTTCATTTATCTGAACGGGCAGAGTGTCCGCAGGAGCGAATTCCATGCTGCGAGCTTCGATTTCAACCTTCCGACGAACGAACGCGGAAAGCTGCCTCAGGAGATCCTAAAAGCAGCAATGGCCCCGCTCCTGGATCTGATCGAGCAGCCGGGCGGCTGGGAGCGGATGGTGGAGGAATTCGACCATCATTCGCTGTTGAACTTCCTGGTCGAAAGAGGTGTCAGCGAGCAGTCTCTATCCATGATGGGCCCGCTGCTCAATCTAGAGGGGCGCTACCATTTTTCCCTGGTCGAGTGGTTCACCCATTTCCACGAAGATGTATTTGGCGATCTGGTCTATATCGAAGACGGCGCCGATACGCTCCCGAACGCGTTCATGCCGCTGTTATTTCCAGACACACGCCTGGGTGCGGAGGTGCAGGCGATCGACCTTTTGCCCGAAAAAGTAGGGGTCACGTTCCGCGATCCGGTCGGGACCCTGCGGACCGAGGAAGCCGACGAGTGCATTCTGACGGTCCCTTTCAATTTACTGCGCCACATGGAAATCAGCGGTCTGGATGTGGAAAAGTGGTTCACCATTCGCAATGTTTATTACGGGCGGGCGCACAAAATTTTCATGCAGTTCAGCAAGCGCTGGTGGCATGACACCTATGCCATCACGCATGGCCTGACCGTCACCGACCTGGCGATACGAAACGTGGTCTACACACCTGCCGGGCAGAATTACCACTACGATAAAGGAGTGCTGATCGCATCTTATGCCTGGGAGCAGGACAGCATGGCATACAGCATGCTTTCCGAAAACCAGCGGATCGCCCAGGCACTCCAGGATCTGTGCAAAATACACCCTGAGGCGCGCGAGACCTTTGAGTTCGGCGTTTCACACGATTGGTCCCTGGATCCGTACGCGGGTGGCATTGGGCCGCTTTTCCGTCCGCATGAGATGAGCAGCGACTTTTTTGATGACATCGTTCGCCCCGTCCACCGGCTCTGGTTTGCCAATGATGCCTGCGATCGCCGGGGCCGGCGCTGGATCGAAGGGGCTATTGCTGCCGCGGTCCGGAACGCGTTCGCGATCCATACGGGCATGCGGAACGAGCTGCCGCAGGGGGAAACGCATTGAGCAAACTGTAGTCGAGTTTATTTCCGGGCAGACCTGACCGGGATCAGGCGTTTTCCTGGGTGACCTCCAGCAGGTTGCCATCCGGATCGCGAAGGTACGCCGATCTCCCCCAGTAATAATCGTTCGGAGGGACTTCGAGGTTCAGACCCAGGTCCTGGAGGCGGCGGCAGGCTTCGTCCACATCCGGGACGGTAAATGCATGGTGGTTCTCCGGAGGCAGGTCGCTTTCGGACGGGTGATAGGTCCGGTGGATGAAGAGCTTGGTTTCCCCGATCATAAAAATCGCCATGTCCTCCGAGCGGGCTACCGGGGGCTTGCCCAGCAGCCTTTCGTAGAACCTGGCCATCTCCGCCGGATTCGCGCTGAAATGGGCGATTTCGGTGAGTTTCATGTCGACCTCCGGGTGTGTGTCCGATCCCAAAATTATACTTGAGAATCAGGGCAATACGCCTGGAACGACCGTAAATGTGGGTGACTCGAGCGGAGTGGGGCTAAATGTGGGGGTGATGGAGGCGGTGGGCGTTCGGGTTGGGGTGGGGGTGCGCGTGGGTGTCAGCGTGGGAGTGACGGGCGTGATAGGGCTGGGGGTGATCAGCGCCTCGGGGGGATACAGCGAGAGCATCGCCTTACGCCAGTCAAGCCCCCCGGGCTGTACGAATTCGTTGAAACGGGCGCCCTGGTAAAACGTGCGCCAGTTGAGCAGCGCTGGCAGTCGCTGCCACCCGAAGGAACGGGCCAACTCCGTAAAATCGATCCAGTATCCGTCGGGAGGACCGTCCATCAGGGCCCCGCCGGCCTCGTAAATCAACGGATCCCCACTGAACCTGGCCTCCAGGTCGAACGGTATCTCGTGGATCGGAAACCCCTGGCTGCCATCCTGAAACCGGGCCCGAATGTAGACTCGCCAAAATATTTCCGACCCGAATAGCTCCTGCGTAATGACCATCCAGCCTGCCCGGGTCGGGGCGGTGTTCGCTGCAAAAGCCCTGCCGGTGTACAGCCAGTCGTTTGCAAGACCCGGAGGCAGCTGGGCGGTCAGGGGTACATAAGCGTTTTCAAGGTTCGCCAGGAAATCCCACCCGGAACTGCGAGCGGTGGCCTGACGCAGCGCCTGGAAAGCCTCGTCTAGGTCATCGATCAGCCGCGGGTCCGGGGCTTCCACGTCCTCCAACGCGGCCAGCACAGACCGTTTCTGCAGCCCGGCAACGGGTGTTTCCGTCCTGGCCTGGTAGAGCGGGGGCGGGGTGCGGGTCGCGGCCTGCAGCAGGGCGATTGGCATTGGGCTGGGAGGTTGGTAATCAGCCCAGTCCAGCCCGGTGACCGGGCCCGGGGTCAGCAAGGGTGGCAGTGCGACCAGCCCGGCAGACTCCGCCCGATAAGCGGTCAGGAACTGCTGGTTTGGGGTTTCGAACACCGCCAGAACCGTATCCCCGCCAGGGTTCCAGACCGGCCAATCCCCACTGCCAGCATAGCGCGCGGTCTGTGGATCGGGGCCCATGCTGGCGATGAAAATGCCGCGCTGCCCGTTTATATTGGATGCCCAGGCCAGACTGCTCCCGTCGGGCGACCAGGCCGGATGGCTGTCCAGGCCTTCCGGGTCCTGGCTGACCAGCCGGAAACGGTCGTCGGAATTTTGCAGGTCGGCGAGCCACACCTTGGGCACACCACTCCGGGTGGAAATGAAAGCGATCTCACGACCTCCGGGGGACCAGGCGGGAGAATGGTCCGCCGCACTGTTATTGGTCAGCTGGAGCGGTTCATCCGCGGAGTCCACGCGCACCAGGCTGATCTCCAGGTTGCCTTCGATCAGGGTTTCGTAAGCGATGAAAGCCCCATCTGGAGACCAAGTCGGGGCCCCTTCGTAAGCGGGCGAGTGTGTCAGCTGGTCGACCGATCCACTGTCCAGATCCATCAAGTACAGGTCCCAAAACCCTCCTCGGTTGGAGGCAAATGCCAGGGACCGGCTGTCGGGGGATACGGCAGGATGGATGTCGTCGAAATCCCCATATGTGATGCGCGTCGGAGCCAGAGATTCGGGATGATACAGAAACAGGTTTGCGTACAGGCCTTCTTTCAGGGACAGGAAAATTAGCCCGCCCGGAAAGTCTCGCCGGTCGACCTGGATATCCTGTAGCGATGGGGTGGTTGGAGTTGGGGTCCGTTGTGAATCCGCCGTCTCGGCGGCAATGTTTTCGGATAGACCAGGGGGATTTTCGCCCGAAAGGCTCCCCTGCGTGGGGTTCCTGGCGACTACTGGTGCCGGAAAACGGCTTCCGAGCACATATCCTGCGGAGAGCAGGACGATGACGCCCAGTAAAATCCAAAATAATGGCAGCCTGCGGCGCTCACGCTCATCATTCATCCGGGCTATTTTCCCTTTGGAAAGGAGGGTTGTAAAGGGGAATATCGAAGGGAGTTTCGGTGTGCGGCCTACCCGCTATCCTAATGGCTGGACTCCGCAAAGCCCATTCGGTACAGGTTGAAGTACATGCCCCCCAGTTCAAGCAGTTGCTGGTGGGTCCCGGATTCGACGATGCGCCCGTCGTGCACGACCAGGATGCGATCGGCATTGACGATCGTGCTCAACCGGTGGGCGATCACAAAGGCGGTGCGGCCCTCGAGCAGATGTGCCAGTGCAGTCTGAATCTGCTGTTCGGTCTGGGTGTCGACACTCGAAGTGGCCTCGTCCAATATCAGGATGCGCGGGTCGGCCAGCAGGGCCCGGGCGAAAGAGACCAGCTGCCGCTGGCCGACGGACAGCATCAGTCCGCCTTCCGCCACCTGGGTGTCGTAACCATCCCGCAGGCCGGTGATAAATTCGTGTGCCCCGACTGCCCGGGCGGCGGCGACGATTTCATGGTCCTGGGCGTCCAGCCGGCCGAAACGAATATTTTCCTTGACGCTGCCATCAAACAAGAACGGTTCCTGCAGCACGATGCCCATTTGCGATCGCAGACTGGCCTGGCCGACGGTTTTCAGGTCAATCCCATCGATCCGCACCACCCCGCTGTCCGGATCGTGGAAACGGGCCACCAGCTTGACGATCGTGGACTTTCCCGCGCCGGTCTCGCCCACCAGAGCGACCGTGGAGCCGGCAGGCACCTGCAGATCGATATCTTTGAGGACGATATCGGTGTCTTTTTCATAGCGGAAGCACACCTTGTCGAATGCCACTTCCCCGCGAATCCGCGCCAGCTCCACGGCATTCGGGGCGTCTTCTACGTCCACCTTCCGGTCCAGCAGATCGAAAATCCGCTCGCCGCCTGCCATTGTGGCCTGGAAATTGTCGAAACGCTCGCTCAGGTTGCGGATGGGGGCGAAAAAGCGTTCGATGTAAAGCACGAACGCCACCAGGATGCCGGCGGTCAGCTGCTCCTCCAGCACCAGGCCGCCGCCAAACCAGATGACTAGGGCGGTGGCAACGCTGCCCAGCAGATCGGCCACCGGTAGGAACAGGGAGACCAGCCGTTGGGCGAGCAGATTCAGATCGAGGTTATGGCCGTTGACATAGGTTTTGAAGTAATTGAAGTTGATTTCTTCGCGCGAAAAAGCCTGCACGACGCGCACGCCGTTAATATTTTCGGCCAGGACGGCGTTGACCCAGCTGTTTGCAGCTCGAACGCGCCGGTAGTTCTCGCGCGATTTCTGGCGAAAATAAGCAGTCGCCCAGATCATCAATGGGAGCACAGTGAATGCCAGCAGAGAAAGGCGGAAGTTCATACTGAGCATAGCGATCAGGATACCGACCAGGGTGAAAACCTCCCTGAAGGTCGCCAGCATGGCCCAGGTGATGAAGCGCCGGGCAACCCCGACGTCGTTGATGGCGCGTGACATCACCCTTCCGACGCTGTACCGGCTGTAGAAACTGAGGGACAGCGCCTGCAAATGCTCAAAGATGCGGGCTCGGATATCGTAGATCACCCCCTGCCCGACCCGGATCATGATATGGACGCGGATAAAAGTGGCCAGCCACTGCACCCCGGCAGCCAGAAAATAAAGTAGGACCGCGCGCAAGAGCACTTGCTGCGAACCGGTCGCCAGCCCATCATCAATGGCCACCTGGACGAGATAAGGCCCGGCCACCACAGCGATGGAAGAGACGGCCATCAAGACCAGAGAGGCCAGGATTTGCCACTTGTACGGGCTGAGGAACTGGAGATAGCGGCGGGTGACGTATGGGTCGTACCCCTTGCGCAGAATATCTTCGTTGAGGACGTACGCCGGGGGTTCGGTTGATCGCCGGAGAAACGGTTGGGCAGCCATAACTAAGCCGCCTCCAGGGCCCGGGCAAAATCTTCCTGGTCTTTGAGCTGCATCTCGTAAATCTCCCGGTACAGGCCTTCCTGCTCCAGGAGCGAATCATGGGTGCCCCGCTGAACGATGCGCCCGCCGTCGATCACCGCGATCAGGTCCGCTCGCTTGACAGTCGACAGGCGGTGGGCGATCACGAACGTCGTACGGCCTTCCATTAACCGGTCGAGTGCCTGCTGGATGAGATGTTCGGTTTCCATGTCGACCGAGGAAGTCGAGTCATCCAGAATGAGAATGCGCGGGTCCACCAGCAGCGCCCGGGCAATGGCGACCCGCTGCCGCTGGCCGCCGGAAAGGGTGATCCCGCGTTCCCCGACGATCGTGCTGTAGCCCTGGGGAAGCTCCTGGATGAAAGCATGCGCCTGTGCGGCTTTTGCGGCCGCGACGATCTCCGCGTCGCTGGCCGAGGGCCGCCCGAAGGCGATGTTTTCAGCGATGCTGTCGGAGAACAGAAGGGAGGTTTGCAGCACGATGCCGATCTGTTGGCGGAGTTCAGGCAGGGATGCCTGGCGGACATCCATCCCATCCACCAGCACCCGGCCTTCGACCGGATCGTAAAAACGCGGGATCAGGTTGATGAGCGAAGTTTTGCCGGAGCCGGTTGGGCCGATCAAAGCGATGACCTGGTTGGGCTCCACGTGAAGCTTGATGTCCCGCAGGGCGTATTTACTTTCACCCTGGTAGCGGAAGGAGACATTGTCAAATGTCACTTGCCCATTCAGCTTGCCCAGCCTGGCCGCCTTTTCTGGAGCAGAAACATCCATGGGGGTGTCTAACACCTCGTAAATCCGGTCCAGTCCGGCCACTGCCTCGCCGGCCATGTTCACCACCCAGGTGAACTGCTGGGCAGGCTGGGCCATGATAAGCAGGTAAGCGTTGAAAGCCACCACCTCGCCGATCGTGAGCTCCCCGTTCAAGACCATCAGCCCGCCGAACCAGAGGATCAGGATGGTGCCGATCGTGACCAGCAGGTGGGTGGTGGGAAAAATCTTGGCAAACTCGGCGAAAGTTTCAATGCGGGTCTCGTACAGCTTGCGGTTGGCTTTTTCGAACCGACCGATCTCATAAGGCTCGCGGGCAAAAGCTTTGACCACCTGCGCGCCGGTCACATTCTCTTGCAACCTGGCGGACAGATCTCCAAGGGCCCGGTCGATTTTCAAGAAAAGCTTGCTGATGCGCACGCCGAAACGGGAGGTCAGCAACAAGAGCGGGATCATCGGCAGCATGGCGATGATCGCAAGCTTCCAGTTGGTCACCAGGAGCAGCAATGTGATCCCGGTGATCAGCAGCAAGACCCGGGCGAATTCGATGATCCCGCCGCCCATGAACTGGTTGGTGGAGCTGACGTCTTCGATGCAGCGGCTGATCAACTGGCCGGTCTGGGACCGGTCGTGAAATGTGAAGCTGAGGCGTTGAATGTGGTCGTAGAGATGGTTACGCAGATCGAAGGCAACCTGCTGGGCGATCCAGACACTGAGATATCGCTGCCAGAAAAACAGGACCGCGCGCATTGCGCCGATCCCTAGGACCAGCAATGCCGCCCGGGCAAGAAAGCCGTAGTCGGCGTTCGCCAGGCCGATATCGATCACCCGCTGGACGATCACCGGGATGACAAGCTGGCCGGCGGTGATCAGCAGTAGAAACAGGGTCGCGAGCCCGACTTGCTTCCAGTACGGGCGCAACAGCTTGTGGAGATGGGAATATAAATGCCTGACCATGAAATCAAATCCGCGTGGCGCGCGCCGCGCGGCGCTTTTGCTGGGGTGGTTTCAGGAGATCGAAAAATCCTTATTAGCTCGATCTACCGCCACACGCTCCGGGACCTGATAGGCAGTCTCGGGCCCATTGTCCGATTCTTCCGGCAGGTGCTCGTAAAACAGGTCAAAGCTGGCGGTGTAATCCCCGCTGGTTTGGCGCGAGCGCAGGTGTAGGGTCATCTCAATTTTGCGGGTCATTGTCTCGATGATGCTGGCACTGGCCACCTTGGCGCCGCTGGCCAGGCGCAGCACAACCTCGCCGCTGGGCCGTTTCAGGAACGGTGATATCTCGATCTGGATCTTCACCCGACTGCCGTCCGGATATGGCGCGGCTTTGAAGGATCGGATGTGGACCTCGTCGGGCGGCAGGGGCGGGTCGTCGGGATCTTGAAAGAAAATGTCCATTTTTGGTTGAGAGACTGGCGGCCCTGTCCTGAGCGCCTGTCCCGAGCAAAGCGAGGGACCTGCGATAGATCTGGTGGCAGTCACTCCCTGATCATAAGATAATTATCTAATTATAACCTCTGAAAACGCAGGCTTCCTGGACTTCGGGACAGGTCAAATTTCCTGGGCGATGTAATCCAGGATGTCGATTTTGGTCAGGATGCCGGTCGGACGGCCGCCTTCCACCACCAGGATCACATTCCCCTCGACAATTTGAGACAACACCTCTTCCAGCAGAGTGTGGCCCGGAAATGCAGCCCGGACATCCTGGACCATCTCCTCTATGGTCTCCTCGGCGTGATGCTCGTGGTTCGAAGAGAGCATATGGTTGAGCAATGATATTTCGGTCACCAGGCCTACCAGGGTCCCATCCGCTTCCACCACCGGCACCTGGGAAATGTCATGCGCCTTCATTTTGGAGATGACTTCGGCCACCGTATCGGCCCGTTGTGCGGTGATCAATTGCTGGGCAGCCACCAGGTCGCGCAAGGGCACCTCGCTCCAGCCGGCCTCCAGGTACCCGTTTTCCCGCATCCACTTGTCGTCGAAATGCTTGGTCAGGTAGCGAGAGCCGGAATCCGGCAGCAGGACGACGGCCAGCCGGTCGGCGGGCAGTTCGCTGCAGTAGCGCATGGCAGCCGCTACTGCGGCCCCGGCAGATCCGCCGGCGAAAATGCCTTCCTCTCGCACCAGCCGTCTCGACCACAGGAAACATTCCTTGTCCGAGACCCGCACCACCTCGTCGACGATCGCCAGGTTCAGCGTGCTGGGGATGAAATCCTCGCCGAACCCCTCCACCTTGTAGGACTCGGCCACGGCCCCCTCCGGGATCTCCCCCCCGTTTTCCCAGGCCTCTTTCAGGATCGACCCGGTCGCATCCACTCCTACGATTTTGATTTCCGGGTTTTTTTCCTTCAAATATTGGGCAGCCCCAGAGATCGTCCCACCGGTTCCCATGGTCATGATGACATCCGTCAGCCGGCCTCCGGTTTGCTCCCACAGCTCCGGCCCGGTCGTCAGGTAGTGCGAGCGTGGGTTCTCCGGGTTGTGGTACTGGTTGGCAAGGATGGCATTGGGGGTTTCCAGCACCAGGCGCTTGGCCACCTCGTAATAGGAACGCGGATCGTCGGGCTCCACGGCCGTAGGGGTGATCACGACTTTGGCGCCGAAAGCGCGCAGCAGCAGGATCTTCTCCTGGCTCATCTTGTCCGGCATCACGAAAATTGCTTTGTAGCCCCGCAGCGCGCAGATGATCGCCAGGCCGACGCCGGTGTTTCCGGAAGTGGATTCAACCACTGTGCCGCCCGGCCTCAGACGTCCGCTCGCCACGGCCTCGTCGATCATATTCAGCCCGATGCGGTCTTTCACCGACCCGCCCGGGTTGAAGGATTCGACTTTGGCGTACAGGTCGCATTGTAAATTGCGGCCGAGTCTTCCGAGCCGCACCAGGGGTGTGCGGCCGATTGTGTCCAGGATGCTGTGGTAAACCCGGTTCTGATCGGATAGCGGCAAGTGCGGTTTGACCTTCATTTTTCTTTTCTCCAGGTGAGTGCTTTCATGGGCAGCCTTTGGCGACGTGCTCCTCAAATGTGACTGAAAAAACATGTCTGCCGGACCGGTCGCAGGCGGCTCTGAAAAAATAATAATTGGTTTGCTCCGGAAATGCAGCCGCCAGAATCGCCGGCAGGCCAGGGCTTGCGATCGGCCCGGGAGGCATTCCGTTTACTTGATATGTGTTGTAGGGAGAGAGGACCTCCAGGTCGGGCAAAGAAAGGGGTGCTTTCCACCAGCCCCAGGACTCGGAATATCCCAGGGCGTATTGCACGGTTGGATCGGCTTCCAGCCGCATGCCGGCCTGGATTCGATTGTGAAATACGGACGCGATCCGCGCTTGCTCCGATTCTCGGACCGCCTCGCGCTGTACGATCGAGGCTACGATGATGCCTTCAAATACCGTCAGCCCGTGTTCCTTAAATGCGTTTTCGATTTCAGGGGTCAGGTGCTGAAGAAAATTTTCTACAAAAATGGAAAGCAGGCTCTCCGCGTTCAGGTTGCGCGGCAGCTTGTACTCCCCCGGAAACAGTGCTCCCTCATAGTTTGCCCGGGAAGGCCAATGCACCAGCAGCCGGCCCTGGGGGCTGCTGCGGGCCAGGTCCAGGAATTCCTGCGAAGGGATGTCCAGGCCGGAGGTCGGCAGCGCGGCCGCCACTTCCTCCAGCCGCCAGCCTGGAAGAATGAAAAAGCGAATGCCGGATGCCTCGGCATTCTGGATGGCGGCCGCGATCTCAAGCGGGGTCATCGCCGGGCTGAGGAGGTACTCCCCGGGGACAAGGCGTGTGTCGGCTCCGGAATAGATCAGGAGTTCGCGGAACATATCCGGACGGCGCACCAGTCCCTCCTGGCCGAGGCGGTCAATGACATTGTTGGCAGTTTCCCCGGGCGTGATGGCGAAAGGCTCCGCCTCGCCTCCCGGGTCGGCGGCCAGCGCCAGCGCATCGACATCCGAAACCAATGCCCAGGCCAGGCGCCAGCGCTCAAGCGGCGCCAGGCTGGGGGAGGGAGGTCCATAAATCATCGTGGCGCGTTCAGGGATGCTGGCAGCCCACCCCGCGGCGGCCATGAAGGCGAGGCAAAATGAACCCAACCCCAGGAAAACCAGGAACATTCTGAATTTATTCATCAGCTTCTGGCCCGGCCGGGCGGGTGCGGTTGTGTTCGATGTAATCCTGCAGGATCACGGTTGCAGCGATCTGATCCAGGTGCCCACCTCTCTTTTTCCTTCCGACGCCCATCTCGCGGTAAACGTTCTGAGCGGCCTGGGTGCTGCCGCTCTCATCCCAAAGCACCACCGGTATTCCGGTATGCCCGCGCAGTGCGGCAGCCAGCTTCGACGCCCGCCTGCTGGAGTCGGTCTCGCCTCCGTCCCAGTTGAGTGCCTGGCCAATCACGATCAAGTCGCATTCGGCCTCTGCCGCCAGCGCTGCGATCCGGGCGGCGTTTTTTCTGCGGGAGACATGCTGAAGTACCGACAGGGGGTTTGCAATCGTCCCTGTCGGATCGCTGAGGGCCAAACCAATCCGTTTTTCGCCAGGGTCTACTGCTAAAATCCGCATAGCCAGATTATAAATGCACTGGGTCCCCTGGAAACGGTTGGGACCGCCCTGCCCGTTTTGGAGATTGGAACCAAAAATCGTATTTATAATTTGCCTGTGAAAAAGGCAGCATTATTCATCCTCCTGCTGGGGACAATGATCGCCGGCTGTTCCTCCTCTCCGCCAACGGCCGTTCCGGCGTTCGAACCTACCTTGAGCGTATCTGCCAGTGCCACTTCGCGACCGTCGCCATCACCAACCCGGACGCCATCCCCGCTCCCCCCGACACCCCAGCCTGCCAGCCCGTCCCCGTCGCCATCTCCGACCTCCGTTTCGCAGCAATGTTCCCTGCTCACAGGGTATTCCCTGGACGAATTCCCGGAGATCGTCTCCAGCCCATTTATCCTGCCCAGGCCGGGAAAAGATGACGGTCATCACGGGGTGGACTTCGCTCATTATCTTTACGGTGACAAAACCACCATCGCCGGCGCGCCCGTCCAGGCATTCTTGGGAGGGGAAGTGGCGGGGGCCATTTCGGATTCATGGCCTTATGGGAATTTCGTCCTGATCGAGACATCCTACGATCGGATTCCCCCTGTTTTCCTGGGGCGCTTCCCGGTCCCAGCAACCTTTTCTCTATACCATCTCTACGCCCATTTGGAAAACCCGCCAGCGCTGGTTGCCGGGGACGCGGTCGCGTGTGGGGATGTCATCGGGGAAGTGGGTAATTCGGGGGCGTCGGGCAACTATCACCTGCATTTCGAGATCCGTTTCGGACCTCCCGGACAGCGTTTCAGCAGCATGGCATATTATCAGACCACCACCACCGAAGAGGAGCGCCGGCTGTACGAATATTGGCGTATGGACCCCACTTTTATCCTGGTAGATCCGATGGAACTGCTGCTGCTGACCCCTTGAATCAGCCCTCCAACTCCCGGATCGAGATTTGTGCCGGCAGCAGCGGCATGCGCG
>JBFKII010000027.1:0-21504 GCA_041632295.1 Anaerolineales bacterium | reverse complement strand
GGGCGCCAGGGAGACCTGATCCTGGTCTCCAGGGTTCCCTGGATTTCCTACAACTGGGGGCCATACGGCATTGGGGCCAACGTGCTCCTGGCACCAGGGACGGCATCCGAGGCCTGGGCGTATACCGAGGACACTGTCAAAGCCAGCGTGGCTTTCGCCCAACGCCATGGCCGGAAGATCGCCTGCATGGTGATCACAAGCCCGGATAACCCCACCGGCCGGACCCTGGAAGCGGAATCGCAGGTGAGGCTGGCCCGCTGCGCCCTGGAATCTGGGGTGGCTTTCGTGCTCTTCGATTGGATTTATCATTATGTGACTGATGAATCCCCGAACGATCTCAACCGGGTGTTGTCCATGTTTTCTCCGGAGGAAAGGAACCGAATCATCGTACTGGACGGGATCACGAAGAGTCTCGGGGCTTCCAATATCCGCAATGCACACCTGATAGTCCCCAGGGCTGTGTCTGATTTTATTGTGGCGCGCGCCTCCCATACCGTCCTGCCGCCGTTTTTTGGGATTGCGGTGGCTGAAGCTGCATACGAAATGGGCTATGCGGAAGCCTCCCGCCCGATCAATGAACCGACTTCCGCCAGCCGGAAAATCCTGCGAAAGTTTCTGGTTGAAGAGGGCCTCGAGCATATCATCGGCCAGGGCTATTACGCATTTATCAACCTGCGGCCCTGGATGGAGATTTCGGGGGTCCCCGATTCCGAGGCGATGGGCGAAGTGCTGGCGCGCGAGTACGGCCTGGCTGTTGTTCCTGGAATTTACAGTTCCGCCGAAGGCGCGGACTGGGTCCGTTTTTCCTATGCAATGCCACCTGAGAGGACCCGCGCCGCGCTGGAACGGCTCCAGGCTGCGCTGGACGATATGAAAACCCGGGAGGTCCCCCTGGCCTATGCCTGACGAAACGCCAGTACTGGAACAGATCCTGGATCTCGCCGATAATTTGATTCGAATGCCTTCGGTAACCGTCGGGGAGCGTGTTCGCCTGGATGCGGTTTTGCAGGCAGCGGATTTCATCGAGGGTTATCTGCAACGCTCCGGTTTGGAGGTGCGCCGCTTTGATCAGGGAGACTATCCGGCCCTGTTGGCTACTTTCCCAGGTGGCATGGAGGCGCCGGTCATGTTGAGCGGGCATTTCGACGTCGTCGCTCCTGAGCCGGATGACAAGCAGTTTGAACCGCGACGGGAGGGCGATTACCTTTGGGGTCGCGGTGCGGCGGATATGAAAACCGTCGTGGCGACGTACCTCGTCTGGATGAGCCAGGCCGTTCGCCAGGAACCCTTCCCCCAGATCAATCTATTGCTGGTGGGAAACGAAGAGACCGGCGAAGTGGAACCGATGGGAACCGGGCATGTGCTCGCGCAACTATCCGAAGAGGGTTACCAGCCGGAAATTCTGATCGCCGGCGAGCGAACCGAGGAGCAGGGGACCGGAGTTTGGGGGCAGGTGTGCCTGGAGAACCGGGGGGTGGTCCGGTTTTGCGTGGCCGCCCGGGGCGTGCGTGGCCATTCCGGGCTCACGGGCGCCTCTTCCGATCTGACCCAAAAGCTCATCCGGGCCCGTAACTACCTGGCGGCGATGAGCGAAAGGCACCTCCGTGTGAATGGCGCCAAATCCTGGCGCTCCCAGGTGCGCTTCCCGTTCATTCAAGTCGGCACCCCGGATGTGTACAATATCACCCCCGACATTGGGTTGCTGGGTGTTGAAATCCGCACACTGCCGGGAGATCGGGTGGAGGACTTGGTGGACGAATTTTCGGATTTCGCTTTTGCGGAGAACCTGGAAATTCAGGACCTGGTCATTGAGCCCGGTTCTTCTTGCGATACCGGAAACCCCCACCTCTTAAAATTGCTCGAGGCCATTCGCCGGGAATCGGGTGCAGAGCCGGTATTGGGGCGAAAATTGGCCGGAACCAGCGCCCGGTTTGCGCCAGGCGGGAACGGTGTGGTCTGGGGCCAGAGCGGGATCGGACCACATTCGGCTGAGGAGCGGCATTATATTCCCAGTATCATGCCGTATTACCGTGCGCTGGACACATTTGCCCGCCTTACCATCAGCGAGCCGGATCAGGCTTGAGCAAACGCTAGGAGTTACCAAGCGCTGTTGATGGGGCGACATTGGGAGGGATCCATGGAGCTTCCAGGCTACCTGTCTGATATTCTTGTCATGAAGTTCGGGGGTACCTCGGTCGGGGATCACCGTGCCATTCGAAATGTAGTAGGGATCGTCGGGGAGGAGTTCCTGACGGGCCGGCCGCTGGTCGTTGTCGCATCCGCGATGTCTGGCGTAACATCGATGCTCGAGGAGGCTGCTCAAAAAGCCAGCCAGGGGGATCTGCAGAAGGTCCACGAGGCGGCACCTGCCCTGCGCGACAAGCATTTTGGCGCAGCCAGGGAACTACTGCCAGACCCGAGCTACGCCATGCAGCTACAGACTGAAATCGAGCCGCTGGTCGCGGCGTTCGTGGAACGCTGCCAGGCTATCCGTATGCTGGGAGAGGTGACGCCTCGCGTCATGGACAGCGTGACCTCCCTGGGGGAGCGGATGTCCGTCCGGCTGCTCTCCGCCGTATTCAAGGCATATGGATTCGAGTCCACCTGGGTGGATGCCGATCAGGTCATCGTTACGGACAACCAATTTCAGGCTGCGCATCCCGACATGGACGCCACACGCCGCCAGGCGAGAGAAGTCCTGGGGCCGATCCTGGAGGAAGAAATTATCCCGGTCGTGACCGGTTTTATCGGTGCGGACCCCGAAGGCAACACGACCACATTGGGCCGGGGAGGGTCGGACTACTCCGCCGCCATCCTGGGCGCAGCGCTCGAAGCCGGAGAAGTGTGGATCTGGACGGATGTCGACGGGGTGATGACCGCAGACCCGCGGATCGTAGCCGATCCCCGATCGATCCCCTCCCTGACATACCGCGAGATCGGGGAGCTGGCGTATTTTGGCGCCAAAGTTCTGCATCCAAAATCAATCCAGCCGGTGGTGGAAACCGAAATCGGCCTGCGGATCCGGAATACATTCAATCCCACCCACCCAGGTACGCGCATCGTCGGTAAAAAATACGCCCGTTCCAGAGGCTCGATTTTGAAAGCTGTAGCCGCGGTGCCAAGCCAGCGCATGGTCGCGGTGGAAGGGCGGGGCATGCTGGGGGTGCCTGGGGTGGCCGCCAGGGCATTTCAGGCCGTCGCCGACACCCGTACCAGCGTCTCGCTTATCACCCAGGCTTCTTCTGAGCAAAGTATTTGCTTCACCGTTGCCAGCGAGCGAGTGGATACTGTTCTGAAAGCGTTGGAGAAAACCTTCGAACTCGAAATCCAGCACCGGGACATTGACCGGATTTCCGCCGGCCCGGAGGCGGTGGTCGTCACGGTCGTCGGCGCGGGGATGCGCGACACTCCCGGGATCGCCGGGGCCGTGTTTGGGGCCCTCGGTTCGGCCGGGATCAATGTCATGGCGATCGCCCAGGGCTCCTCGGACGCCTCCATCAGCCTGGTAGTCCGGGCTGATGAAGCTGAATCCGCGGTGCGCGTGCTTCATGACCTGATCGTGGCGGAAAACGGCCTCGAAGGAGCTCTGCGGTCCAAGAAAAATCCGGAGGGAGGTGGTGATGGATAAAAAGATACCGGTCGCCGTGCTGGCGGCCACGGGTGCGGTCGGCCAGCGATTTGTGCAGTTGTTGGACGGCCATCCATGGTTCCAGGTGGTTGCGCTGACCGGCTCGGAGCGCCGGCAGGGACTGGCCTACGGAGAAACCTGCCGTTGGGTCTTGACCCAGCCGATGCCGTCTTGGGCTGCCGGGATGCCCATCCTGCCGAGCGATCCGCAGGTCCTGAGGACGCCTTTGGTCTTTTCAGCCCTGCCTTCGAAGTACGCGCAGGAGATCGAGCCGGATTTCGCCAGTGCTGGAGTGGCAGTCTGCACGAACGCCGGTGCATTTCGCCGCGATCCGTATGTCCCCATTCTCCTGCCGGAAATCAACTGCCATCACACGCGGATCATTAAGAAGCAGCGGGAGGTCCATGATTGGTCGGGGCTGATCGTCTGCAATCCGAACTGCACCAGCACCGGTCTGGCAATCGTATTGAAAATTTTGGATGGTGCCTTCGGAGTCAGGCGGGTTTTTGCCGTGTCGCTGCAGGCCGCCTCCGGGGCCGGATACCCCGGGGTGCCTTCGCTGGACCTGGTTGACAATATCGTCCCGAACATCAGCAACGAAGAGGAAAAAGTCGAATGGGAGCCCCGTAAAATCCTGGGGAATGTATCGGATGGCCGGATCGCCCTGCATTCGATGAAAATGTCCGTACACACCAACCGGGTCCCGGTCAGTGACGGCCACACGGTTTGCTTCAGCGCTGCATTCAAGAACAACCCTTCCCCGGACGACGCGGCGGACGTGCTGCGCCGCTACCAGCCTGAGGGGGATGCAGCCGGTTTGCCTTCGACCCCTTCCCCTGTGATCGCGATCCGCCCGGAAGAGGACCGGCCCCAGCCGCGTCTCGACCGGATGGCGGGCGGCGGCATGACGACGGTTGTCGGTCGTATTCGAACGGACCCGCTCCTTGACCTAAAAATGGTCGTGTTGTCGCACAACACCATTCGCGGTGCGGCGGGGGGTTCCATTTACAACGCTGAATTGCTGGTCAAAGCCGGGTTTATACAGGCCTGAAGTCAATCATCCTGTCGCTGGTTCCGCTGGCGGGCGCGTTTTCTTGCCAGGAGCGTCGCAGTCGTGGAGGCGCTGGAAGGTTCAGGGGCTTCGGGCGAGTCTTTCGGCTTGGCGTCCTCTGTTCGGTCTTTCTTCGGTGCGGCCTCCTGGCGGACGAACACCGCCGCTCTCCCGGTTGATTCTTGCCGGGCTGTTTGTTTCCCCGCAACTGTGGGTTTCTGAGCTTCTCCATTATCTTCCGGACGTTTTTGCGCCCGATCCTTGGCCTGCAGCAGGGAGGACACCCGGTTGCTGCGGGTGCTTGCCGCTGCGGTTTGCGGGACCTGCGGCTGCAGGGCGGAGACTGTTTTCTCCCACCACCGGCGGATATCGCGCCTGCTGAAGGCCAACCGCCTGACCGCGATATCGAACGGCAGGAGGAGCAGGGCGATGGCTACCAACCAGTGCCAGACCGGCTGGCGACTATCCGGTGAAGATATATTGTGGGAGAAGGGAGGAAGCGCATTATCGATCGGGACCAGGCTACCGCCGGTCTGGTCCGCGACCAGCTGGAGAAGGTCCATCCCACCGCCTGTGGTGGGCGGCCGGTATTCTGGTGAATATGGGAGCACCCAGCCAGAGATCTGGGTCACAGCCTCTCCGGTGCCGGACTCGCCGTCGATCCGCAGCAGGTAAGTTCCCTCAACATCCCCACGAAAAGCCCCTTCATACAAGCCTGGAGCGCTCTGGGGCAGCTCGATCGTGCGTGCCTGACCATCAGGGCCGATCACGATGGCGGAAAGGCTCAGGCCGTTCAGAAACTCACCGCTTTCCGAGCGGGCATCCACGATCACGGCAGCAGAATCCCCCTCTCCACGGACCTGGACGGATAGCGGAGATTGGATCTGCTCACGGACCGTGTAACGAACGACCTGGGCCCAAAAGCGCGGGAATCCATCCCAGGCGACCCAGTCCCGGGACCAACGTGCCGTGGCGTCGGAGGTCCAGGAGGCTGTCCTTCCCAGGCCGTACTGCCAGGCAGCCAGAACGGGATCCCCCTGTTCCGAAACCAGGATCGTCTGGGCGGTGGATTTGCTTGAAGTGCCGATATAGCCGTGCAGCGGGGGTGTTTCGGCCAGGCCGGAGAGGATCTGGGAGCGGCTTGCCAGCTGTGGAAAAAACGTTTCTTCGATAATGTAAGAGCGGGTGGCCAGGCTGGTCTCTTCGGTAAAGATGCTTGGGATGCTCTCCGGCCGGTCGGTGAAATGGTAGCGGCCGCCACCCAGGATGGCAATTTCCTCCAGGAAAGGGGCCGCATCCGGCCCGACGCCGACGGTGGTCAAAGTGATTTCATATTGCTGGTAGAGGTTTTCCACCAGCGTAGGAATACCGAGGCTGCTGGCTCCCCCATCGGTCAGGAGAATGACGTGCTTTACAAGCGAATCATCCTGAGGCAACACCTCCGCCATCGCCTGGAGGCCCGCAAGGATATCTGTTCCGCCTCCGATGCCGATACTCTCGATTTGCCGAACCACGAAGTCCGGATCATCCAGCCCGCGGATCGGGACCACCCAAGAAGCCGAATCATCGAAGGCGATCACGCCCACCTTATCCCCGGGGAACAAGAGCTCAACGGAACGGGCGGCGGCCTCACGGGCCAGCTCGAGCTTCGAAAACCCGGAGGTGGAATCGTTCATGCTTCCGGAACGGTCGATGACGAAAACCATGGTGAGGGAGGGGCGGCGTTCCTGGTCCTTGATCTCCATATCCAGCGGCAGGATTTCCTCCAGCGTTGTGCGGTAGTAGCCCCCCACGCCATAGCTGGTGGGCCCGCCGACTGTTACCAGGCCGCCCCCGAGATCGCGCACGTAGCTTTGGAGTGCGTCCATCTGTCGTTGAGCCAGATCGCGGGCCGGCACGTTGACCAGGAGGATGCTGGCATACTCGCTGAGCAGGGCAAGTTCAAACGGGAGCGCAGAAGGACGGGCGCTCTCGACGATAAACCCAGCTGCTTCCAGGGCTGAAGCCAGGTGCGAACTTTCGTCCGGGCGAATCGCACCAGCCACCGGCAACGATTCCCCGGCCGGCGGTGCGACGAGGAGTATTTTCGGGGGCCCGACCACTTCGCTGTAAGCCGATAGCTGGTTGTTTTGAAAGTGGAAATCACCGACAGCGGAAAGCAGCACCTGGTAGTTCGTGAAGCCGGTAGCCTCAGCGATAAGGGGGATGCGGAAGGTCTGGGTTCCTGCGTCCAAAACGGCCTGGCCCTCGTAAAGCAACCTGCCGGCGCCGAAAATCCGTATCGTGGCCGGACCTGGCCGGGTAGCGTGTACTGTGATCGTTGCTTCGAAACTTTCGCCCTCGATCAATTGTGCTGGAAAATCGGCGCGGAGCAGGGTGATTTCACCAGGCAAATCCCCTGGCGTCAGCGGCACCGCCATAAAATCGATCCCTGAATCGGCAGCCAGCCTGGCGGCTGCGGACAGATCTCCGCTGGTCTGGCGGCCATCGGTTATCAGCACAATCCGCCGGGCGGCGTCCGAAGGGAACAGCGCCATGGCAAGTCGCACAGCCTCCCCGAGGTCGGTTTGTGACGTCTCGGGGACTGAAAGAAAAGTGCCCAGCTCCCGATCCCCAGACATCGGGCGTTCCACCAGGGCATCGCCCCCAAATAGGACGACCGCAGCCCGGTCTTCCGGGCCCATTTCTGCCAGCGATCGGGAGATAAAATCCCGCCCGGCCTCCTTCATCTCGGCGCTGACGGAATCGGAACCGTCCAGCAGAAATACGACTGCAAGCTTGTCGCTGCGTTGGAGCAACTCGAGGCCGGCGATGGCCATCACGGTCAGGACAACGAGAGCGGTACGCAGGACAAGGGCGGAGATTTCACGCCGGCGATCGTAGCCGCGCCCTGGCCAGCCGATCCACAGAATAGGGATCAGCAAAAGAAGCAGCAGCAGGGCAATCGGGTTTGAGAAACGCAAAATCGGGTTGCCTTTGAACGAAGCGGTCCACGATCCGGACCGCTTTGATTGTACATCGTTTATTCCGGATCGCCGCTATTCTTGGGGTGGTCGAGATCGGAGGCGCGTTCCTTTATGCGAGCGCAGGCGCTCACCTAAAAAAATAATTCATTGATTGGGAATTAGCTCGATGTGGTGGATTCGGAGGGCGGATCCTCAGCGGCGTTGGCCTCGGCAGTTTCTTTGGCCTTGCTGAGGATTTCATCGATATTGAGCCTGGGAACCTGCGATTTGGTCACTCCGACAGGCGGGCTGAATGTTTTCGACCCCTCCTGCGAGGCTTCCGATTGCTGGGTGCCCTCTTTCTGGCCAACAATTTTCCGCAGACGGTCGAGATCGAACACCGAGGGCGCTTTCCCGTCGCGCTTTTCCTGCGAGGATACATCCTGCTCCAATGCAATTTGCAGCCGCAACGAATCCACCGAAGCGGCCAGCACGTCTTCCCCCAGGAAATTCATCACCGCAAGCCCCAGCATCTGAGCCTTGATCGCATCTTCCACGGTTTCGAGTTCCAGGAGCCGGCTCACATCGGTCGCCAGTTTGGCCTGGTCCTCGCTGTTGAGGTTTTGCATCAATTGGATGCTGTAAACCGGCAAAGCGGAAAGCGCTTTATCAAATGAAATCCCTTGCATGATCCGGCGCACTCTATCGGCACGCAAAGTGGCTCTGCGGCGGTCGACTTCCCGGTCGGCCGCATCCAGGACCACCTGGAGGAAGCTTGCAGCCCCCACGGCAACGTCCTGGTTTCCAACGCGCACGGTGAAAAATGCGGAGCGGAAGATCGCCATCGCCCCCAGCCCTGCCACCAGCACCTGCACGAGCCGAACCGATTCCTCGGTGGCTCCAAAGTTCATCCCCACCGCACGGACGATCGCCAGGGCGATCATCGATGCCGCCGCGTTGACCAGCATGTACACGGCTGCCGGCGCGCTGCGCAAGGTCGCCCAGGGCTCATCCCGGTAGCGTGCGATCAGTTCGCCGCTGCTGACGGCCATGCCGACGATCGCGGCCAGAAAATAGTCGAAAATGGTTGGCCAGTCGAATTGGGTGAAGAAATCCAAACGCGCCCCCGGATATTACAGCTGGTCCAGAATTTCAGGGGACAGGTGAACATCCTCCCCTTCCATGGTGACCAGACCCTGGTCGACCATGATCGGAAAAGCTTCCATGAAGGTGCTCTTTTCGACGTTCACCTGCTCGATCAGGTCCACCAGGGGCATCGGACCGTCATGCTGAATCAGATAACTCAAAATGTTGACGATAATTTCCTGAAGCACCTCTTCCCGGCTTTCCTGTTTTTTCCCTGCTTTCATGATATCCAGGTACGTGCCGAAAGTGCTTGCCGGCTGCTTGGATTGCTCTTCCATAGGCAGGATTATATCATCGAACGTTTCAACGGCTGGGGAACGCCCGTACCCCGCCAACTCAAAAACAATCAGGCAACCGGAGGTGGATTTCAGCCCTCTACCACGACTTCCTGGGCCTGCAGCCCGCGTTCCCCTTCTGTGAGCAACAAGGTGACCGATTGCCCCTCTTCCAGGCTGCGATAGCCCTGACCCTGAATGGCGCTGAAGTGAACAAAGACATCTGTTTCGCTGTTTTCCAGGGTGATAAAACCGTACCCTTTGGTCGCATTAAACCACTTCACCGTCCCACGCTTTCGTTCGTCCATGGATCTACCTCCAAATTCTGCCGTATGGCTTCCAATCCGGCAAATAGCAATTTGCGCTCAGGAAGAAATTTGCTCCCGGCACAGCACATAAATATCACCAATGAAATTCCGTGTCAATCCGGAACCCGCCGTTCGATAAACTCATCTGCGGGATTTGGATGGCTGCTTCTGCCGGCCCCGTTGTTGCTTACGCAGCGCCCCTTCCAGGAAGACATCGTACAGCCAGATGGCGGCCATGGCGCCGGTCAATGGCAGCAGAAATCTGGTAAACAGGTCATCGGCCGTCGAAAGCACAAAACCGGATACCAATCCGAGGCCAAAAATCACAAGGGTCACAAAAATTTTTCTACTCCAGCTCATGTTCCGCTCCAGGTTCCCCATTGCGTTGTTTCAGCGCTGCGTTTCGATCTGCCTCAACGCTTCTTCGAGAATCGCCAGCCCTTCGGCAATCTGGGCTTTGGAGACAATGATTGGAGGGGCGCTGAAAATCCAGTTCCATTTTACGAAAGTGCTCATCCCGCCCTGCCGCAGCGCCGCTGCAGCCGTGCGCATCGGCCCGCTCAAGGGACGGTTAAAGTCGCCAAGCGGCTCTTTGGTCCCTCGATCTCGCACCAGCTCGATCACATAATGCAGCCCGGCACCGCGCACGTCCCCGATCACCTCGAATTTCTCCGCCAGGTCGACCAGCCCGGCACGCAGGACGCGCCCCATCGATTCGGCATGCTCAACCAGATTTTCCTCCTGGTAGGCGCGCACCACCGCCTCCCCGACCAGGCAGCAAAGCGGGTGGCTGGAGTATGTCAGGCCCCCGTGAAACGGGTTCGAGTCGAAATGGGCGGCGATCTCATCCGTCATCATGACCGCTCCGAGCGGCAGGTAGCCGCTGGTCAGGCCTTTGGCCATCGTGAGCAAATCCGGCCGGACCCAGGGGTAGTGATCGATTCCGAACCAGCGCCCCGTGCGGCCGAAACCGCTGAGCACCTCATCCACAATTAACAGCAACCCGTATTTTTCTTTCAGCGCCTGGATGCCCCGCCAGTACACCTCTCCTCCCTGGACGATCCCGCTCGTACCCGAATAGCCTTCCAGCAGGATCGCGGCAATATTTTCCGGGCCTTCCAGCAGTATGATCTCTTCGATGCTATCAACCAGGGCCTGGTCGCCGGCTTCGCGGCTGCGTTCACGATAAAGCGGGCTGCGGTAGGCGTATGGGTCCGGCATGCGGATGATCCACGGCACCCCCGGCTCGTTGGCTAAGCGGCGAGGATCCCCGCCTGCGCTCATGGCGCCAAACGTCGCTCCGTGGTAGGACCGGTAGCGACTCAAGATTTTCTGCCGGCCGGTGAACAGCCGCGCCATCTTGATTGCGTTTTCGTTCGCATCGGCGCCGCCGGTTGTAAAAAAAGCCTTATTGAGCCCTGTTGGGGTGATCTGGCCCAGCAGGGCTCCCAGCCTTGCCCTTGGCTCGGAAGCCAGTCCCGGCATGGCGTACTGCAAGTCGGCAGACTGGGAAGCCAGCACCTCCAGCACAGCCGGGTGGCCGTGCCCCAGGTTCAGGTTGAAAAGTTGGGAAGACCAGTCCAGGTATTTGCGCCCATCGGCGTCCCAGAAATACACCCCTGAGCCGTGCATGATGGAAATCGGGTTCCAGTCCTGCTGGGCGGTCCAGCTTGTCAGGGTATGCGCTTTGTTTTGGGCGACCAGCCGGTCGTGGGCTTCGGCCATTTTGGATTACCTACCGGTGAATGGAATTGGCCCGATTATACTTCTACCGGCCCTTGGGCGTGATATCCTGCGGGGCATTCCAAACTGCGAAAAAGGAGAGCTTGACCTGATGGAACCACTGCTTACAGATTTCGAAATCGGTCTGGGGACGATGGGCTGGAGCCACAGCCGTTTGCTGGGATATGGAAACAAGCTAGACCTGGAAGATAGCCGTCCGATTTTTCAGGCTGCCCTGGAAGCAGGCGTGCGGTTTTTCGATACGGCGGAGGCATACGGCCGGTCCGAAAAAGTGCTCGGGAAATTTCTGGAACAGGCCGAGCAGAAGCTGTACATCGCCACAAAATACGCCCCCTGGCCCTGGCGGTTTTCAAGGCAGGCGCTCATCCGGGCGCTTGACGGCAGTCTGGCCCGGCTGGGCTTGCAGCAGATCGATCTGTACCAGATCCATGTTCCGATGGGCTTGGTCTCCCAGGATAGCCTGTGGGAGTCCCTTGCGGAGGCGGTGGAAACCGGGCGGGCTCGCCAGGTTGGGGTCAGCAACTATTCTGCGGGGCTGATGCGCCGGGCGCACGCGTTCCTGGCAAAACGCGGCATCCCGCTGGCTTCCAACCAGGTGGAATACAGCCTGGTTCAGCGTTCCCCGGAGGTGGATGGACTGCTGCAGGCCTGCCGGGAGCTGGACGTTCAGCTGATCGCCTACAGCCCGCTTGGCAGAGGAGCCCTATCAGGACGATACAGGCCTGGAGATGCCCCCAGTGATGGGCGCCGGTATTTCAGCCAGTTCAAAGAGGACGAACTGGGACGGATCCAGGGCCTTGTCCGTGCCCTGGAGCAAATCGGGGAAAAGCACCAGAAAACCCCGGCGCAGGTCGCCCTGAACTGGCTGGCCCGGCAGCCGAATGTGATCCCGATCCCGGGTGCAAACAAGGTCGAATACGCTGCCGGAAGTGCGGCTTCTGTGGGCTGGTCCATTTCTAATACCGAGGCGGATCAACTGGCCGAGGCGGCGGCCGGATTCAGAAAACCTGCGCCTGCATTTTTTGGATTACGGGCTTGACTTCCCCCCGGGTGTTTGGGTTGGGAGATAGACCAGCAACTCCAGCCTATCTGGCGGGCTGCCATTCGATCAAGGCGGCGGCCACCCAGGTCGGCGGGGGTGCCTGGTAGAGCGCATCCGCCAGGCTGTACGTCAGATCGAGAACCCTGCCTTTCATTGGACCCCGCAGGTAGGTGAACACCTGGCCCGCATCGCGGGCGTCTGACTTTGCTCGCACGCAGTGCTGGTCGTAACCCCAATAATCCCAGTTTTCGAGCAGCCGGATGCCCTCCTCGATGGATCGCCGCGCCCTTCGCAACCCCCCCTCTTCGGGCGCAAAACTCCGCTCCGGCGGGTCACCGTAGCCGATCCCGTGGTGGAACGGATCTGCAGTCGACACAATCACTGCGTCCTCAGCCAGGCGGGCCAGCTCATCGATTCCAGGGAGATTCTCGGGTTTGCCGCCTGCCAGGTATGGATACCGCTCGTAAACCCGTGGGGCCTTTCCGCCGCGGCGCTTCATTTCGGCTTGCCAGAAATGGCGAAAGCTGATCAGAGCGTGGTCGGCCAGCCATTCTTTTCGTCCGTTTTCGATCCCCGGGCCTTGAATGCCCCAATATTTCCAGTTGGAGGGGCTGTCGCCGGATGACACCGCAACTCGGGCAGCCTGCATGTCGTCTGTGAAGGCGTGCAACACGCTGATGACGACCACTTTGTCCGCCCCGCTGTCCATGCAGGCGTGAACGCAGGCCGCGATCTGGTGTCCGCAGTCGATCACACCGGCATGCGGAAATACACCTACGCCACCTGCGGCCAGCGTAGCCGAAAGGTCGAAATCGCGCCCTTTCTCAAGCAGCGCGTAGGTCCCCTGCGTTCCAAGGGAGACATGCTCGTTGGCGTAAAGCGCGTGGATGTCTTTTTGTAGTTGTGCTCTGTCGATGTTCAACGGGACCAACCTCCTGGCAGGCATGGGCATCAAGAACCCAGCTTGAAATAGTAGCGTATCGCGGTCTCAATCCCTTTGTGAAAATAGTCCAGACCCAGGTGCTCATTGGGCGAATGGCGGTTATCGTCCAGCCCGAAGGGCACCAACACAAACGGGGCGCCGAGAATGCGCTGGAAAGCAGTGACCACAGGCAAGGAGCCACCCGCCCGGTTATAGACCGGGGAAACTCCCCAGGTTTCTTCCAGAGCCGCCGCGGCCGCTTTGATTTCAGCCGAATCGACCGGCATCAACGCAGGATGGCAGCCACCCTGGTTGAAGATCTCCACACGGACCTGTGGCGGCGCCAGTTTCAGTATGTATTCCTTCAAAAGTCCGATCGCGCCCTGGGGATCCTGGTCGGGGACCAGGCGCATGCTGATTTTGGCCCCCGCGGAGGCGGGGATCACAGTCTTGACCCCCTCGCCCTGGAATCCGCCCCAGACCCCGTTGATTTCCAGGGTGGGGCGTGCCCCGATGCGCTCTCGCAGGCTGAAATCGCGCTCCCCCCAGGGCGCGGGAGCGCCGGTCAGGTCCCGCCAACCGGCTTCTGTGAATCCGGTCTGGGCCAGCAGCTCGCGCTCTTCTGAGGAAATTTCTCGGACACCATCGTAAAATCCCGGCACTGCAACCGTACCATCCGGGTGGTGCAAAGCAGCCAGGATTTGGGCCAGTGCCTGGGCCGGGTTCAGCACCGTGCCTCCAAAGCTGCCGGAGTGCAGATCGCGGGCCGGCCCGTGGATCCAAACTTCGAGAGCCGCCACACCGCGCAGGCCGTAATCGATGGAAGGGCGTCCGGGGGCGATCATCGCGCCGTCCGAGATAATGCCGGAATCTGCAGACAAGGTGGCCTGATTGGCGGTCAGGAAAGGCTCGATATGCGGCGAGGCGATCTCCTCCTCGCCTTCCAGCAGCACTTTCAGGTTGACCGGCAGTGAACCGGAACTCGAAAGGATCGATTCGATCGCTTTGAGGTGGGCGAAATGTTGGCCTTTGTTGTCGCTGGCGCCGCGTGCCCAAATCCTGCCGTCTTCGATGGCAGCTCCGAAGGGGTCCCGATCCCAGAGGGCCAGGGGATCGACCGGCTGGCAGTCGTAGTGCCCGTAAAGCAGGATAGTCATTCCCGCTGGCAGGTCAAGCCATTCCCCGTAGACATATGGGCTGCTGTTTTCAATTTCGAGCAGGCGCACATTTTGCAAACCGGCTGCCTGCATGTTGCGGGCGGCCCACGCTGCAGCGCGCTCCACATCTTTACGATGCTCGGGCAGCGTGCTGATGCTCGGGATCCGCAAATAATCCTGAAGCTCTTCCAGAAACCGTGTGCGGTGTTCTTGTGAAAAAACGATCGATCGTTCCAGGGTCATTTCCAGGTGCGGGAAAAGGCTATTTTTGTTGGGCTTTCAGCGGGATCCAGAACTCAAAATCACTGCCTCCGCCTTCGCTGTCCCGAACCGAAATTTCGCCGCCGTGGAGATCCATCACCATGCGGCAGAAAGTCAATCCGAGACCCGAACCCTTGCGGAATGAGTGCCGTTGGCTGGAGGGGACCTGGATGAATTTGTCGAAAATCTTTTCCTTGTATTCGTCCGGAATGCCTTCGCCGTTATCCCGCACATGAAAAATGACCTTTCCGTTTTCAAGAGTGGCGCTGACAACAATGCGTCCCTCGCCGATGCGGGTATATTTTATGGCGTTCCCGACCAGGTTATCGATCACCCGTCCGAACAAAACAGGGTCGGTGCTGGCATGCAGGTCGGATGGGCATTCCAGAATCAAAGCCTTATCCTCGGAGGAGGCCTGGGCCCGAAAGCCGTCCAGGCGTTCCCTGAGAAGGGGCTGCAGGAGAATGTTTTCGAGGTCCAGGACCAACTCCTGGGCCTCGTAACTGTTGACGGCCAGGATGTCCTCCACCAAGGCGGTCAGG
Organism: Anaerolineales bacterium; assembly: GCA_041632295.1. Lineage (GTDB taxonomy): Bacteria > Chloroflexota > Anaerolineae > Anaerolineales > JABWBV01 > DATDOR01. The sequence goes on along the minus strand of JBFKII010000027.1, from coordinate 6,484 downwards.
CGCATCGAGGCGTCCTGCGCCAGATCGGTGAATTCCTCCTGGACGGGGTTTTCATTTTCGGCGGCGGTCATTTTCAGCAGGTCCACGCTGGCGGCGATGGCGGAAAGCGGGTTTTTCAGGTCGTGGACGATCATCTTGGTCATTTCGTCGCGCAGTACTTCGGAGCGCTGGAGATTCTGGTAGGCTTTGTTCAATTCCCCGGTTCGGGTGACCAGGATATTATCGGCTCGCCGGACGACCAGAAGCAGCGCAAGGAAAAGGATGGTCATGGTCAGGGCTGTGATCCCCAGGCTGGTGCTGCGAGCCTGCAGCGCCCGCCCGGTCAGTTCCGAGGATTCTTCCACAAGTTGAAGTACCCCGATCGGCGGGCCCTCCAGGCGGGGGTTGTCATGCAGAGGGGCGAACGAGACCACAGCATGCACATTTTCAGGTGGCGCATATCCCTCGGGAGCCATGCCGGGTTCGCGCACTTCGACTCGCACCTGCCCGGCCATGGCCGCCTGGTAGCCCTGAACCGAGTCTGGGGGGACCTCGGCGGCCTGTCCCGAATCCAGCTCTTTGTACGGGTACACGAAGCGGGCCTGGTTGTCGTAAATAATCAGGCCGAAGGCCGGCAGACGGTCCAATGCCAACTCATAATGCTCGAAGGCGTTCTCGGCGTCAATGCCAGCCGGCAGCGTTTGTGCGACCTGGGAGGTCAGAGCCTGGACCCTTGCCCGAGTCTGGCGGGAAATCTCGGCGGAAAGGGAGTCGATCGCCGCCCGGGTGAAAAGGTCCGAGGCGATCAGTGCCAGTAGAGCGGTGAAAACCAGGGATATCCCAACGTAATAGCGCAGGAGGTTAAACTGCCTGGCGCTTTCGTATTCCCGTGCCAGAAACACGATCGTGACCAGAAAGCCGATCAGCAGCAGAAAGTGGTACAGCCACCAACTCAAATTCCAGAGGGGGAACGAGTGCATGCTCACGGTGGCGATCGCCAGCCAGAGTGCTACGAAGGAAAGCACACCGTCCACCCGGTTCCGCTCGGTGATCCACAGTCGCAGGTAACCAAGGGAGGAGATCAGCCAGGCGGCCAGCGTCACACCGTAAATAGCGATAGTGTGCCAGGGGTCTACCTGGGCTCCCAGGCGGTCCAGCCATTCCGGCATGAGAGCAGCGATCCCCAAGTACAGGGTGATCAGGGTAGCCATCACCGTGGCGATGCCTTTCAGCCCGCCTGGCTGCAGCGGGCGAAAATTACCACTCAGGGCGCCGATCGAGAAAATCAGTCCGCCTGCAAGCAAAGTCAGCCAGGCGGACCAGCTCACAGCCGGGTGGAAAAAATCGATCAGGGCGCCCGGTGTCGCAAGGCCGTGGGAGAAGAAAATGCTGCCGATGGCCGCAAAAGCGACTGCAGCCAGGACGTGGCGCGGCCTGGCACTTTCGCCGAGTGTGATCGTCAGCATGATGGCGATCACGGCAGCGGAAAAGGTGGTAAATGTGACGATGTAAAAATGAAAAATAGGGAGGGGGGCGCTGAGGTCCGCCCCCGATGCCAGGCGCAGGTACGCCATGGCTGCCAGAGGCAGCAAAATAAAGATGGTGGTTAACACCTTCCTCATAAATTGATTATAACCATTTGGCGGATTAATACATTGCGTTTTTGGGGTAAAAATGGGTTATTTGATCACGAAATACAGAAATTAAATTTATGTATTCAAGAATTTTGATCGCTCCTAAAGCATGGGGGGTAAATTTCGAAAAGGATCACGGCTTTTATTCGTTTTTCAGGTACCTGTCAAACCACCTCAGGATATGCTCAAGCCGGGCCACGCGCCGGTCGGTTCTTCCCTGGCGAGAAAGCCCATGCGGCTCTCCAGGAAAACGGACAAACTCGGTGTCAATCCCAAGTTGTTTCAGCGCCACAAACACCTGCTCTCCCTGTTCGATCGGAGTCCTGTGGTCTTCTTCGGAATGGATGATCAGGGTTGGGGTGCGGGCGTTCCCGATGTGCCGGATCGGTGAGCGCTCCCAGGCGTTCAGCACATCCTGATAAGGCGGCTTGTTCCCGATCACCATCTGGAAGCGCCAGTTGCCGTCACTTGAACCCCACATGCTGGTGAAATTGCTGACCACGCGCTGGGCGACGGCTGCCTGAAAGCGGGGGGTATTTCCGATGATCCACAGCGTCATATAGCCGCCATAACTGCCGCCTGTCACCCCACGCCGCTGTTTGTCGATATAAGGCTCCCGGGCCACAAGCTGGGCCCATTTCATCAGGTCATCGTAATCGACCGTCCCCCAGGCTCCCCAGATGGCTCCAGTATGCTTTTCGCCGTAACCTCTCCCACCGCGCGGATTGCAGAAATATACGACATAGCCCTGGGCGGCCAGAAAGTAGAACTCGTGCATGAAGAAATGCCCGTATTGCAGCTGTGGGCCCCCATGGATTTCCAAAATTGAAGGGTATGTCTTTTTCGGATCGAAATCCGGCGGCTTCAAAATCCATCCCTGAAGTTCGTTCCCCGCCGCACCCTTAAACCAGATCTCTTCGAGTGACCCCAGGTCGACATTTTTCAGCCATGGGTTTAGCCGGGTCAATTGCCTGGCTTTTTCCTGGCCCACCAATTTTGTGTAAACCTGACCCGGGTCTGCAATGGTAGCGCGGAAGTAAGCCAGGCGTTCGCCTCTACCATCGAGCGAGACCGAACCGACCGACTCGCCCGGACTTGTGTGTATCTCGAAGCCTTCGCCATCCCGGCAGACGGACGCCAACAGGGTGCTGCCGTGTTGATCGATGGTGAAATATATCCGGCTACCATCAGGCGACCAGATCGGCGGCCGCAGCTCCTGTCCGCCCTGGTCGTTTAAGGTGTGGGCGTCGATGTGGACGTCATAGCGCTCGGTCAGGTTTTCCGCAGGCGCGGAGCCGTTCGAAGGCACCAGCCACAGGCAGTTATTGCGGAACCATTCTCCGGGGTGTTCGCTGCCGTAATAGGCGATCCAGGCGCCATCCGGTGAGTAGGACGGGCTGGACTTGACGCCGCGCGGCGTCCCCAGGGCTTTCAGTTTGCCGCCGGCTGCAGGCATGGTGTAAATATCGCCGGACCACGGGTCGAAGTCCGGGTCGCTTCCACGGTTGGAAACGAACGCGATGCGCTTTCCATCCGGCGACCAGGCCGGGCTGACTTCGTCAAAGACCTTGTGATCGGTTTGCTGCACCGCTTTGCCGGATCTGCTGTCCACGACCCAGATATGCCAGCGTTCGCGCGGCAAATAACCGCTCCCATCGAATTTGAAATGCACCCGATCATAGTGCCGGTAGACCACCCCGAGTTTCTTTTTGTTTTCATCTTTGTCGCGTTCGATGGCCTCCGGGTCTTGCTTGCGCACCATGCAGACCAGCTTTCGCCCGTCGGGGGACCATTGGAAGCTGCTGATATTTCCCGGAATGTCGGTCAGTGGACGGGCCTCGCCGCCGTCGGTGGGGATCAGGTAGATCTTGGGCGGTTTATCCTGGGTTTCACGGTTGGACAGAAAGGCGATCTGCTTACCGTCGGGTGACCATTCTGGCTGGCTGTCGGTCTGATCGCCGTAGGTAAACTGTCTGGGCGCACCCCGGCCGGTGGGAACCAGCCAAAGGTTGGCAAATTTCTTTTCGGTTTTGCGGTCTACGCGTGTCAGGGCATAAACGATGAAATTCCCGTCCGGGGACAGGCGCGGGGTCCGGGGTAGTGTAAAGCGGTACAGATCGCTCGCCTGGATGGTTTTGATTTTTTTGGTGGGCGGCATGATGAAACCTTCGCAGGTTGGGGGAGAGGAGTGTGAACCTGCCTGGCCACGAACTACATGCAGGAAGCCGGGTGATCGCCGGCGAGGTTTGGCAGGAGGTCGAAACCGACCGCCTGGGTCTGGAACTCGGGCAGGCAGGCTTTCGCAGCCTGATTGTTATTTCGCAGCCCGGACTGCGTCCTCGAATTTTTCTAAAGTCTCGGCCACGTCCGCTTCGGAGAGGGCGGCGCAGATAAACCAGGGCTCGCGCCCGTCGGCTTCGGGAAACACGCCATGCTGGATCATGTGCAGGCTGATCGCTTCGTACAGATGTTCGTCCCCCTGCGCATAGTCACGCGCCTCCAGGGGCGGCTTGTCGGTGCCGAGGATATAGCCGAACATCGAGGGGGCGCCGGTCATCGCATGGGCCACCCCCTGGCGTGTCAGGATTTCGTGGATCCCGTCCATCAGCGCTTTGCCGCGCGCCTCCAGGATTTCGAAAACGGGGGTGGTTTCCATGACCGTCAGCGTTGCCTGGGCGGCGGCCACCCCGACGGAATTTCCGGAATACGTCCCACCGTGGGCCATCACACCCGGCTGGATCGTCATCATGACTTTCTCTTTGCCGCCGATCGCGGCTACCGGGAATCCGTTACCCATGGATTTTGCGTAGGTCACCAGGTCTGCCTGCACGTTGAAATATTCCTGCGCGCCTCCCTTGGCGAGGCGGAATCCGGTCTTGACTTCGTCCATGATCATGACGATGCCGTAGCGATCGCACAACTCGCGGATTTTCTCCAACCAGCCCGGCCGCGGCAGGATTCCGGCCACGTTGCCCATGGAAGGCTCGACCATGATTGCAGCAGTGGTCTCCCAGTGCTTTTCGACATGCTCCTCGAGCATTTCGAGGTCATTGTAAGGAAGATTGGCGACGTAACTGGCGATCTGTTTTGGGATCCCTGTCGTGGAGGGCGTGCTGAGCGGGTTTTCGCGCGGGCCAAAGTCCGCGATCGAGTTCGAGGCGGTGCTGAACATGACGTAATCGTGCATGCCGTGGTATTGGCCTTCGAACTTGATGAAATTCTCCCGCTTGCTGTAGGCCCTGGCGATTCGCAGTGCATGCATGGTGGCTTCTGTGCCGGTGTTCGTGAACCGCACTTTTTCCACCCCGGTCATTCGGGCGATCTGCTCCGCTACTTCGATCTCGATCGGCGTGGTCAGGGCGAACAGGTTGCCGTTGCGGATGCGTTCGGCGACGGCGTCATTGACGCGCGCATCGGCGTGGCCAAGGATGATCGGGCCGAAGGCCAGCCGGTAGTCGATGTAACGTTTTCCATCGACATCCCAGATGTAGGTCCCCGACCCTCGTTCGATGATCAGGGTATCATCTGCACCCCAATAGCGGAAGTTGGAGTTGACCCCGTGCGGAATTGAAAGCGTGGCTCGGGAAAAAAGCTGTCTGGATCTTTCGCCTGCGATGCTCATTAGGTTCCTCTTATTGAAGACCGGTTTCAGGTTCCGGCGGATCGATTTTCAATGACCCCGCCGAATCCCTTTATCCGCAATTTTACACGAATCAATCGAACAGGGTTGGAGCGCTTGGCGAGGTCTGACCGCTCTCAAAGGCCCGATCCACAGCCAGGTTCACGCCCTGGCTGGCGCGGACAGCCAGCCTATCGGCGCGCTCATTTTCGGGGCTGCCGGCATGCCCGCGCACCCACGAAAACTGTACCCGCCGTTCGGAAAGCAGTTCGAGCAATTCTGCCCAAAGGTCTGCATTTTCGGCTTTATCCCGGCGGTTTCGTTTCCAGCCGTTGCGGCGCCATTTCTGCGCCCAGCCCTTGTTGATGGCGTCCACCACGTACCTGGAATCACTGACCACCCGCACCTGTGCATCCTGGCGGACGGCTTTAATTCCAGCGATCACGGCCATCAGCTCCATCCGGTTGTTGGTCGTGTGCCGGAAACCCCTGGCGATCGAGCGCTTTTTGCCGTTTTCGACGATCAGAACGCCGTAGCCGCCCTGGCCGGGATTGCCCGAGCAGGCGCCGTCGGTGTACAGCGAGATTTCTGCCATCAGTGGATCCGGATAGCCACGTTTTTGACCTGGGTGTAGTTGAAGAGGGCGTGGATGCCTTTCTCACGCCCAAATCCGCTCTGCTTGTACCCGCCGAAAGGCGTTTCCTCCCCGCCCGCGAAATACTCGTTGATGAAAATCTGGCCGGCTTTGATGCCGCGCGCCAGGCGCATGGCGCGATTGATGTCTCGGGTAAATATTCCGGCCACCAGCCCGAACCTGACCCCATTGGCGATTTCGAGCGCCTGCTCTTCGCTATCGAAAGGCAGCACCGCCAGCACCGGCCCGAAGATCTCTTCCTGAGCGATGCGCATTTGTGGCTCCACCTGGGTGAAAATGGTCGGCCGTAAAAAGAAGCCTCGCCCGAGTTCGGCCGGCCGGTCTCCCCCAGCTACGAGAGCGGCCCCTTCGCCGCGCCCCACCTCCAGGTAACTGCAGACCCGGTCATACTGCTCGCGGGAAACCAGTGGGCCCATCTGTGGGTCTTCCAGGGCGGGTCCGATCGTGATCCCGGCTGCGTGTTTTGCCAGCCGCTCGACGAATTCCTCCTGGATGGCGGCTTCCACCACCAGCCGGGAGCCAGCCGAGCATACTTGCCCGGTGTTGCCGTAGATCGCCTTGGCGGCCTCGGCTACAGCCAGATCGATGTCCGCATCG
>JBFKII010000026.1:0-21660 GCA_041632295.1 Anaerolineales bacterium | reverse complement strand
TTAAATTCACGCCTTCCGGTGGGCGGATTGAGATCGGCGCGCGCCAGTCTGGGGGGGATCCGTCGGCAGCGGGACCCGAGAGGATCGAATTCCGAGTGTGCGATACGGGGGTGGGTATCCCCGCGGACGACCTGCCGCGCATTTTTGAACGCTTTTACAAGGCGGACAGGGCACGCTCAGGCGGCGGAACCGGATTAGGCCTGGCGATCGCCAGGCATCTCGTGGAAGCCCACCGGGGGAAGATCTGGGCGGAGAGCCGGTTCGGCCAGGGCAGCCAATTCTTTTTTTCCATCCCGATTTCGCGGGCCTGAAACAAGTTTTTCGTACATAATGCAAGTGGAGATGACATTGGGTAATACGCGTATTCTTAAAAGCTTCATGCTGGTGGCGCTGTTTATCATCGGGGCGGGCGCCTGCAACGCGGCGAGCGGAACGTCCACCCCGGCGCCGTCCAGGGGCGATGTGCTGCTGGAGGACTGCCAGCTGACTGCCCCGGGGATCGATCTGCAGGTTTCAGCCAGCTGCGGAACGGTGGAGGTTTTTGAAAATCGCCAGGCAGAATCGGGGCGAACGATCGATCTGCAGATCGCCATTCTAGAGGCAAACAGCCGGACCCCGGCCCCCGACCCGCTGTTTATCCTGACTGGAGGTCCGGGTCAGGCAGCCACCGAGGCATACCTGACCCTGGCATCCGCCTTCAGCCGCGTCCGATCCGAGCGGGATATCGTGCTGGTCGACCAGCGAGGAACCGGCGGGTCGAACCGGCTGCAATGCGATTTTCCCCAGGAGGTGGAAACCGATCCGAACGCGCAAATCGCTCCGCTCCTGGAGGCATGCCTTGGCACGCTGGAAGCCGACCTCACGCAGTACACCACGACCGCCGCCATGCAGGACCTGGACCAGGTCCGAGAACACCTGGGGTACGAACAGATCAACCTGTACGGGGTGTCTTATGGTTCACGGGCCGCCCTGGTCTACATGCGATTATTCCCGGAAAGGGTGCGCAGCGTAATCCTGGACGGGCTGGCGCCCCCCCAGATCGCCCTGGGCCTGGACATGGCAGCGGACGCCCAGCGTGCCTGGGATCAGATCGTCGAACGTTGCACGGACCAGGCCGGCTGTGCCGGCGCTTTCCCGGATATCGAAGAGACGTTCAATTCTCTTTTGGCGCGGCTGGAAGCCGAACCGCTCCCGATTTCGATGAGCCATCCTGTCAGCGGAGAACAGATGGAAGTGGAACTGACCGCCGAAATGGTCGCCATGGTGGTCCGGTTTCATTCTTACGCCCCCGAAACCGCCGCGCTGCTTCCGCTGCTCATTCACACTGCCCAGGTGGAAGGCGTTTTTGAGCCGCTGGCCGCCCAGTTTTATCTCAACGCCGGCACGCTGGAAGCCAGTATTGCCAATGCGATGAGCTATTCGGTGATGTGCACGGAAGACGTACCGTTCTACGAAGACACCCAGCCTGTTCAGGACACCTTCCTGGGCTCCACCCTGGTGGACGGCTTTCGGGAGATCTGCAGGGTCTGGCCGGCCGGGGAAGCGCCCCCCGACTTCCAGCAGCCGGTCTACAGCGAAGCCCCTGTCCTGCTTCTTTCGGGTGAGGTGGACCCGGTAACGCCGCCGAAATATGCGGACTTGGCAGCCGAGACACTGCCCAACAGCCTTCACGTGATCGCACCGGGCATGGGACACAATGTGGTCGGGCGCGGCTGTCTTCCCAACCTGGTGGCTGAATTTCTGGTAACCGGGGAAACAGCCGGGCTGGATACCGGCTGCGTAGACCGGATCCAACCGTTCCCATTTTTTATCAACTTTTCCGGCCCGCTTCCCTAGCCAGGCCGGGTGACGCAAATTTAATTGGGATGATTGAAGTCCAAAACCTGCACAAATCTTTCGGGGAAATTCAGGCCCTGAAGGGGGTGACTTTTACCGCTCGTGATGGCGAGATCACCGGCCTGCTGGGGCCGAACGGGGCCGGCAAGACCACCTGCCTGCGGATCCTGTACACCGTGATGAACCCAGATCAGGGCAAGGCGATAGTCGACGGCCTGGACACGGTGGCCGACCGCCTGGCGATCCAGAAAACCATCGGCGTGCTCCCGGATGCGGCCGGGATTTATCCCCGCCTGACCGCCCGGGAGAACATCCGCTATTACGGGCGCATGCACGGATTGAACGGTTCCAGGCTGGAGGAGCGCATCAATGAGCTGTCCAGCATATTTGATATGGAAGCTTTCATCGACAGGCGCACAGAGGGTTTTTCCACGGGGCAGCGCGTCAAGGTCGCCATCGGCAGATCGCTGATCCATGACCCGAGAAATGTGCTTCTGGACGAACCGACCAGCGGACTGGACGTCATGAGCACACGCGCCATGCGGGATGTCATCCGCAGGATGCGGGATGACGGCAAGTGCGTGCTCTTTTCCAGCCACATCATGCAGGAAATCTCGGCGCTTTGCGACCGCGTGGTAGTGATCGCCAAGGGAGAGATCGTGGCGGACGGCACCCCGGAGCAATTATTGGCGAGCACAGGCAAGGAAAATCTGGAAGATGCATTTGTCGAGGTGATCGGCAGCGGGGAGGGGCTAATCTGATGGAAAAAGCCTGGATTGTGCTGCAGAAAGAAGTGCTGGACAACCTGCGCGACCGCCGGGCGATCACCAGCACACTGTTGGGGACTCTGTTGGGTCCCGGCCTGATGCTGCTGCTGTTCTTTGTGATCGGCCGTACGGTCGAGGAGCAGACCGAACGGCTCCTCGAGCTGCCGGTGATCGGTGCCGAACATGCCCCCGGACTTGTCGCATTTCTCGAGCAGAACGGGGTCGGTGTGGTTCAACCGCCGCCAAACCCCGAGGAGGCGGTGCGGGTCGGGGACCTGGACGTGGTGCTGGCGATCGATTCCGGATTTGGCGAGTCTCTGGAGCAGGGTGTCCCCGCCCAGGTGCAGCTGATCGTGGACGACTCGCGCCAGTCTTCCAGCGTGGTGGTCAACCGGGTGGAAAACCTGCTGCGCGATTACAGCGGCACGATCGTCGCCCTGCGTCTGGTCGCACGCGGTATCTCCCCGGTTATCCTGAGCCCGCTTGCGGTCGAGACCGTGGATGTGGCCACACCGCAGAGCGAGACGGCCGAACTGCTCAGTATGATGCCGTATTTCCTGATCTTTTCCGTCTTTCTCGGCGGCATGCACCTGGCTATCGACACGACGGCAGGTGAGCGCGAGCGCGGTTCGCTGGAGCCTTTGCTGATCAACCCGCTCACCCGGCGAGACCTGGTGCTGGGGAAGCTGGGAGCGACGATCGCTTTCACGCTGGTCTCGGTGGTCGGCACGCTGGTCGCGTTCTGGATCATGCTCGCCGTCGTGCCGCTCGAAGGGATCATCGGTACACAGGTTTCGCTCGAGCTCGGTTCGATCGCCCGAATTTTCCTGATCACACTGCCGATGGTACTGTTGGCAGCTTCGATCCAGACCATCATCGCCGCTTTCTCTCGCAATTACAAAGAGGCTCAGAGTTATCTCAGCTTCCTGCCGCTGGTGCCGGCCCTGCCGGGCATGTTTTTGGCCTTCGTACCGGTGCGGGCCAGCCTGTGGATGATGCTGATCCCGACTTTCGGGCAGCAGCTGATCATCAACCAGATCATGCGCCAGGAACCGGTGCTGCCGCTCAATATCGTGGTGTCCTCCCTTTTTACGGTCTTAATCGCCATCCTCCTGATCTGGGTGGCCGTGAGCCTTTACCGCCGAGAGCGGATCCTGTTCGGGCGCTGACATACGGACTTATCAGGACCCGCTTACCCTGATTGATCCTCCTCAGCAGGAGCCCCGGTTTTCCGGGGCTCTTGGGTAATTTTCGGCTGCTGTTTCTTTACAGTTCCTTAGCACGACCTTAACTTCTCCTTCAATCGATGTGAAACCGGGCGGGATACGATGGCGATGCCTATGATTTAGGAGGATTTACCCATGCCTATGCCCCATCTTCAAACAATCTCCTACCAGCCGGCTGGCATGATTCAACTGAAGCCGGGGGAACGTGCGCTGTTGGCGGAGCTCGCACCGCTGGCCGCCTGCAAGGCCGCTGATTTCGCCCGTGTGTATTGCCGGGCATTGCTGGAAAAGTGGGACCTCACATCGCTGACTCGGGAGCAGTATTCAGACCTTTTATGCAGGGCGGAGAAGTGGTTTGTCGGCTTGTTCTTAATGCAAGCCCGCCTTGAGGCAACCTTGTTTGAGGATCGGGATAGCCAACAGCAACTCGTTTTGGGAGTTCGGCTGGCAGACCTGCGGGAGTTGATCCCATTGGTGCTGAAAATGGGGCGTTGGGTGATTGGACACAGCCGGGCGCCGGAAAGGGCGATGACCGCCTTTTGGAAATCCCTTTCGCTAGATCTGGCCATCTCCCGGGCGATCGGCGAGACCGCTCCCCTGGTGGTGATCGGCGCCTCGACATTCATCCAATTCGATCCGGATGGGCCTTTCTCGAAATTCACCACGCTGCCGATCTAGATATTTCAATGGATCGCCCGGCCTCAGGACGAGTTCCGTAATGTTGCCGCGGCTGCCATCCTGTGAACGCAACCGCGGTGCTGCCTTGCAACCGCTACGCCCGCAGGTTATAAGAGAAAAAATATGGTTCTGACCAAAATCACAACTCCCGCCGAGGTTTCTGTGAACGGTTCAAACAGCTCTGCCATCGAGACCCGCAATTTAAACATTTTCTACGGCGATTTCATGGCTGTCAAAGCCGTCTCATAAAAGGTGCCGCGCCAGAAGCTCACCGCCATTATCGGGCCCTCCGGATGCAGAAAGAGCACCATTCTGCGGGCTTTCAATCGCATGACCGAACTGGTTCCCTCCGCCTGGGCGCGTGGGCAGGTGCTTTACCACGGGAAAAATATCTACGGTCCGGATGTGGACCTGGCCCGCTGGATTTACCGGGGGGATATCCGCACTGACCGCAAACGCTTTCAGATCGAAAATGACTGCCTGGGGCTGATCGCCACCCAGCAGCCGATCGCCCGAGATTTGCACATACTGGCATCGATGCTGGAGGTCAACACCGAACTGGAGCGCATGGGAGACTATGCCAAGGGAATCGCCTGCATCGCCATGGAGTTGGGCAACCACCCGCCCATCCCGTACCCGCAGGAGATTTCCCGTATGGGTGTGTTCGCCACAGCCATGCTGCACCGTTCCCTGTCAGCCTATTTCAACGCCGATGAGAACCTGGAACGCTCCATCCCCCGAGAAGACGACCACGTGGATGCCCTGTACAATCACGTGAACAATGCCCTGATCGAGATGGTCGGGCGTGGGGCGGCGTCGATCGACCTGGCCCCCTACATGATGTGGGCGGCCCACAACCTGGAGCGCATGGCGGACCGGGTGACCAATATCTGCGAGCGCACAATTTTCGTCGCCACCGGTACAATGGGGGAGTTGGATGTCAGCGTTGATGAGATCCGGGGAAATGGGTGTGGGGGTGATAGAGTAGGGGGGCGGGGGAGTGTTGGGGTGAGGAAGTAATTGTGTGAAGGGGAGATGGAAGAAGGTGAAAAGGTGACTGATCGAAAGCAGGTGCTGGTGCTTTGCACCGGAAATTCATGCCGTTCGCATCTGGCAGAAGCGCTGATCAACTCGCGCCTGGGGGAAAGCTGGCAGGCTTACAGCGCCGGTACCGAGCCTGCCGGATATGTCCATCCGCTGGCCGTTGAGGTGCTGGCTGAAATTGGAATCTTTCACGAGGGGGAATCGAAACATGCCGATCAATTTAAGGGTATGGATTTCGACCTGGTCCTGACCGTTTGCGACGACGCAGCCGAAAACTGCCCGGTCTGGCTGGGGCCGGGCAAGCGTGTGCACATCGGCTTTCCGGACCCCGCTAAAGCGGCAGGGACCGAGGAAGAAATAAAAGCAGTCTTTCGCAGGGTCCGGGACGATATCGACCGGGAAGTGGTTGGGTATCTGCGCGGGAAGTCGCTCAGCCCATCCGCCCGGTGATGTAGCTTTCTGTCAGCTCCATTTCAGGCTTGGTGAACATCTGCCGGGTCTCCGAGAATTCGACCAACTCCCCCAACCAGAAAAATCCGGTGTAGTCCGAAACACGGGCAGCCTGCTGCATATTGTGGGTCACGATGACGATCGTGAAATCTTTTTTGAGCTCTGCGATCAGGTCCTCGATCTTCCCTGTGGCGATCGGATCCAGGGCCGAGGCCGGTTCGTCCATCAGGATGATGTCTGGCTCTACGGCGATGACCCGGGCGATGCACAGGCGCTGCTGCTGGCCGAGAGAGAGGCCGAGTGCATCCGTCTTGAGAATGTCCCGGACGTCCTCCCAGAGCGCAGCTCTCTCCAGGCTTTGCTGGACGACCTCCTCCAGGCTCCGGCCGTTCTCGAGCATGCGCAGCACGCGCGGCCCAAACGCCACATTGTCGAAGATCGATTGCGGAAATGGGTTTGGCTTCTGAAAGACCATCCCCACCCGCTGGCGCAGGTAGGCCAGGTCGTAGTTCGGCTGGTAGATATCCTCGCCGTCGATGGTGATGGACCCATCGAGGCGGGTGCCTGGGATTGTGTCGTTCATGCGGTTGAGGCAGCGCAGGAACGTGGATTTACCGCAGCCGGAAGGGCCAATCAGGGCGGTGACATGCTGGGGAAGGATATCCATTTGGATATCGCTCAGCGCCATGGCATTACCGTAAAAGAAGTTTAAGTCTCTGACCTGAATTATCGGGCTCTCTGTCGTCATGCCGGGGATTCTAACTTCAAAAACCAGAGCGGCCCGGCGAGCGTGTTAACGTCTTGTTAACGGCGCTGAAGGACCCTTCCTGGGGGTTGCATTGCGCATATAATCCCAGCCGATGAAGAAGCGATGGGGAGTTTTATTGATATTGCTGGTCTTTCTATGGGGGTGCCGGCCTCTGGCCGCAATCGATGGTTCCCCGGGGCAATCCGGCCAGACAGAAGCGTATATCGAGAATAAAGGCTCTGATACGATCGTGAACCTGGCCCTGGCCTGGGCGGAGTCTTACCAGGGCGTGCAATCCGATGTGCGCATCTCCGTCACCGGGGGCGGTTCCGGAACCGGCATTGCCGCACTGGTCAATGGCACCGTGGACATCGCCAACGCCTCCCGCCAGATCAAGCCCGAGGAGATCGAAGCGGTCCGGGCCAACGGTACCGAGCCAGTGGAATTCGTGATCGCCCGCGATGCGATCGCCATCATCGTCCATCCGGACAACCCGGTCGACAGGCTCACCCTGGAGCAGATCTCCGACATCTACAGCGGAAAGTTCAATAACTGGCTGGAAGTCGGGGGGGAAGATCGCCCGATCGTGCGCCTTTCGCGCGAGACAAATTCAGGCACCCACGTGTATTTCCTGGAAGAAGTCCTGCGATTGGGACAGGACAGCGACTTGCTGTTCGCGATGGATACTTTGCTGCTTCCGTCCTCGGAGGTGATCAGCGCCGAGGTGCGCCAGAACCCGAATGCGATCGGCTACGACGGCCTGGGCTACGTGACCGAGGACCTGAAAGTGGTGGCGGTCGCGGGGACCAACGGCGGCGATTACATATATCCCTCCGCGGACAGCGTCAACACCGGGGCGTATCCGATCGCTCGAGACCTTTACATGTATACCTCTGGCGAACCCCAGGGGGCAGTCAAAGAGTACATGGATTGGATTTTATCGCCCGAAGCCCAGCAGATCGTGACCGAACTGGGCTTTGTCCCCATCACCCCCTAGCGGATGGTTTACACCTTATGACCGCATCCCTTCGATTTCGCGAGCGCCTGATCACGGCATTTATCCGCACAGCAGGCTATTCGGCGATCATCTTCGTTTTACTGATATTTTATTTCTTGCTGCAGTCTGGCACCCCGGCTGTGATCAGCTTGCCGCTGGATGTGCTGCTAAATGTGCGCTGGTATCCGATCGAGGACTATTACGGGATTTTGCCGCTGATCGGCGGATCTCTGGTCGTGACCGTCGGTGCGGGGACCGTCGCCTTTCCGCTGGGGATTGCAACCGCGATCTACATCTCCGAGATCGCCCCGCGCTGGGTGCGGGAAATCCTCAAGCCGCTGGTTGAGCTCCTGGCCGGGCTCCCTTCGGTGATGCTTGGATTTCTGGGAATCATTGTCCTGTCACCGCTGCTTCGCAGCTGGCTGAATATTCCCACCGGGCTCTCCGCCTTGACCGCCTCCCTGCTGTTGGGTTTCATCTCGCTGCCGACGATCGTTTCTGTGGCCGAGGACGCCCTCGACGCGGTTCCGAAATCCTACCGGGATGCGGCGCTGGCCATGGGTGCTACCGAATGGCAGACCATCTGGCGGGTGACCATACCCGCCGCCCGCTCGGGCATTTTCACTGCCGTGATGCTGGGCCTTGGGCGCGCCATTGGCGAGACGATGACAGTCATGATGGTGGCGGGGAACGCGCCGGTCATGCCTACCGGGCTGCGGGTTTTTCTTTCCCCCATCCGCACCATGACCGCCACGATCGCGGCCGAGATGGGCGAAGTCGCCAACGGCAGCACCCATTACCACGTGCTGTTTTTGATCGGGATCGCCCTGTTCCTGATCTCCCTGATCGTCAATCTGACTGCATCGACGGTCATCTTTCGGCAGCAAAAGCGTTCGGAGCGTATCCTTTCATGAAAACCGGCACCACTTCCCAGAGGCGCTACAACCAGCAACGGGCGGTATTTTCGCTGTTCAGCGTTATGACCGGGCTGACCGTGATCCCGATTATCGTGGTAATCGGTTACATCATTTACCAGGGCGCCCCGGCGATTTCCTGGGAATTTCTCACCGCCATGCCGCGCGACGGGATGCGGGCAGGTGGATTGTGGCCAGCGATCGTCGGCACACTGTACCTGACGATCGGGACGGCAATTTTTTCCGTGCCCCTGGGGATCGGCGCGGCGGTCTACCTGTCCGAATACGCATCCGACAATCGCTGGACGCGGCTGATCCGCCTGGCGATCATCAACCTGGCCGGGATCCCTTCGGTCGTGTACGGCCTTTTCGGGCTCGGGCTGTTTGTGCTCTTCCTGAATTTCGGAACCAGCATCCTGGCCGGGTCCCTGACCCTGGCGATCATGACCCTTCCTGTGATTATCTCCACTTCAGAGGAAGCCCTGCATTCTGTGCCGCAGTCTTTCCGGGTAGTCAGCGTCTCCTTGGGTGGCACCCATTGGCAAACCATCCGCCGTGTTGTGCTGCCGCAGGCGCTGCCAGGAATTCTGACGGGGGTCATCCTGGGTCTGGAGCGCGCCGCGGGAGAAACGGCTCCGATCCTTTTCACCGTCGCCGCCTTTTTCCTGCCCAGCCTGCCGAATTCGCCCTTGGACGCCACCATGGCCCTGCCGTATCACCTGTTTGTCATCTCCACTCAGGTGCCCGGCATGCCCATTCAGATCCAGTATGGAACAGCCCTGGTGCTGGTCGGGTTCGTATTGGTGATGAACCTTATCGCCAACGCCATTCGCTCACGCGCCCGCGCCCGGCGGCAGTGGTAAATCGGAAGCCGCAGCATGGTGAAAATCCGCATCGAAAACCTGACCGTCCACTATTCAGACGGGACCGAATCCCTGCGGGACATCTCCCTCGATATCCCCGAGAAGTCCGTCAGCGTGCTGTTTGGACCTGCGGGCGGCGGCAAATCTACCCTGCTGCGGGTGCTCAACCGGCTCAACGACCTGGCGGATGTTGTCCGCATGGACGGCCGGGTGCTGCTGGACGGGCAGGACATCCTCGACCCGAAGCTGGACGTGATCGCCCTGCGGCGGAAGATCGGCATGGTCTTTGCTCGGCCGGTGGTGCTTCCCTTCAGCATTCGCCAGAACCTGACCTACGGCCTGGAACTCGGTGGGGAGCGGGACCGGCGCGTGCTGGGCGGCGCCGTGGAGCGCAGCCTGAACCTGGCCGCCTTGTGGGACGAGGTGAAAGATCGCCTGGATGACCCGGCGGCGGCGCTTTCTGGAGGGCAGCAGCAGCGCCTGTGCCTGGCCCGGGTGCTGGCCCTGGAGCCTGAAGTGATCCTGCTCGATGAGCCCACCTCCGGGCTCGATCCGATCTCCACCGGTAAGGTCGAGGAAACCCTTCAGGAGCTGAAAAAAGATTACACGATCATCTTGGTGCCGCATTCCGTACAGCAGGCTGCCAGGACGGCAGACCAGGCGGCGTTTTTCCTGCAGGGGGAGCTGGTCGAATTCGCACCCGGCAAGAGAATTTTTACCCAGCCGGCGCAAAAAAGGACTGAAGACTACGTCCAGGGACGTTTCGGATAGTCAAAACAGCATGTTTATGCTACTATATTTACCCGGAGAGTACGCAGCATGACAAGAGAGCGGCTGGACAGGCAGATCCAACAATTAAGGGAAGATGTCCTGTTTTTAGGCAGCATGGTAGAACAGGCGACCCTTCAGGCCGTGGACGCACTCAAGCGCCGCGATCGGGAGGCGGCCCGCCGGATCTACTACGACGACGAAAAAATCAACCAGAAACGCTTTGAAATCGAGAACGCTGCGCTGATCACGATCGCAACCCAGCAGCCCATGGCGCATGACCTGCGTATCCTGGCCGCAAACCTGGAAGTGATCACCGAGCTCGAACGCATGGGGGACTATGCCAAGGGGATCGCACGCATCTGCACTTACATCGCCGATGAACCGCTGCTGAAGCCGTTGATCGACATTCCGGCCATGGCGGAGCTCACGGTGGACATGCTGCACCGCGCTTTGGAAGCATTCGTGCGCGAGAACGCCGAGGCCGCCCGGGCGATCCCCAAAGAGGATGACGCGGTGGATGACCTGTTCAATGCTGTTCAGAAAGAGCTGTTCGACCTGATGGTGGCCGACCCGAACTCAGTCGACCGGGCGAACCACCTGCTTTGGGCGGCACACAACCTGGAGCGCATGGCAGACCGGGTGACCAATATCTGCGAACGGACGGTATTCATCGCGACCGGGGAAATGATCGAGCTGGACGTCACCGACGACGAGTCCAAACGCCCCTGAACATCCCAAAATCAGTCTGACAGAAATCGGCCCATCTCGCTCGTAGGGGATCGGGCCTTTTTTCGGATCCTAAACGTATTTTCGCCACAGCGTGTAAATTGAAGCGGTGAGGACCGCCAGGCTGCCGCCGCTCAACGAGCCCCCTGCCCAGCTGCTTGCAGGCAAGCCGGCCACAGCTCTTCCGGCCAGCCAGCCGCCGATCGCCCCACCCAGTGTCCACAGGAGCGTCCAACCGGGTTGATTGCCGTAGCGGCCGATCGTCCAGCCCATCAGTCCTAAGGCCAGCGCCGAGATCCCCCAGGACCAGAAAGGGGCGGACAACCCCCCTGCCAGAAAAATACCCAGCAAGGCCCCTACTGCGCTCCAGAAGGTCGGCCAGCCGAAAGTCTTGCGGATGGTCTCTCCCACCAGGGTCCCACTGACCAGCCCGGCCGCCAGGCCGAACGTTCCGCCGAGGATTTCCGCAGGGAAGCTGTTGCCGAGGATGGCGCCGATCAGCAAGCCCAAGACGCCAGCTGCAAGGATGCGGCCTGCCGGCCGGGCGATGATGTTCTGGCGAACCCAGGCTGCCCGACCCCGAAGTCCCACCGGTAAGCGAACTGGCGGAAAGAGCGACCGTGCCGGAGCCTGCGGGGGCGCCGATGGAAAAGAGGGGGAGGGCCTTGGCCGGGACCCGGGTGGCCCGGGTGCAACTCGCACCGGCCTGGAGGTGGGGGACAGCCGCAGGCAGGCGGGGCATTCGGAAAGATGGCGGCCGAAATAATGCCCCTTGCCGCACGGCTGCAGCGCCCGGTCGGCGTTTTCCAATCCCTGCTCCCATTCCGCAGGAGCCGGCCGGGCTTCGGCGTTTCGGTGGCCGAGGATGAAACAGCGCTTGAACAGCCCGACCAGTTCCGGATGGAGATCCTCCAGCCTGAGTGCGGGTTCGATATGCCTGGGGGGTCGGTCCTGGTACGGGAACCATCCCCGAGCGATGCGTTCCTGCATGCCCGGTTTTTCACCTGGTCCGGTCCATTTGGCTCGAAAAGGGTGGCTGCCCTCCATCAATAGCTGAAAGATCAGCACCCCCAGCGCGAATCGGTCGTGCTCGGGCCTCCGTTCTATGCCCGCCAGTTTTTTTCCCTGGAGTTCGGGCGGCAGGTACTCTACCTTACCGACCGGGCAGGGATAGAGCTTGGCCAGCCCCAGGCGGGTGCGGGCCACAACCTGGAATGAGTCAGTGTCGATCATGGTCACCAGGGTGGCCGGGGTGACCAGAATATTGCTTTCGTTCAGGTCTCCGACGACATAGCCGCGCTCGTGCAGCGCGCCAAGCGCCGCGGCTAGGTTGTGGGCGGTGTTGACCTGGTAGCGTTCGTTGAAATTCGGAAATGTCCTGCGCCGCAGGCGGGGGTTGAACACCCGCAGCAAAGGCACCGCGCCGTGAATATAGGGCATCAGGTATCCGGCAAAGCGCCGTTCGGCGTAGACCAGGCGGGTCGGCCAGGCGATGGAGGCGTGGTTGATTTTTTGGGAGGGGTCTTCCGGCGGGTTGGCGATCATCCAGGCCAGTTTGTTTTCCGTCTGTCCATCGGCGTGGTGGTAGATCTTGGCCAGCCAGTCGGATCGGCCTGGAAGCCGGTACACCAGGGCCTGCCCCCCTTTTCCGGCCAACTCGCCGAGCCGGTAGCGGGTGCCGCGCGCATCCCGGACAAAGGACGGGGCCATCAAAATCGCGCCCCTTCAACCGGTCGCATTTCAATGCCCCGGAGTCCGGGCGGCCAGTACCAGGGTCTTGTCATCGTCGGTGCGCGCGTTGACACGATCCGAACCCAGGAATTGGCTCAGGTCCTCGACCCCTTGCTCTTCTGTGGACATGGCCTGCGGGAAAGCCAGCAGCGGTTCGAAGAACGGCCTGTGGGCCCGGCCGGAAGCGCGCTCAACCGCCAGGCTTGTCAGCCCGTCCGTCATGACCGCCAGGGCCCGGACAGGTCGGATATCGCTGCCCTGGTGATAGACACGGCCTAAAAAGTGGTCTGGGGCGTTTTGTCCGGTCAAAAAATGTGTCGTATTGGCATATTCCCCCCGTTGCGGTGCGGCGACGATGTGCAGGTGGTCATCGCTTGTCCGGGCGACCGCCAGCCCATCGCCGATCTGGCCGGTTACCAGCCAGTCCTGGTCGGCGATCACCAGGGTCAGCGTGCAGGCGAACTGGCGTGCCTGGGTGGGATCGTGATGGGAAAGGGCGAGCACATCTTCCCGCGTGCGGTGGAAAGCGTCGAGCAGCAATGCCCCCCATTTTCTTGGCGTGGGAGGCCTTCCGTTGGATAGCTGGTTGGTGAGGAACTGGACGGCGGATTTTACCGCCCGGTCGGCACCTTCCTGGGAGCGCTCGGCCGAGCCGGCCCCGTCGCTGACGGCGATCAGGACCGCACCTGCGGCGGCCAGGTGGTAGGCGTGGGCGTCCTGGCAGGGGATGTTCTGCTTCTCATGCCCGGTCCCCCTCACAGAAGCCCCTACCACGGTCCAGGAGGCCGGACCCCGGCTCAGGTCTCGATCTCCGCCCATCCGGTGGGGGGCAGCGGCACCTGCTCGCCGGGTTTGGAGTGCGCCACGGCCGAGAGCGAGCGAGAGAGCCACTGGAACAGTTCGGAAAAAGCCATGCCTTTCAGTTTCAAAGGCGGGCGGCTTTCGGCTGTGAAGCGCGCCAGGGTTTCCAAATCCGCTCCCTCCACCCCGATCCCGAACAGCAGGATGCCTTTGCGCCCCTCTTCCAGCCGGGCCTGCTCGGCGGACTGCTCCCAGGAATCTGTCGGCTTGCCGTCCGTCATCAGGAAGACCCAGGGGCGGAAATAGTCCATGTCGTTTTGTTTGTAGATTTCCTTGCGGGCCCGGATCAACTCCAGCCCCCGACGGACGGCCTCCCCCATCGGTGTTCCGCCGCCTGCATTTAGGACCGGGGGAACGAACTGGTCGACGGTTGAGAAGGCCAGGCCGGCGTCGAATTGGACGTCCTGACCGGCCTGCTCCCCGCTTCCCCCGAGGGCGTGGACGCCGCCACCAAAGGTGATGACGGCGACTTCGACTCGCAGGGATGCCAGGATATCGTCCTTCAACTCCTGGTCGAACTGTTTCAGGGCCTGGTTCAGCTGTTCGATCGGTTCCCCGCGCATAGAACCGGAGGTGTCGAGCAGCAGCACAACGGGGCAGCGCGGCTCAGGGTTGTCGGCAAATTCGGCCTGGTCGAGTAGCGACATCGATTGCTCCTTGCGTGGATACGGATGTGTGGTGTCCATCCATTTTATCCATGGAGGCGGGGGGGCGCAACCAAGATCAAAAGGCCGGGTGGGAAATCGCCGAACCTCGTCGTGAGGCCATCGTCATGACGCCATTTGTGGCGTCTCTACGCGGTTACGGCTGGGGTGTTGGGGCGGCCGCCCCGGTCCAGGAAAAGACCCGCGGCAGGCTGATGGCCCCGGCCGGCTCGTATACCGGCAGCCCGTCCTCGTCAACCCCGACCTGGCGGACCGGCTGGATCCACCAGCGGATCACGTGGGCGACGGTCTCGTTGGGGCGGAATGACGTGGGGACGATGTATTTCGTATCCAGGACGGTGTCGATGAGCTGTTTTTCACCGTCAGTGACATCCAGAACGGTGACCTGGTACCATTCGTTTTCCCGCAGGGTGCCGATCGATGCCCACTGCAGTGTGATCGTGTTGTCGCTGCGGCTGAAGGGGGCGCCGTCGAGAGGCAACAGCAGGTTGGCCGGGGGGTAAGGTGGCGGCGCCGTGGGGGTGGGGGTCGGCCCCCCAGGACCGCTGCCGCGTTCGCAAAGCGGGATGACCAGCACCTGCCCAAGGTTGACCTGGTCGAGCACCAGCCCATTCCAGCGTTTAATCGATTCGATCGAGAGCCCGTAATTGGTGGCGATGGTACTCAGGGTGTCGTTGGCCTGGACCTCGTAGGTCACTTTTGAGCAGTCTGCCACGTACTGTTCAGTCGGGTTGAGGGTGGCGGAGGGCAAGGGGGTGACCGTCGGGGTGGGATGCGGAATCGACAGCGCCTGGTTCACGAACAATGAGCAGTTAGCATCCAGATTATTGGCCAGGATGATGCTTTGCACCGAAATATTGAACTGGAACGCGATCGAAGTGCACAGATCGCCTTCCTGAACGGTGTAAGTCAGCGGGGTCGGGCTGGGGACCGGGCTGGGGGTGTTGGTCGGTGGCGCTTCAGTGGGTATCACAGACGGGGTGAGGGTCGGGCTGGGGGTCAGGGTCTCGGTTGGGGGAAGGACATCGACCACGCCGACTTCAGGCTGGACGAGGTAATACACGGTCCCTGCACCGATAATCAAAAAGAGTGCCAGCAGGCCGAGGGCCAGCGGCAGGCTCAGGGTGACGACCGGCATGCCTCCGGGCCGGATGCTGCCCTGTGCGATTTTGGTCAGATCAGTGCCGCAGACGACGCATTTTTGGGCCCCCTGGCTGACGCGCGAACCGCAGGTCGGGCAAATTTCGGTAGTGGGGGTTTCACTGGTCATGGGGGAAGGGAAAACAGGCCGCAGGCTGCGGCGGTCGCCGGGAAAAAGCGGGCCCAAGGCATCGCCGGTTTCTTGAAACGGAAGCCGGCAGTTGGCGGGTTGGACCCTGGTTTCAGCGGGGGCGATTATACCACCCCTCCAGGCCGGGGCACAATCGCAGAAGCGTCAATTCCGACGGCATTTGCTGGCGGTCGATCCGTTGGAAAATGCCGTTTTCACGACAGTTCCGAGTTGCCATGGGACCGCCCCGGGGTATTCTCGGTCTTCTGGCTGTTTGTTGCGTTACGATCTGCTTTTCAATGGGTCCCCGTTGGAAAGGCGTATTCTTCTCTTGTCTTCAGACCGGGAAACAGCCCTTTGCTGCACGGAAAAAGCGGTTAGAATCAGCAAATGGCTGCGTATAGCCTTTATCTGCATATCCCCTTTTGCGCTCACCGCTGCGCCTACTGCGATTTCAACACCTACGACGGCCTGGATGCGTGGATCGATCCCTACATGCATGCCATAACCCGTGAGGTCGAATACTTCGCCGGCCGACTGGAGGCGTCCGTCGGGACGGTTTTCCTGGGCGGGGGGACTCCTTCTCGGGTGCCGGTCCGTTCTCTGCGAATGCTGATGGACGCCATCCGCTCTTCCTTTACGTTGGAACCCGACGCCGAGATCACCCTCGAAGCCAATCCGGGCGGTTTGTCACTGGACTATCTGGAGGGGCTCAGGGAGGCGGGTTTCAACCGAATTTCCATGGGCATGCAGTCCGCCCACCCCGACGACCTGCGGGTTCTGGAGCGGCAGCATGATTTTTTTGACGTGGTCGAGGCCGTGCGGCTGGCCCGCAGAGCCGGGTTCGACAATCTGAACCTGGACCTGATATTCGGGCTGCCTTACCAGCCCTTGAAGCGCTGGAAGGCCACCCTGGAGGCGGCCATCGATCTGGGACCCGAACATCTATCGGTTTACAGCCTGATCCTGGAGCACGGAACACCGATGGAAGCCTGGGTGCAGCGCGGGCTGCTGCAGTCCCCGGACCCGGACCTGGCCGCCGATATGTACGAGCGCGCCATTCAGAGGCTTGCCGGAGCGGGTTTCCGGCAGTATGAAATCTCCAACTGGGCATTGGAAAAGGATGGGGGGCTGCGCTCCTGCCGGCACAACCTTCAGTACTGGCGCAACCAGCCGTATCTGGGATTGGGAGCCGGGGCGCATGGGTTTGCCGGCGGGTACCGCACCAGCTGCGTCCGATCCCCCCAGGCTTACATCAAGCGACTTGAGGGTGGAGGAGATCGGCCGTTCCCGCTCAGCCCGGCGACGGTCAATGCCACCCGGGTCGATCGGGAAGCGGAAATGAAGGAAACGATGATGATGGGGCTGCGGCTGGTTGGGGAGGGCGTGGTTGGGGAGCGCTTTGCGAGCAGGTTTGGGATGCAGTTATCCGAAGCGTTTCCGGACACGATTGAAGCGCTTATCGGTCAGGGTCTGGTTGAATGGGTCGGCGCTTCGCTGAGGCTCACCGAAATCGGAGTGCGCTTCGGCAACCGGGTGTTCCGAGAATTTTTATAAGGGTTCCCCCAGTTTAATCCTTCCTTTTTAACAGCTTTCCGGCCAGCTCCACCAACGCTTCGCCAGCCACCCCCTCGGGATCGGCTTCATCGAGGCTTTCGAGCGCATGCACGGTCCATTCATTGGCCTGGGCGGTTGTAAATTCCTGCGCTCCGGCCTGATCCAGCAACTCAGCAAGTGCTATCGCCTGATCTCCCGAAACCGGTCCCCGGCTCCAACGTTCTGCGAAATCGCCGGAATGTGCCAGCCCGTACAGCACAGGCAACGATTTTTTCCCGGCTTCCAGATCGCTGGCAGTGGATTTACCGGTAACCTCGGGGTTCCCCCAGATGCCCAACAAATCATCTTGCGCCTGAAACGCCAGCCCGAGGTAGCGCCCGAAATTGGAAAAAGCTGCTTTTCGGGTATCGTCCGCTCCGGCTGAGAGCGCCCCCAGCTTGGTACAGGCTGCCAGCAGTGAGGCGGTTTTTCCGGCGATCATCAGGTGGTATTCCTCGACCTCCACATCCGAGCGCGTTTCGAAAGAGATATCCAGGTACTGCCCCTGGGTCAAATGCAAGCAGGTGCGCTGCAGGACGTCCAGCGCTTCGATGGCCACCTCAAGCCCGGCCGTTTCTTTCATCCCCAACATGGCGCTGTAAGCCAGGGTATAGAGTGCATCACCGGCGTTGATCGCCTGCGCCAGCCCCCATTTCTTCCACAGGGTGATGCGGCCGCGGCGCAGCGGGCTGTTGTCCTCGATATCGTCGTGGATTAATGAAAAATTATGCAGGATTTCAACCGATGCCGCGGCGGGTAGGGCATGTTGCCAGTCCCCTCCCGATGCGCCCGCGCTCAGCAGCACCAATAACGGCCGCACACGCTTGCCGCGCGCCTTCGGGCCCGCCCCCTCGCCTGTCCATCCCATGTGGTAGGAGAGCATTTCGTAAAGTTCGCCTGTCCCGGGAGCATCCGCAAGGGAGACGACCGCTTTCATCGCCTCTTCCACTCGCTCGACCATATCCGTGGCCAGAGAGTCAAATGCCGTCATGGTTTTCACCTCTCGTATGTTCCAGCCGTGTGTTTCGCAGGGCGGAAAGGTCCGCCGCTCCGGCGGCAAACATGCAGATTCGGATCTCGCGCACCACCTCCTGGATGGTGTCGATCGTCGCCTCCAGCGAGTCGACCGCGGCTTTCAAATAAGGCCCCGCCATACCGCCCAGGCTGGCCCCAAGCGCGATGCATTTGGCGATATCGATCCCGCTTCGCAGGCCGCCGGAAGCGAATACCGGCAGCCTGGGAGCAGCCCGCCGCGCGTTTTGAATAGCGTCGGCAGTCGGGATGCCCCAGTTGATGAACGCGGCGGCCAGGCGGGCCTGCGCTTCGCTTTCCGCCCGGTGCATTTCCACCTGGGACCAGGAGGTCCCGCCGGCACCGGCCACATCGATGGCCGCCACACCCGCTTCGACCAGGCCGCGGGCGTCCGCTTCCGAAAAGCCCCATCCGACCTCCTTGGCGATCACCGGAACCTCGAGGCGGCTGCAGATCCGGGCGATTTTCGGGAGCAAGGCTGAAAAATCCGTGTCGCCTTCGGGCTGCACCGCTTCCTGAAGGGCATTGAAATGCAAAATCAGGGCGTCCGCCGAGATCATTTCCACCGCCCGGCGGCATTCATCCAGCCCATAGCCGTAATTGAGCTGCACGGCGCCCAGGTTGGCGAACAGCAGGGCGTCCGGTGCTGCCTGGCGCACCTGGAAGGTGATCGCCAGTTCGGGCTGCTCAATCGCCGCCCGCTGAGAACCCAGGCCCATGGCGATCCCGGTGTGTTGGGCGGCCTGCGCCAGCGTGCGGTTGATCGCCTGCGCCGACTCGGTCCCGCCGGTCATGGAGGAAATCAGAAGCGGTGCCCGGAGCGTCTTTCCGAACAGCGTCTGCGCCAGGTCGATCGCCGCCAGGTCCAACTCGGGGACCGCACGGTGGTTAAAACGATAACGTTCCAGGCCTGTAGTCAGCCCGGAACGCACGTCTTCCTCCAGGTTAATCCGGATATGGTCGGATTTCCTGCTGCTCAAAGGCGTAACTTTTGACATAAGGGGGTGTTCCTGATTGGTGAATCAATATTACCAGCCTGAATTTTGGCTGTCAACTTGCTTGACAGTTAACTGTTTGGATGTACAATTTGCCGGCTCAGGCTAATTTTTCGGAGGAACTAAGATGGCAGATACGTTCAATGAAGTCAAAGAAATAATTGTAGACTTGCTTGGTGTGGAAGACAGCGAGGTCACCCGCGAGGCCAAGTTCCGGGAGGATCTGGAAGCGGACTCACTCGACCTGGTCGAGTTGATCATGGCTTTTGAAGATAAGTTTGGGGCGGAAATCTCGGATGAGGACGCCCAGAAAATCACGTCTGTGGGGGAAGCCGTCGATTACATCGAAAAGAACATGTGAGGTTCAAAAGCTGTAAAAAAAGGCACGATTTCCGTGCCTTTTTTGTTGTTAAACGGGCGTGGCTGTCGCCCAAGTCCTGAACCGGGCAATATTATCAAGGGGGAGCAGGCTCAGGACACTGGACGGTCACGTTTTTATTTTTTTAAACCTGAAGCAGGCCGGGGATTTCTTCCGGATGCCGGGCCACGCGCACGTGCGCTGCTTCGAGCGCGGCGATCTTTTCCCGTGCTGTGCCGGAACCGCCCTCGACAATCGCACCAGCATGCCCCATGCGTTTACCGGGGGGCGCAGTCTGCCCGGCCACAAAGGCCACCACCGGCTTGGTCATGTGGTTGGCGATGAACTCAGCTGCCTCCTCCTCCGCATTGCCGCCGATCTCGCCCATCAGAACGACCTTATCGGTCTGGGTGTCCTCTTCGAACATCTGCAGCACGTCGATGAAATTGGTGCCCTGGATGGGATCGCCGCCGATGCCGACGCAGGTGCTGACGCCCATACCCACCTCCTTGAGCGCAAACAGCACCTCATAGGTCAGGGTGCCGGACTTGGAGACCACGCCCACATTTCCCGGGATGGCGATTTCCCCGGCGATGATGCCGACTTTGGCCTCCCCGGGGGTGATCAGGCCCGGGCAGTTGGGACCCACCAGGCGGACCTGCTTGTAGTCGAGGTAGTGGCGGACTTTGATCATGTCTTTGATCGGGATCCATTCCGTCAGGCAGACGATCAGGCTGATGCCGGCGTCTGCAGCCTCGTATATCGAGTCCACCGCAAAACGCGCCGGAACGAAAATCACGCTTGTATTTGCCCCGGTGGTGTTGACTGCCATTTCGACCGAGTCGAATACCGGGATTTTTCCGTTCAGCACCCACTGGCCGCCTTTGCCGGGTGTCATGCCCGCCACGACGTTGGTTCCGTATTCCACCATCAGCCCGGTATGGAACAACCCCTGGCGACCGGTGATCCCCTGGACGAGCAGGCGGGTGTCTTTTCCAATTAAAATGCTCATTTCCCACCTCCCTGCGCGGCAGCGATCGCTTTTTGTGCCGCTTGGCTGAGTGAATCGGCGGTGATCAGCTCGGTCTGCGCCAGGATCTCCCGGCCTTCTTCGGCGTTCGTGCCGCCGAAGCGGACGATCAGCGGCACCCGGACTTCCACCTCCTGCATGGCCGCCAGGATCCCGCGGGCGACTTCATCGCAGCGCGTGATCCCGCCAAAAATGTTGATCAGGATCGCCTGCACGTTGGAATCGCTCAGGATGATACGGAAGGCCGCTGCAACCTTTTCAGCGCTGGCGCCTCCGCCGATGTCCAGAAAATTGGCCGGTTCGCCGCCAAACAGCTTGATGATATCCATGGTGGTCATTGCCAGCCCGGCGCCGTTGACCATGCAGCCGATATTTCCTTCCAGCTTGATATACGACAGGCCATATTTGCGGGCCTCGTTCTCCTCCTGGACGTCTTCGCTCTTGTCCCTTAGGGCCTCGAGATCCGGGTGCCGGTAGAGGGCGTTGTCGTCGATCGACATTTTGCCGTCGATGCCCAGCAAATTGCCCTCACCGGTGACGATCAGCGGGTTGATCTCCGCCAGGGTGGCGTCATTTTCCCAGTAGGCTTGCCAGAGGGCAAATCCAATTTTCCCGAACTGCCCCCACAGGTCCTGAGGCAGTTCGATGCCCGCCGCCACATCCCGGGCCTGGTAGGGGTGTAGCCCGAGGTGGGGGTCGATGTGCACCCGGACGATTTTCTCGGGTGTTTCTCTGGCGACCTGTTCAATGTCCACCCCGCCGGCGGCCGAGGCCATCAGCAACGGCTTTCGGGCGGAGCGGTCGTTGGTGAAACCGAAATAAATCTCGGTGGCGATATCTGCGGCCTCGTCGATTAGCACCTTGCGGACCGTGTGCCCGCGGATATCCATCCCCAGGATCCTGCCGGCCAGGCTTTCAGCTTCTTCCGGCGATCCGGCCAACTGGACGCCCCCGGCCTTGCCGCGCCCGCCTGTCAGCACCTGAGCTTTGACCACCACTTTTCCCCCCATTTCCCGAGCGATGCGACCGGCTGCCTCGGGCGTATCCGCAACATCGCCCTTGGGGATCGGAACCCCGTATCCTGCGAATATGCGCTTAGACT
>JBFKII010000025.1:0-21974 GCA_041632295.1 Anaerolineales bacterium | reverse complement strand
TTACGGAGTGTTCGCTTTTTATCCCAATAAGCAGATCACCACCGGCGAAGGAGGCGTGATCGTCACGGACGACGACCGGGCGGCCGGTCTGATGCGCGCCCTGCGCAACCAGGGCAGGGAACCCGGCGACACATGGCTGCAGCACACCCGCCTGGGCTACAACTACCGTTTGGATGAAATGAGCGCCGCGCTGGGTGCTTCCCAGATCGCACGCCTGGATGCCATGCTGGACCGGCGGCAGCAGGTGGCCGGCTGGTACGCCGAGCGGCTGGCCGATCTGCCAGGGGTGGAACTGTACCGCACCGACCCCGCCACCACGCGCATGAGCTGGTTCGTGCTGGTCGTCAGGTTCGATCCAGCCATTGACCGGGACGAGGTATCGGCTGCGCTCAAGGCGCGCGGGGTCCCCAACCGGCCGTATTTCCTGCCGATCCACCTCCAGCCTTACATGGTTTCTCGTTTCGGTTTCCGTGAGGGGGATTTCCCCGTGACCGAATCCCTGGGCCGCCGCGGATTGGCCCTGCCATTCTCCGGGGTCATGCCCGAGCGGGATGTTGAGTTTGTGTGCAACGCCCTGGGGGAAATCCTGGGCGCCTGACCGGGATCAGGGCCCTTCGGTCTTCGGCCGGGCCCTTTTGGCCAACCGCTCCACCATTGCATCTTCGTCCCATTCCGCCGACTGCCCCGGACTTTCACCCGCCTCCTGCCCCAGCAGTTTGGCCATGGCGCGAAAACGGGTTTCGAACAGCACCTGCGCCTGCGCGTACAGCACCTTGTCGTAGCGGGTCAGGCGATCAATGTGTTCTTGCAGTGCCTGGCCGCCCCCTTCCAGGTCGACGCGATGCCTGTCCTGGCTGACGTTGGCGCGCGGCGTGCGCTGCGGCGGTTCCCAGCCCATAAAAAACGACAATGCCAGTAAGAAATCGTGGAAGCGATCGGTCGTGCCGACCAGGTCGATCGAGCTCAGGCGCCGGATTGCATCCATCAGGCCGTCGGGGTCGACTTCGGCGGCGGACTGCGGCAGCATGTAGCGGGTCTGGCAGTTGTCGAACAGGTCGCGCTCTCCGCCCTGGAGAGTGTCTAAAAATCCGGCCGGGCCGAGCCGCGAAAGGCGGTCGACCGCCCGCTGGATGTATTCCGGATACCCCAACAGCTCCTGGCGGTTGGCCGGGTCGGACAGCCGGTTGATCCACGAAAGGTGGGAGGCCAGCTGGCGGACAGGTTCGCGCAGCACCGTGATCGTCAGGTACCCGCGGGTTTCCACGAAGCGCTCGAGCGTATCGAGCTTGAGGTGCGCAGTGATCAGGTCAAAACTTTCCAGAGAGCCGACCTCGGCCGGGCCGCGCCCGATGATCCGGTTTTCGGCGTGGATCAGGCTGCGTTCAGGGCTGAATCTGGCGGCCAGGTACCGGGTCAACGAGGTGCCCGCCGTTTTCGGGATGTGGACCAGCAGCAGCCGGTTGTGGGGATCCAGGAGCCGGGCGACGCTTTTCAAAGACGGGCTGACCGGCGGTTGAGCCCCCGGGGCGGGGCTGAGGGTCACCCGGCGCTCCCCGATCACCTCTCGTGTGCGGCCGCTGCGGGCGATGAAAGTCAGGGTGTGCGGGCCGAGCGGCCATTCTTGCGCGCTCAACTCCCCCAGAAAACCGGGCTCGGGGTTCCGGTCGGCGTAGCGGCTGTGCACCTTGTGGACGTCCGGGCGCCGGACTCGGGCCAGGGAGGCGTTCAGGGTCCGGCCGTCGAGCTGGATCTCTACCTGGACAGGCTTCTTCGAATCGCTCAGCACCCAGCCCTGGACGACCACCCAGTCGCCCACCTCCTGCCCCTCGCGCGGAGCGTCGATCCTCCCAAAGATCTTCATCTCGGCTTTATTTCAGAGACCAATTGGCATGGAAAGGCCTTGCCGATAAACGGCCCGGCAAAACGGCGCAGACCCGGACCCGGATCAGGCCCGCCTGCTAATCCTGTTCGACGAAGTTGACCAGCACCAGGTTGCGGTCGCAGTCGTTGAAGGTGTCGAAATATACCCGGTCGGAGAGCGGCGTCCCTGCGTCCTGGGAGAGCAACTGCACGTACAACTCGCCGTCGGACTCGAAGGGCGCATCGGCGAGCTGGAACTCGTAGCCGCTCGGCCCGTAGCCGAACTGGGCGGCCAGGCCGGTCAGTGTCAGTTCGTCCACCGGCGCTCCGTTCAGTTCCCCGCCAAGCCTGACCACCAGGCTGGGCACCGGCGCACCGCTCGCATTGTACACCTGCCCCCCGACGCCTGCCCAGGCGCAGCCCAGATTTCCGTGCACGATCACAGACTGGATCGCCAGCGGGTTGCCTTCATCCGCCGCGTACGGGTAATTCGGGACCGGTGTAGGGCTGAGGTCCGGAGTGGCGGTCGGGACCAGGGAAAAGGGCGTGCTGGTCGGCACATCGGTGCTTGTGGGGCGAGGCGTGTTGGTCGCAGCCGGCGTCTGGGTCGCCTGGGGCGTGAACGTAGGCGGCAGCCGGATCGGCGTGGGGGTGGCCGTCGGCGTCGGCTCGATGGTGGGGATGATGATCGGCGGGAAGGGGTTCAGCGCAGACTGGGGATTAACAAAGATCGCCAGAAAATAGGCCGCGACCGCAATCGTGCCCAACAGGAAAAAGAAGGTCAGAATATTGATCACGGCGCCGCCCACGCCGGGGTTTCTACGGCCCATTGTCCCTGTATATCATATCGACAGGGATCGCGCAACACGGTAGCAATAGGAAATGAGGCCTGCGGCCCCGCGGGGTCAGGGTTCGTAAATCTGGATGTCCGCAGCCGCCTCCTGCGCGGACAGCCAGCCGGCCAGGGCGCGCTGCTGGAGGGTCCAGTAAGCGTCCGGCTCGAGCGGGCGGTCTTCCTGGCGGTCGGTCACCTGGAGCAGGTGGAACCCGACCCCACTTTCGATCACCTCGCTGATCTCCCCCACCTCCATTTCAAAGGCGCGCACCTCGATGGCCGGCTCCAGCAGGTAACCCTGCGGGAACCAGCCCAGATCGCCCAGGCCTACAGGGTCGTAGATCTGGACCATGATATCGAAGCTGGTTCCGGCGTTCAGTTCCGCCAGCACGGCGTCGGCCTCGCCGCGGGAGTTGACCCGGATATGGCGGGCTCGCACCTGCAGTGCGTTCGGTTCGACCGCCGAGACGATGCGGTCGCGCATCCAGGCTGCGGCGATGGCGCGGCGGAATTCCCTATCGAAGCGTTCCGGTGTGTAGAAATTGGCCTCAAGCCAGGTGGAGAAAGCCCCTTCGCCGCCGATCTCCGCCAGCAGCGCCTCCAGGCGGGCGCCTACCAGGGCGTCATCCGGGTTGAAACCCTGGTCGGCAGCCGCCTGGGCCAGCAGAATCTGATCGATGAAATCCTGCCGGACCCGCTCCACAGCCTCCTCGGTGGGCGCCTCGGGGATCCCGGCGTGGAACCGTTGGAGGGCAGCGTTGAAATCGTCCAATGAAACCTCCACAGCGTTCACTGCCAGGGCCAGCGGTATGGGGGTTGGCGTGGGCGGCTCACTGGTGGCCGTATCCGGCGGGGCAAAACTCGTCGGGGTTTCGGCCGGTTCGGTGGCAGCAGCGGTAGTCCCGTCCAGCGAATCCGTCCCGCCGGCGGGCGGGTTGGCGCTGCAGGCGTAGAGCAGGCCGGCAGCGAGCATGAAAGCCAACAGCAATCCTTTTTTGGTCACGGCGCGGAATTATAAAGGAAGTTTCGATACAATATGCGCATGCGATTGAACCACCGCACCCTGCGCAAACTGCTCCTGCTGATCTTCAAGTGGCTCTCTCAGGTTGAGACCTGCGGTTTCGAAAACATACCACCCTCCGGAGGGGTGCTGATCCCTGTCAACCATATCAGCGTGGTCGACGGCCCCTTGGTGTACGCTATTATGCCGCGCGAGGACTGCACCGCCCTGGCGGCCAAGAAATATCAACGCAACTTTTTCTCGCGCTGGCTGCTCGACTCCGCCCGGGTCATCTGGCTGAACCGGGAGAATCCCGACCCGCGCACCCTGCGCCACGCCATCCAGCAGCTGAACAGCGGCTGGGTGCTGGGCATCGCCCCGGAGGGCACGCGCAGCAAATCGGGCACCTTGATCCGCGCCAAGCCGGGCGCGGCTTACCTGGCTTCCAAGTCGAAAGCCCTCATGCTGCCCATGGCGGTAATGGGCACCGAATCGGCCTTCAAAGAGCTGTTCAGGCTGCGGCGCCCGCGCCTGCGCGTGGTGGTGGGCGAACCGTTTGAACTGCCGCCTGTGGATCGCAAAGACCGTGATGCCTCCCTGCAGCGCAACGCGGACGAGATCATGTGCCGGATCGCCGCCCTGATGCCGCCGGAATACCACGGAGTGTATGCCGGCCACCCACGCCTGAAAGCGCTGCAGAGTTAAAAAACGACTTCCTCTTTCCCCGATAGTTTTTCCTGCACTTTATCGAAAACTGACTGGAAATGCCTGGGGTGCGCCACGTAGTCCAGATCATCCGCCGGCACCGTCAGCACCGGGCAGACCGTGAATGAGCGGATCCACATTTCGTACAGTTCGTTGATCTGGCCCAGGTAATCGGCCGAGATCTGGCGCTCGTACTCCCGGCCCCGCTTGCGGATGCGCGCCTGCAGGGTGTCCACCGAGGCACGCAGGTAGACCACCAGGTCTGGGGGCGGCAGAAACACCGCCATGGCGTGGTACAGCTCGCGATAGGTGTCGTAGTCCCTGGCCCGCATATGCCCCTGGCGATTCAGGTTGCGGGCAAAAACCTCGGCGTCTTCGTAAACGCTGCGATCCTGGATCACAGAGGTCGGGTGGACGGCCAGCTTGTGGTGCGCTCGCAGGCGGTTGGCCAGGAAAAAGACCTGCGAGTGAAACGACCAGGCGTGCATATCCTCGTAAAAATCCGCCAGGTAGGGGTTTTCCGCTTCCGGTTCGTAAAACGGAGCCCAACCAAGCCGGTCGCAGAGCATGCCCACCAGGGTGGACTTGCCGACGCCGATGTTTCCGGCCACGACCACAAATTTCTTCAATCCGGGGTTTCCTCCTCGCTTTCGGGCGAATCCGGCGCCAGGAAGCAGACGGCCTTACCCTGGTTATCGTCCATGACCAGATCGAGATGCATGCCGGGGGCGGCGCGGCCCACATCGATGACCCGCAGGCTATTTTCCAGATACCCGTTTCTGACCAGGAATTCCTCAGGTAGAAAGTCGGATAGGCAGTTCGGCGCATCGTAGAAGAACGCCCGGTTGAAGGCTACGTCGCTGTCTTCCAGGTAAATGGCCAGGGGGTAGGTGTTGGATTCCATCATGTCCTGGAAAAAATGGGTGCCGAAGGAGGGCTCCGGAGCCGGACCCGTGCCGCCGCCGGTCAGTTCGATCAGGGCCCGGGCGTTGAAGATATCCGAAAATCCGACCTTGACTCCCAGGTCGGGGTTGGTGGTGCCCCAGCGGCCCGGGCCGATGCAGATGAAGGTGTTATCGCCCAGTGCCTTGTTGAGCTTGCCGATGGCGCGCCCCACCCGCAGCCGCTCGTCCTGTGTGGGCAGCGTGAAATAGCCTTCCGCCGGTACGAAAACCACGTAGCGGATATCATGGACATGCCCGCGCGGCACCATGCGGCGGGTGGAGAACACGATCTGCTCCTCTTCCAGATCGACGGGCAGTTTGACGGCACTGTCCTGAAGCTGGCTCTGAGGCCGGCACTGCAAGATCGAGATGTGTACCTGAGGCTGTATCGTATTGGCGTTTTCGACCTGCAGGGCGAATTCCATATCCACCGGGGCCTGATAGTGCTTTTTCAGGATGTGGAGCATCTCCCTGATGCGTTCAGGGAAATCGGTGCGCCGCAGCAGTTCATCGAATGTGATCACCAGCTGATCGGTGCTCACATCAAGCAGGGCGCTGCGAATGGGGGAAAGAAAGCCATCTTTATACACCTGGGCCAGGAAGCGGATCACCTTGTAGCGTGGGGTGAGCACCTTTTCGATCGGCAGGGTGCGGAACTCATTTTTCTTCAGGTCGATCACGTCGACATACTGTTGGGAATAGCGCCGGATGGCCTGCGGAGAAGCCTCGGGCCGCAGGGAGGGATGGGAAAGCGCCACCAGGCGCGGATAGTCGTTTCCGACAGTATCGACCGCCCGGGTACCAAGGCCCCACACCAGGCGCAGAAAGCCATCCTCCCGCTTGATGCGCGGCGACCAGCGGTACAGGTTGTGGCTGAAAGCTACCCCGGCGGCATGCGGCAGAAAGTAGCGCCCCAAAGACTCGCCCTCGACCACCTGGATCAGGATCGCCATGCGTTCGTCGTAATCCTGGAGCCCCTTGCGCCGACGGTAGATCAATGCGTCCGGGTTGATCGTGCTGGCATAAACGCTGGAGATGGCCATCGTCAGGGCTCGCAGGTTCTCCTCCGGAGAATCCTGGTTGGGGCAAAAATAGCTGTCGTACTTGCCTGCGAAGGAGGTACCGAAGTTATCCTCCAGCTGGCTGGAAGACCGCACGATCAGGGGCTTGCCCTGCAGTTTCTCCATCATGGTCCGCAGCCGCTGGAGAATGTCGTGAGGGAAATCCCCGGCCAGGTACTCCTCGCAAATCGCCGGGTACTGCTCGCGCATCTGGTCTTCGTTTTTGTATTTCTGGCGGTTCCATTTCATCAGCCCGTTGCGGGTCATGAAAGTGTACATCAGGTCCGAGCCGAGGAAATACGACTCAGGGACCTCCAGGCCGTTGCGGATTTTTTCCCCGCCGACAGAGCGCAGAATGGCCGCAGCCAGCAGCATGCCCGCAGCCTTGCCGCCGATCTTGCCGTAACCGATCTTGTGGCGCAGAATCTGCTGCAAGTCGTCGATGGTCAGCCATTCCTTGGCAATGGTGACATATTCAAGCTGATCGCTGATCATCGCCCGGATCAGCACCACCTTGATCTCCTCCAGCGTAGCATCGTGCTGCTTCCGATCCTCCTCCGGCATTGCCAGGATGGCGCGCGCCTGCTCGAAAAGCATGTACTTGGGTGAAAGCTCAGAGCTGAACGAAACCGATACCTCCACACCGTCCTGGCGCCTGGCGAGCACGTTCAGTACGATCTGCTCGAAAAGCTCGTAGGGCAAATTGGTGGCGAAATAAAAATCGGTCAGATGCTCGCGCACGCGGTGCACGCGTGTGTCCCAGACCGTGGCCGCCTCTTCTCCGAAGGGGTTTTCCAGCCCCTCCCGTTCCTGAGAGCGGATGGCCTGCTCGCGCACCACCTCCTCAAAATCCTGCGGAGTGATGACACCCTGCTTGAAAAGCATGTCGCGCATATTCTCCCGGATGCGGTCGCACAGGATCGGATATTCGCTCAGCGTCAGCGAAATGCGCAGGATCGGGTCCGTTCTTTTGGATGGCAGTGTCATGGGATGGGAGGTACTGTCGGATGCGGCGCCGGATCTATTTTACATGCAAAAAAAGGCGGGGCGCCTCCCGCCTGATGATCCGGCCCCCTGCCGGCTAAAGGTGCATGGGCATGATGATGTGGAGAAAGCCGTCTTCGGCGCCGATCGGCCGAAGCACACCAGGACTCTCGGCATGCAGGGTTTCCAGGGCGATACTGGGAGTGCGGATCACCTCCAGCACGTCCCGCAGGTAGCGCACGTTGAAGGCGATCAGCATCGCCGGGCCTTCAATATTGGCCCCCACCACAGTTTCGTTCGAACCGGTTTCCTCCGATTCGGCGTAAATTTCGATCCGCCCGGCCATTTCGCTGTCCCCCGGCTGGATATCCAGGCGGGCGATGTGGGAACTTTCGCGGGCAAAGATTTCAGCCTGCTTGCAGGCTTTGAGCAGCATGTCGGTGGCGATCACCGAGCGGGTCTCGTAGCGCGTCGGGATGACCTGGTCAAAACTGGGGAATGTGCCTTCGATCAGCTGGGAGGTAATCTCCACATCGCGCAGGCGGAAAACGACCTGGCCGCGCCCGCGTGGCAGGACGATGGTTACCACGTCGTCTTTATCGCCGGCGATGCGGGCCAGCTCGTTGAGCGCACGGGCGGGGACGATGATCTTAAACGGCTCTGCCACGCTTTCGGAAAGCCCAGCGCTGCGGATCGAGAGCCGGAACCCGTCGGCCGCCACCATCTGGATTCGGTCCTCCTCCACTTCCACCAGCACCCCGGTCAGGACCGGACGCGCTTCGTCGGTGGAGGCAGCAAAAGCCACCTGTTGGATCATCTCCTTCAGGTCCGCCACGTTGATGCGGATCCCTTCACTCAAGTCGGGCGCCGGCATGGGCGGGAACTCCTGAGAATCGATGCACTTGATGTCCGTGTTGGTCGAGCCGCTGGCGACGTGCAGGTTTTGGTTGCTCTCGTCCAGGTGCATTTCCACCGAGCCCTTGGGGAGCGTGGCGATCAGGTCGACGATCGTACGGGCGGGGATGGTCGTCGAGCCCTCGACCTCGATCTTGGCAGGGATCCAGGTGGTGATACCCAGCTCCAGGTTGGTGGCGGAGAGCCGCAAACGGCCTTCGTCGGTCGCCGCGAGCACGTTCGCCAGCACCGGCAGGGTGCTGCGGGCGGCCACGGCGCGGGAAACAATGTTCAACCCGTGTGCGAGATGCTCCTGCGAGACCGATACTTTCATGTTTTCCTCTGCTGGTATTGGAATGCCGGCAGACGGCATTTTCGGGGCATCCCTGCCCCCCCGGCTGCCGAAAAAAGTATATCACCGATGCGGGTCGCGCGGATGCCTGGACCCGATCGGGTTGGTTTACTCAGCGGAGAAATTCGGAAATAACACCGATCAGGATGCCCAGGGCCACCAGGCCGCCGAAAACAGCCGCGGCGATCACCCACGGGGAGACGCCGCCTCCCGGGCTGGGATCGCCGCCCTCGGCCAGCTCGCGGACTGCCCCGGCCACCTGTCTGGCCAGCCGGTTGAGCGGTTTGCCGGTCGTGTCCACCCAGATCCAGCCCTCTGAGGTCACCGGGACCACCAGCCGGCTGCCCTGGTAACCGCGCAGCCAGATGCGCAGCGCTTCCGGCGGGTTGGCTGCCACCGCAGCCGGCATCACCACCGCACCGGCGTCCCCCAGCTGCTCGGAGGGGGCTCCGGCGCTGGGGAAGTGCACGGCAACCGGGATCTCCGGCGCCTCCTCCCGGATAGCGGCCATGATGGCCTCCGAAAAGACCTCGTCGCCCGGGTCGAACACCAGGACGGGGAACAGGCTCTGCTTTTCCGCCAGGAACTGGGCCGCCCGGCGGTTGTCCAGCCGGAGCAGGCGCAGATGGTATGCCAGCAACAGGCCGAAGAGCAGGTCGTAACCGGCGGTTTCCGCCAGCCTGCGCCCGCTTTCGGCATCCGGGCCGCCCAGCATCATGCGCAGCAGTTCGTTGACCAGCCCTCCGGTCGCCATCATCACCCCCACCACGCCGATGAAGACCACCAGGTAAAGGTAGCCCTTGCGCACCGCGGAGCGGCGGGCCCGTTCGCCGGTCTCATCCTCCCGGACGCCCTCGCGCGCCACCCGCAGCCAGGGCTGGAGCCAAAGCGGCAGGCCGATCAGGATCGCCGAGAGGCCCTGCGCCAGCTGCCCGGCTCCCATCAGCTGGACCAGTTGACGGGTCCCGAACAGCAGGTCGATGATGAAATTGACCAGGGTGAGCAGGCCGATAAACACCGCTGCCAGTCCGCCAAAAGCAAGCACGTAGTGGTAAAGCCGCTGCAGCCCGTCCCGCCGGGGGCTGGAGGGTACCTGTTCCAGATCCTGCCGCAGGATGCCGGCGTAATAGGTCCACACCCCGGCAAACACCAGCCCGCCGGCAAGCGGGCCGGCGATGCGCCCAAACCAGGCTCCCAGATCGGCGTTTCCCCCGAGGACGGCCCGCAGGGAGTCGTTGAGCACCGACCCCACCTGGATCAGCACACCGCCGACACCGACGAAAGCCAGCAGGTAAAGCACCACCAGCCGCACCATGGAGCGCTGTTCCCCCTCTTCGTCCAGGCTGCGCTGGATACGCAGCCAGAGCGTCCACCAGACCGGCCCGCCCAGGAGCAGCAAGGACAGCCCGTTGGCAAGCATGCGTTCCAGCCCGATTGCGGGCGTGGCGAGTTGGGATAATATCGATTCCAGGGTCTGCTGCGCGCCGAAGACGGCCATACCCAGGGCGTACAGCACCAGCCCGTAGCGGAACACCCGCCGGACGAGTGTCAGGTTGTCCAGGTCGGGCTCCCCTTTCCAGGTCTCCGCCTGCCATTGCTGCCGCAGGACGGAGCCGAAATAAAGGAACAACAGGCCGTTCATCCCCACCCCGACCAGGTTGTCGGTCCAGGACTGCCCGCTGCCGACGAGTGCTTCCTGGACGGGAACCGAGAACACCAGGAGCAGGGCGCGGTCGAGGATCGCCAGCGTGTTTTGGGCGATCGGCAAGAGCAGGGCCAGGAGCACACCGTACAGAAAGACTGCCCGCAGCCCGGCGGCGCGCTCTTCCGGCTGCTCGAGGCTGCGCTGTACCAGCCACCAGTGCAGCAGGAAGAAAGGCAGCCCGACGATCAGAAAGGCCAGCGCGCCGGCCAGCTGGTCGGTCGCCCCACCGGCACGGCCCTCATCCAGGGCTGCGCGCAGCAGGTTGATCAGGCCCCAGAGGACGGTCTCCAGGCTGATGAAGGTAAAACTGTAGAGGTACAGACGCCGAATGGTGCGCATTTTTGTCTCAGGGCTTCAGCCCGCTCTCATACCACTCAAAAGACCAATAAGGATGGGGCATCTGGATGATTTTCCATCCCCCCTCCTGCAGGACCAGCCGGGCGGCGTCTTCCATGGTGTAGCCGCTGTCAAGCGGGCCGCTGGGACTGTACACCAGCGTCACCTGGACGACAGCCTGGTCTCCCACCACGCTGGCAGTGCTCACCCGCAGCCCCACACGGTCGAATGCAGAGTTGCGCAGCAGGGCGGTCTGGAACTCGGAAAGAGTCGGCCTGCCGGCATCGTCCACCAGGTACCCGTGAGCCCGTTCGTACTCCCCGCGCGATACCGCCAGCGCGTAGTTATAGACCACGTCCTCCGGCTCGGCGCCGGTCCGGTAATCCTGGGGCACGATGCCCGAAAAGAACAAAACCAGCGCCCCAACCACCAACAGGGCGATGAATATCAGAATACCCGCGAGAAAGCGATCTTGTTTCATCTTGCTCCTGATGCCGCTCCCTCCGGCAGGCCCGCCGGCGGCTGTAAAGTGACAAGGGGATTGTGTCGGCCAACTCCCGGCACAATCCCCGTATTTCTATCGGGTGGATTCTAAAGCTTACACCCGGACATGGTTTTTTTCAATCCTTGCGCTCAGACCCAGCCGCGCAGCTGCATCGCCCGGGCCACCCGCTGGACCGCCACCATGTAGGCTGCCAGCCGGTTGTGCACATCATAATCCTGGGCGACTTTGTGGACTGCGGTAAACGCCTCAGTCATCTTCCTGTCGAGCCGCTCGTGCACCATGGGCTTGTCCCAGTAATAATCGTAAGCGTTCTGCACCATTTCGAAGTAAGAAACGGTCACGCCGCCGGCATTGCACAGGAAATCCGGGATCACATACAGCCCGTTTTTGTGCAGGATCTTATCCGCCTCGGGGGTCGTCGGGCCGTTGGCAAGCTCGGCGATGATGCGCCCTTTGACCTTTCCTGCATTCTCGCTGGTGATCACGTTTTCCAGGGCGGAGGGCAGCAGCAAATCGACGTCCAGCTCCAGCAGCGCTTCGTTCGTGATCGGCTCGGTGCCCGGCAGGCCCGTCACGGAGCGAGTGGCCTCTTTTCGCGACATGACCTCGTACGGGTCCAGTCCGTCGGGATTGTAGATCCCGCCGCGCGAATCGGAGACGGCCACCACTTTGAGGCCGTACTCCTCGGCGCCGATCAGGTGGGCGAAAGAGCCGGCGTTGCCGTAGCCCTGGATGGCGGCGGTGGCGCCGTTCAGCTCCATGCCCAGGGCCTTGGCCGCTTCCCGAGCGGTGATCAGGCCGCCGCGTGCGGTTGCATCCCCGCGCCCGGCCGAGCCGCCCAGTTCGAGGGGTTTGCCGGTGATCACGCCGAACTCGTTATAGCCCTGCATGAAGGCGTATTCATCCATCATCCAGGCCATGATCTGGGGCGTGGTGTAGACGTCGGGCGCCGGCACATCCTTTTCCAGGCCGATCATGCGCCCGACCTGGCGGATGTACGCACGGCTCAGCCTCTCCAACTCCCCCATTGACATCTCGCGCGGGTCGCAGATGATCCCGCCTTTGCCGCCGCCGAGTGGAATGTCCACCACGGCGCATTTCCAGGTCATCCAGGCGGCCAATGCCCGGACCGTATCGACAGTCTCCTCGAAGTGAAAACGGATCCCACCTTTCGTCGGGCCGCGCGCATCGTTGTACTGGACTCGAAAGCCGTGGAAGATCTTGAAACTGCCATCATCCATCCGGACCGGCAGGGTGACGTGCAGCTCGCGCAAAGGCCAGCGAAGCAGCTCGTGGGTCGCCGGATCGAGGTTGAGCATCTCTGCCGCCTCGTCCAGCTGCGCCTGGGCGATCGAGAAGGGGTTGAGGGTCTCAGATTCTTTCAACATATCGCATTCCTCCCGGGTCGATCTCCTTCGCCTGAGTCCCGCACGGAGGCTGGTTGAACGAAATCATTTATCCCCTTGGTGTTCAGACAAACATCCCGACCTGCCGGCAAGGCACAGGGGTCCTGAATTTGGCATGACATTCTTAACACAAGGAATCGCTCAAAAAAACCTCCTCACTTGCTCTCCAGGGACGAATGGCCTCCGCTCCATCCCGGCGACCATTCCCAGCATATACCGGGATGATTAATTTTCGTATAAAAAAAACGTACGCCTTTCGGCGCACGTTTTTCCAATCACAGCCATCCACGCAGCTCCATGGCTTCCACCACGCTGCGGATGGCCACCATGTAGGCCGCATCCCGGATGTAGACCTTTTCCCGCTCGGTCATCTGCAGCACATTCTTGAACGCACGGCGCATCGAGGCATCCAGGCGATCGAGCACCTCGCTGCGCGGCCAGTAGTAATTCATCTGGTTCTGCACACCCTCAAAATACGATACCGTCACCCCGCCGGCATTGCACAGGAAATCCGGGATCACAAAAACCCCGTTCCCGGCCAAGACCTTGTCCGCCTCCGGGGTGGTGGGTCCATTGGCGCCTTCGGCCACAATGCGGACCCGATCGCTGACTTTTCGCACAGTTTCTCCGGTGATCTGGCCTTCGAGCGCTGAAGGAATCAATACGTCGACGTCTTTGTCGATCCAGGCATCCCCGTCTTCAATGCTGTAGCCCGCCTTTAGGGCCTTGCCTTTGTCGATGCTGCCGTAGGAATTGGTGATCGACTGCAGGAATTCGATGTCCAGCCCTTCCGGGCTGAAAACCGAGAAGGCCTCTTTCTCCTCCCAGTCCCAGCAAGAAACGCATACCACCTGGCCGCCGATAAAGCGCTGAAAACCGAGCGCCGCATACTGCGCCACATTGCCGAAGCCCTGCACGGAAGCGATGCACTTTTCGGGCTCCAGGCCCAGGTGCTTGATCGCCTCCCGTACGGTGTAAATCACGCCAAAGCCGGTCGCTTCCGTGCGGCCGAGCGAGCCGCCGCCGCCCACCGGTTTGCCGGTGATCACCCCCGGAGTGTAGGCGCCGGCCATCTTGGAATACTCGTCCATCATCCAGCTCATCATGCGCGGTGTGGTCCCCACGTCAGGTGCAGGGACGTCCTGGAGCGGGCCGATGTTGCGCCAGATCTGCCGGATGTACCCCCTGCAGAGCTCCTCCTGCTCGTTGACGCTCAGGGACGAAGTGGCGATCGGGACGCCGCCTTTGCCGCCACCGAGGGGAATGTCGGCCACGGCGCACTTCCAGGTCATCCACATGGCCAGCGCACGGACCGTATCGAGGTCCTCCGAGGGGTGGAAGCGGATGCCGCCCTTGGCTGGGCCGCGGGCGTCATTGTGCTGCACCCGGTAACCGGTAAAAACCCGCATGGTTCCGTCGTCCATGCGGACCGGGATCTGAAATTTAAACTCGCGCATTGGCCAGCGCAGGACTTCAGCGACGTAGGGGTCGAGGTTGAGCATGGCTGCGACCTCGTCGAACTGGGCCTGCGCCATCTTGAATGCGTTAATGGGGTTGGACATGCACGCTCCTGCGGCGATAACGCCAGCACGTTGTAAGTT
Source organism: Anaerolineales bacterium (assembly GCA_041632295.1). Classification (GTDB taxonomy): domain Bacteria; phylum Chloroflexota; class Anaerolineae; order Anaerolineales; family JABWBV01; genus DATDOR01. The sequence continues at coordinate 7,786 of JBFKII010000025.1, read as the reverse complement.
AAACCTATGTGCAGTTTGAGGTGTTCGCCGGTTGTGTTTGTCCCGAGATCCCGAGGGATCTGCGGTTTCCGCCCATATCGAAACCGTACGGCAGAGCGGCGCAATGGAAATGCGGAGGAAGATGCCCGAACGCCGCCAAAACTGGTTTCGACTGCTCCCAAGCCTCCCCTTCGACGGTTCCCTCACTTGGTTCGGGATGAACTCAGGGCAAAGCTTGAGGTCTGATCAACCAGCGTCATGGCTTAGTTTCTCAAACCCACACATCGGGTTGGGTAGATTCTAAAGCAAATATTCGAAAAAATGGGGGCAGCCGCCTGGGACCGGCAATCGCTGCAGGCCGGGGTCCGTTTTTGCGGACATACGGACCTGCCCTTGCTGTGCAGCGCACGGGGAGGGGCTACCCGGCGACGTGATGTTGCTCCGGTCGATCAACCCCCGGATCGCAACTCGGCAAGCCTGCGATCCAGTGCGTCTCGCACCACCCGAGGATTGGCGCGCCCCCCCGCCCTGCGCATCACCTGTCCGAACAACCAGTTGGCGATCGCCTGCTTCCCTTCCAGGTACTCGCCCACCTCTTCTGGATGGTCGGCCAACACCTGTACGACCCAGCTTTCGATCGCCTCCCGGTCGGAGACCTGATCCAGGCCCTGGGCTGCGACAATCGACGGGGCATCTTTTCCGGAAGCAAACATTTCGGCCAGCACTTTTTTAGCCGAAGTCTGGTTTACGGCGCCCTCCTCCAGGAGCTGCAGCAGTTCTCCGAGCTGGGCGGGTGACACGGGTTGTGATTCGATCGAAAGATTCGCCTGATTGATCAGGCCAAAAAGTTCGCCGCCGATCCAGTTGGCTGCGGATTTCGGATCGAGTTCCGGCCCCGCCGCCAGGACGGCCTCAAAATAGTCCGCCACCGCTTTTTCATCGGTCAGCAGCGCGGCGTCGTATTCGTTTAGCCCCAGGTCGTGCATCAAGCGCTGCATGCGCTCGTGCGGGCGCTCCGGCAGCCCGGCGCGCACCGCTTCCACCCAATCCGGCTCGACCACCAGCGGAGGCAGGTCGGGTTCGGGGAAGTAGCGGTAGTCGTGCGCCTCCTCCTTGCTGCGCTGCGGCACGGTCACCTGTCGGCTTTCATCCCAGCCGACGGTCTCCTGCAGGACGGGCTCGCCGGCCTCCAGCAGTGCGATCTGGCGCTCGACCTCGTACTCGACCGCCCGTTCCAACGCCCGGAAGCTGTTCAGATTCTTGACTTCGGTGCGTGTGCCCAGTTCCTCGCTCCCGGCCGGGCGCACGGAGATGTTCGGCTCGATCCGCAGCACGCCCTTTTGCATATCGCCGGAGTTGACATCCAGGTAGCGCAGCAGCCTGCGCAGGGCGCGAGCGTAAGCGCCGACTTCTTCGGCGGAGTGCATGTCCGGCTCGGTGACGATCTCCAACAGCGGAACTCCTGAGCGGTTGAGGTCGATCAGGGAGTAAGGCAGCGTCTGAGGCGGGATCTGAGACGGGAGGGTCTGAGCCGGTCCCTTACTGAATTCTTGCTCATCCCCGTTTTCCCAGCCGCTGACATGGATGCTTTTGCCGGTGTCCTCTTCCAGGTGCACGCGGCGGATGCGGATCACGACATCCCCCTGGCCGGTGCGGATCGGCAGGCGGCCGTGCCGGGCCAGGGGATGCTGGTACTGCGAGATCTGAAAGCCTTTCGGAAGGTCCGGATAGAAGTAGTTCTTGCGCTCGAAGATGCTGGTGGTGAAAATCTCGCAGTCCAGCGCCAGGGCGACTCGCAGGGCGTACTCGACCGCCACCCGGTTGACGACCGGCAGGGTACCAGGCATGCCGCTGCACACCGGGCACACGGCGCTGTTTGGCGGCGCTTCGGTCAGGTCGACCACAGCGCAGCGGCAGAACATCTTGGATTGGGTCAGCAGCTCGGCGTGGATCTCCAGGCCGATGACGGGTTCGTAGTCCATAATTGAAAAAGACCCCAAAGGTCTAGGCTGAATACGATCGACCCTATTCTAACCAGTCAAGGCCAAAAAGGAGGCGAAATATTTGGTCAGGTTGTCAGGGTCTTTTTTCCCCTTCCTGCCATCCCGACCGACCAAAGGCAGTGGATGGATCTCAAGCCAGGATTGGCGGCTAATCTCGGCTTAGATTTCTGAACCCACCTGCAAACCCTGACTACCCGTGCCGCTGCATAAAACGCCCCATCCTGCGTAGGGCCTCTTCAATCTCTTCGTACGCCGTCGCGTAAGAGCAGCGCACGAAACCCTCGCCCCCCGCGCCAAAGGCCGAACCGGGCACCACGGCGACTTTTTCCTCCGCCAGCAGGCGCTCCGAAAAGGTCTCGTCGTCCATGCCGGAGGCGCGGATGTCCGGAAAGGCGTAGAAAGCGCCGCGCGGTTCGAAAGTCGGCATGCCCAGCTCGTTCAGACCGCCGACGATCAGCCGGCGCCGCCGGTCGTACTCATCCCGCATGCGTTCAACGTGCGCCTTTCCCTCCCGGATGGCGACCAAAGCCGCATCCTGCGCGGTCGTCGGGGCGGACATGATCGTGTACTGGTGGACGCGCAGCATCCCTGCCAGGAGCCCGGCCGGTGCACAGGCGTAGCCCACCCGCCAGCCGGTCATGGCGTAGTCCTTGGAAAAGCCCCCCAGCAGGATCGTACGCTCGCGCATCCCCGGCAGGGCCGAAAAGCAGGCGTGCCGCACGCCGTAAACCAACTGGTCATAGATCTCGTCGCTCAGCACGACCAGGTCATGCGCTTCAGCGATACGGGCGATCTTCCCCAGCACGGCCGGCGAGGCGACCGCGCCGGTCGGGTTGTTGGGGTAGCCGATGAAGATCGCCTTGGTCCGGGGCGTGACGGCCGCCTCGATGGCAGCAGCATCCGGCATGAAATCGTCCGCCGCTTTGCTGGGGACCTCGACCGGCACCCCGCCGGCCAGCAACACTTCGGCCTGGTAAGACACAAAACAGGGCGTCGGGATGATGACTTCGTCACCCGCCTCCAGCACCGCCGTCATCGCCAGGTAGACCGCCTCGGAAACCCCCACGCTGATCACGATTTCTGAGCGCGGGTCGTAGGAGACACCGTAAAGCGCCTCCAGATGCCCGCAGATCGCCTCCCGCAGTTCGAAAATGCCGGCGTTGGAGGTGTAGCCGGTGCGGCCGGCCTGCAAAGAGCGCATTCCGGCTTCCAGGATAGGCCCGGGGGTGACGAAATCCGGTTCGCCGATCCCCAGGGAAATGACATCGTCCATGGTCGCGACGATGTCGAAAAATTTTCGGATGCCGGAGGGCTTGAGGCCCCTGACCCGCTTCGTTAAAAAGCGCCCGGCTCCGTCAGGGCTGCTCGATGGTCCACTCATCCAATACCTCGCTGTAGGCAAGTTCAAAAACCTGCCCGTCTTCTGTCTCCACCCGGAAATGGCGGGCTGTCGGGGAGCGCCATTCGGCCTGCAATCGCGCCACCGACAGCCGTACGCCCTGCCAGTACAGGGCCAGAGGCTGGCGGGCGTAGCGGTCGCTGGAGCGGCATTCCACCAGGGCAATCATTTCCCCGCCTCCTCCCCCGGCCCATCCGCCTCGATTAGGCCGTCGTCGCCGATGTGGATTGTGCCGTGGGCGCCGGTGATCGTCGACCGCCGGCCGACCAGCGAATCGTGCAGATCGGCGCCTTCGATGCGGGCCCCGCCTTCCACGATCGAGTTGCGGATATGCGATCCGCGCACCCGCACGCCCGCTCCAATCGAGACGTTCGGCCCAAGGATCGATCCCTCCACCCGGCAATCGGGCGGCATGTAAACCGGCGGCACGATCTTTACGCCGTCCAGATCGCTGCCCTCGAGATGGTTCGCCCTGCCGTTCTCCAACAGCCAGGCGTTGGTCTCCAGTGTGGTCTCGGGCTTTCCGGCGTCCAGCCAGACCTCGACCGGTTCGGTGCGCATACGCAGGCCGCGCTCCAGCATGATATTCAGGGCGTCGATCAGGTAGTACTCGCCGCCGAGCGAGATATCCCGCTCCATCTGGGTTTCGATCGCTCGCAACAACGCCCGGGAATCGGCAAAATAATAGAACCCGACTACGACCAGGCGGTTGTCCAACGATTGCGGCTTCTCCACCAGGCGCCGCACCCAGCCGTCCGGCCCCAACTCGGCGACGCCGAATCGGCGCGGGTCGGGCACCTCGCGCACCCATGCAACCCCGCCGGCGCTCTCTTCCCCGAGAAATGAAAGGTCCGTCTCGATCAGCGTATCCGACCAGACCAGCAGCATCGGACCGTCCAGGAATTCGCGCGCCTGGTAGACGGCGTGGGACTGGCCCAGGCGCTCACGCTGCTCGACATAGTGGACTTTCTCCTCCGGGTGGTGCGCCGCCATGTAGGGCCCGATCTGCTCGCCCAGATACCCGGTGATGAAGACCAGCTCGCGCGGCAGGGTGGGCGGCAGTGTGTCCAGGGAGGCCAGCACATGGCCCAGGAGCGGCCGGTCGGCGATCTGGATCAGCGCCTTGGGCTTGCTCCAGGTCAGCGGGCGCATGCGCGTGCCCTCGCCGGCCATGGGCAGGACGATCTTGAGGGTCTTCATCCTGGGCTGCGCTGCCAGGGCCAGGCGCCGACGGTCACGTTGCGGCGATTGAAGCTGAGCAAAGCCAGTACAAAGAAAGCGAGCGCGACCCCAAGCAGCAGGAAAACATCCTCCGAACTCACGCCGTTCTGAAAAACCCCTGTGCTGGAGTCAAAATAAGTGAACAGGGAAAAAGGTTTGAGGTTATCCAGAGAGCTCACATAACCGGCCACATTTTCTGCCAGGTAACTGCCGATAAACAACACGGTCAGGGTCAAGGAAGCGATCCGCCGGCTGGGCAGGTAGGCGCTGAAGAACAGGCCCATCATTGCAAAGGCCATGATGATCGGCCAGCCGTTCACGACAGCGGTGAAAAGCTGCAGGAATGTTACATCGACCTCGACGCTGGCCTTGATTGCGTTGAGAACCAGCCCATTTCCCAGGCCGGCGATCACCAGGATCAGGAAAGAGGTCACCCCGAGAGCGATCGCCTTGACGCTGACAATCTGCCAGCGGTGCAGCGGCATGGCCAGCACGAGTTCCAAAGTGCCGTCATCTTCTTCGCCCGCCAGGGTCTGCGTACTGGTGATAATGATGTAAATCCCGAGGATGATCGGGATGAAGAGGACGACGGTCGAACCGATGAACCCTTCAAATGAACCCAATTCAATCCCCATGGCCTGGTAGATGCTCAGGTCGGCAAGCTCCGCCATCTGCTCGCCGGCCTCCGGGAAAATCGAAATATACATCGCACCGAACGCAAACAACCCGATCCCCCAACCAATGATTGCGCCAATGCGCGACTGAAGTTCGTGTCTGAGTAGGTCAAGCATGGCTGCCTCCATTGCTGCCGCGGTCGTAATAAGCGAGGAAGATCTCTTCCAGCGTAACCGGCGGCGTATCGATATCTTCGATTCCAAAGGGTGCCGCGCGCACCATCACTTCAGGCAGGCCGGTCGTGTATTCCAACTGGATAACGTTATCTTCCCGGCCGGTTTCGGTAACTCCCTGAAAAGCGAAAATGTCCGCCGGGGGCATTGCTCGCATGGTCAGGTGCAGGCGCTTGAACTGCTGCCTGGTGAGCGTATCGACGCGCTCTACTTTGATCAGCTGGCCTTTCCGGATGATCCCCACCCGGTCGCACACCGCCTGGACCTCCGGCAGGATATGGGATGAGAAAAACACCGTGCGTCCTTCTGCTTTCGCCTCCCTGACGAGTTCCATGACGGTCTGCTGGACAAGCGGATCCAACCCGCTGGTCGGCTCATCCAGGATCAGCAGGTCGGGCTTGCCCATAAAGGCGGCCACGATGCCGATCTTTTGCTTGTTTCCGGCGGAATACTCTTTCATCTTGCGGGTAGGGTCCAGGTCCAGCCGCTCGTACAGTTCCCGCCGGTAGCTCTGATCCACTTTTTTTTCCTGCAGGGAAGCGAGCATTTTCAAGAAATTGCGTCCCCGCATGTTTGGATACAGGCTGAGCTCCCCGGGCAGATAGCCGACCCGCTTTCTGATGGCCACACCGTCTTTTCTGCAATCCAGCCCAAAAATGCTGGCGCTGCCCGAGGTCGGGCGAATGATATCCATCAGCACGCGTTGCGTGGTCGTCTTCCCGGCGCCGTTGGGTCCCAGGAAACCAAACACTTCCCCCGGCCGGACCGACAAACCCACGTCAATGATACCGCGGTGCTTGCCGTAATAAACCGTCAGGCTTTCGGTTTGAATCACGTGATCAGACATTCCGCCTCCTTTCTATCAGCAGGTCAATCCAGCGCACAGCCTTCTCATGGCCGCGAGCGGCGGCGATGTCTTGGGGTGTGAAACCGGGTGAGTAATTTTGAAACGCGGCGGTCAGACCGGCGTCTGGGTCAGCGCCCTGCTCGATCAGATAGCGGATCTTGCTCAGGCGGCCCGCCTCGGCTGCTTCGTGCAGCGGGGTGAAGCCGAAACGGTCGCGGGCGGACAGATCAGCGCCGGCCTCGACCAGAGAGACGACCATCTCCAGAGTCTGGGCCTGGGCGGCGTAGTGCAGCGGTGTCATGCCGTCCTGGTCGACCGCGTTCACCTTTGCGCCGCGGTCCAGCAGCAACCGCACGAACTTGACCGGCCCGTGAGCAGAAGCCAGGTGCAGCGGCGTATTTTCTGTGTCCGTACGGGCGTTTACATCGGCGCCATGCTCGATCAGCAGTTCGGCAGTGCGGAAAAGACCCTCGAACTGGGGAAAGACCTGCATTTTGGCGGCATGCCGGGCCAGGAAATGAAGCGGGGTGAAGTGGGCGAAGTTTTTGAAATCCGGGGATTCGCCATTTTCTAGAAAATATTCCACCACCGCGTCCTGGCCTTCGCTGGCGGCCAGGAAGAATGCGGTTTCTCCGTACTTGTCCACCGCACTGGTGTCCGCACCCTTCCCGACAAGGGCCTTGACAAGCGGCAGGTGGCCGCGAGCGGCCGCCAGGTGCAGGGCGGTGCGAAGATCCGGATCGCGGGCGTCGATCTCCTGGCCGTTTTGAAGGACATGGGTCAGGGCGTCCAGGTCCCCCTGGTGGGCGGCGGTATGTAATGGCAGGCTCATTATATTTTCCCCTGGGATTCTAACGCAAAAGCAGGGGAGGGGTGGAGGGGAGAGGGCCTCCTGGCTCGAAGAGACAGTCTAATCAATCTCGCCTGCGATTGATCGGATTGTCCGGATCGGTGGCCCATTTGAGCGGGTTGTCGCAGATATAGCGCCGGATATTGAACAGGGCGCGGTCGGTCCACACGATGCGATCGAAATAATTCCGCTGCCAGACGGGTATGCCGGGTGTGCCTCGCAGCAGGTTGATCCGCCGGGCGGAGAATGATTTCAAAGCCCGGACGACCTCCGGCAGGGCGTGCCGTTTTTTTTCGGGGTCTGCATCCTGTTGCGGTTCGGTCATCACAATGATGGCGTGCAAGTGGTTGGGCATGATACAAAATTCATCCAGGACCACGTGCGGGTAATGGTTGGGCAGGTCGTGCCAGGCCTGCAGCACGATTTCACCGAATGGGTTCAAGACCATTGCCCCGTCGATCACCTCGCCCAAAATGTTTCTGCGGTGTTGCGTGCAGATCGTGATGAAATATGCACCAGGACGAGTGTAATCGTATCCTTTGAGGCGGATCGAACGGCGGTTGTGAATTTTTGGATTGTAATTTGACATCCTGTCCCCCTTTTGGATGAATTCTAACATTTATGGAAACCGTTGGAGGG
>JBFKII010000024.1:0-21980 GCA_041632295.1 Anaerolineales bacterium | reverse complement strand
TAAGGCCAGCCCTGGGCTTCAATAGCGCTCCGCAGCAGGTTGTACAGCTTTTCCTTCTCCGGCTTCGCCATCCAGAAGGCCAGCGTTTCGCGGCTTTCCCCATGAAAGACATTCAGGGTATGTATGGCTTCCTGTTCACGTCTTGTTCGAAACTTTTCGAATGAGATCTGCCAGATGTCGTCTTTGGGGATCAGGGTTTCTCCTGGGGCCAGCGGGCCGGCGAACAAGATCCGGACCCCATTCTCGTCGACCGTCAGGGTTTCCTGCCAGGTCCAGCGCAGGATCGTAAAGGACAGGTACCAGATTATCCCCCAGTTTAGGATCAGGAACAATGCCGAGATGCCAAGGGCGGTCGTCCCGGCCGGAAGTCCCTGCTGCCAGCGCAGGATGTCCCGTACCAGGCTGGCGGTCAGGAAAATTCCCAGCGGCATTGCCAGCAGCCAGCCCAGGATGTAAGCCGACATCAACAACCGGTTGATCGGTATCTTCCGATTGCACCAGGTGAACACCGCCCCGGAGGGGATCTGGTGGATGGACAGGCCTTCGATTGGGTCGCGCTCGGACAAGTGAAATGCTCCAGGTTTAGGATTATACTACCCCACCAGATCCGGACTTTCTCACCTGCACCTGCCCATGACCACCCGCTCCCTGGCCCGAAGAATGGTCAACGCCGGGCTGGGCGCCGTTGCCAGGCGCCTGCCGTTGGCGGTTTACTGGCGCGTCCTGCCCCGCAACCCGGTGGGTTTTTTTTATCATGCGGTTTCGGACCAGCCCCTTGCGCATGTCCGGCACCTGTACCCGATTAAAAGCTCCGGTGAATTCGAGCACGACCTGCGCTTCCTCAAGGCGCATTTCACGCCCATCGGATACCCCGACCTGCTGGCGCACTTCGAAGGCCGGGCTTCGCTCCCGGAGAACGCGGCCTTCATATCATTCGATGATGGCTTTTCGGTCTGCCACTCCGTCGCCCGGCCCCTGCTTAAAAAGCACGGGGTCCCGGCGGTCTTTTTCCTGGCCACGGATTGGATTGACAACCGCGGCATGTACTACCGCAGCGTGATCTCGCTGATCATCGACCGGCTGCTCGGGCTGGGCCCGGGGGAAGGGCAGCGCGCGCTGGATGCCCTGGCGCGGGAAGTGGACCCGGCGATCCCCACCGGGGGAGTCCAGTCCGCCATCCCCTGGTTGCTGCTGCGCACACCTGGGGACCGCCCGCTGCTGGACCGCATCTGCCGGCAGCTGGATATCGATATCGAAGGCTACCTGCGGATGCAGCAGCCCTTCCTGAGTGCAGGCCAGATCCGTAGCCTGCTAGAGGATGGCTTTACCATCGGGGCGCATACCCGCCGCCACGCCAAGCTGATGGATCTATCCCCCGAGGAGCAGAGATCGGAGATAGTCGAATCCTGCCGCACCATCTCCGAACTGACCGGGGAAAGCCAGGTGCCTTTTGCCTTTCCGTTTTCCGGCCACCGCGTGGACCGGGGTATGTTGGCCGACCTACGCCGAGATCACCCTCACGTGGGCCTGTTCTTCGACACCAAGAAGCTCGACCCGGACCATCCCTTCGTGTTCAACCGGATCATGGTGGACCGGCCCGTCCCGGGGGTTCCCCAGGAGCACAACCTGGCCCACTGGCTGCGGGATGCCTACGCGCGCCAGGTGCGGGTGTAGGGAGGCGGGGGATGAGCAACGGGCGGGCGGCGATTCACCGGGACCGGGTCCTGCCGGGCCTGCTGGCCGGCCTGATCGTGCTTCTGCACCTACCGGTGGTCTTTTCGCATGAAAACTACCTCCTGACCTGGTTCAACATCGACGACGGCTATTACTACTTTGTGGTGGCGCGTAATCTGGCCGCGGGAAAAGGGTTTACCTTTGATGGGCTTTCCGCCACCAACGGTTTCCATCCGCTCTGGATGTTCATCACCACCCCGATCTTCGCGCTGCCTGGAAAGATCCTGCCGCTGCGTGTTCTGGCTGCCCTGCTGGCCGCCATGAGCGCGGCGAGCGCGTTGGCCCTGTACCGGCTTTCCGCTGGCCGGCTGGGCAGGGGCCCGGCTTTTTTGACCGCACTGGGGTTTGCGCTGCTTCCCCCGATCCACAATACCGTCGTGCGGGGCGGGATGGAATCGGGACTTAACGCTTTCCTGATCGCTTTTCTGCTCCTCAGGCTGGCAAATACCCGCATCGGGGAGGCCCGGACCGTGCTTGGGGCCGGCTTGGTCGCCTGTGCCACATTCCTGGCGCGCCTGGACAATATTTTTCTGGCTCTCTTGGCCGGGGCCTGGCTGCTGGGGCGCGGCTGGCGTCTCGGGGAAGGGCTGCGGGTGAACTGGCGACGAATCCGCCTTCCGGCGCTGCACTATTTCGGGCCGCTGGCCGCGGTTCTGGTTGCCTACCTGCTCTGGAATGCGGTTGGATTCGGCACGCTGACCCCGGTCAGCGGGCAGGTCAAGCAGTGGTGGGGGACCCTGCCGAATTCGGTCTACGGCTTCCCTCCCCGGCGGTTATCCAACGTGGTGGCGCAGATCCTGACCGAGGATGATTCGATCGGTCCGTTTTCGCTGGCGACTGCGCCGCTGTACCGGGCGGCTGAACGGCTGGCCGGAGAGCAGGCCAGTGGCCGGCGGGTGGCGCTGGTGGCGCTGGCGGGCGGCCTGGGGCTGACCCTGGCCTGGCTCGCCCGGCGAGAATGGGCTTTCGTCTGGAAGGCGGGGGCGGATCTGGGCCTTTTGCCGCTCTTTTTAGGCTGCGCGCTCCAGATCGGCTATTACAAGCTCAGCGGAAGCGTTGCGCAGCGTCCCTGGTACTGGGTGGGGGAGATGCTGCTGGTTGTGCTTTTAGCGGGGGTGATCTTGGAAGCTGCCAGACGGACTGCTTTTGGGAAAGTGCCGGGTCGTAGATCGCAGATCATTCAGGCGGCGCTGGGCACCCTGTTGGCCGTGTTGCTGGTGCAACCGCACCTGCCGCGCATTGGCCGCATCCTTTCTCCTGAGATCGCCCGGGATGAAAGTTATTACCTGAGGCGGGCGGTGTGGATCGAGGGCAACACCGCGCCCGGCGCCCGCATCGGCATGACGGGCAGCGGCTCGTCGGCGTATTTCAGCAGCGATCGGACCTTTATCAACCTGGACGGGCTGATAGGCAGTTACGATTATTTTCGGAGCCTGCAGTCGGGTCAGGCGGCAGGCTTCCTGGCTGGGCTTGGGATGGAATACGTCTTCGGCAACGAATACATCATCACCGTCAGCGATCCGTATGGGGACATCTTTGCCGGGAAACTGGCGCCGGCCGCGCAGTTCACCGACGGAGACAGGATCCTGTTGCTGTGGCGGTTCATGCCGTGAGGCCCCTTTGGGCTGCCGGATAGCCCATTGATCCTATCTTGACCCCTGACTGCCAGCATTTATAATTCACGAATTGAATTTTGGAGAGTCATCGCATGGAAGCCAATACCGAGACCACGCGGGAAATGCGCCTGCTGGAACAGATCGAAGAAAACCCGGATGTCAACCAGGCGACTCTGGCTGACCGGCTGGGAGTCGCCGTTGGGACGGTCAACTGGCACATCAAGCGCATGGTGGCCAAGGGTTACGTGAAGGTCAAGCGGGCGGAGCGCAAGAAGCTGCGCTATATCATCACGCCGGAAGGTTTGGCCTTTCGGGCCCGGCTGACCGTGGACTACATCGAGCAGTCCTTCAACCTGTACCGACGGATCCGCAACCGGGCCGGCGAACACATCCACCAGCTGAAGGAGGCCGGGTATTTCGAGGTGCGGCTGGAGGGCGAGGGGGATATCGCCGACGTCTGCCGGCTGACCTGTCTGGAAGAAGGCATCGCCGTCGTCAGGAAGCGCAGTGCGCCGGCCCTCGTGGTGGACGGCATGAACGTCTCATTGGTGATGGCGGAGGGCAACTGAAGTGCCGCTCGAAACCGCCCTGCCGAAATACGTCTTGGTGACCGGGGGAGCCGGATATATCGGCTCCCTGTTGGTGGGCGAGCTGCTGCGTCGCGGCTGCCGCGTGACCGTGGTCGACGACCTGCTGTTCGGCGGCGAATCGCTGGTGGGATACCTGCCGGACCCCAATTTCCATTTCGTGAAAGCGAACGTGGTCGAGCCGCGCGCCATCAAGGCGGCCCTCAATTCCAATTGGGGTACCCCGGAGGCGCTGGTCCACCTGGCTGCGATAGTCGGATTCCCGGCCTGCCAGGCGGTCGGGCGGCAGGTGGCCCAGCGCTACAACGTCGAAGCCACGCAGCAGATCTACGCCCAGGCGAGCGAGCTGGGGGTCGGGCGCATGCTGCTGGCCTCGACCTACAGCAACTATGGCCTTTCGCAGGACGGCCGCCCGGTGACGGAGGAATCGCCGCTCAACCCGCAATCGATCTATGCCGAGACCAAGATCGAGGCCGAGCAGTTTCTGCTGGCCCAGACCGGCGGCAGCGCCCCGCTGGTTTACCGCTTTGCGACCCTGTTCGGCATTTCCCCACGCACGCGTTTCGACCTGATCGTCAACCAGTTTGTTCTCGAGGCTTATACTGAACGCCGCCTGCTGATTTACCAGCGCGGCTATTACCGTTCATTCCTGCACGTGTTCGATGCCATACGGGGAATTCTGGTCGGGCTGGAGGCACCGGTAGAGGATATCGCCGGGCAGGTATTCAACATCGGCAGCCAGGACGGCAACTATTCCAAGGACGAGATCGTCAGCCTGATCATCAAACGGATCCCGGAGGTGCGGGTTGAGTATAAGGATCTGAGCTTTGGCGGGGATATGCGCGATATCACCGTTTCCTTTGAAAAAGCCAGAAGTGTCCTGGGATTTGAAGCCACTCGCAGCGTCGATGACGGGATCAAGGAAGTGCTGCACGCCATCCAGGACGGCCTGATCGCGGAACCGAGGCACAGCCGCTACCGGAATGCGAGGTTTATTGTTCAATGATCGCAGATCGAAGATCGCGAATCGCGGATCGCAGATCACAATACGAAGGGAGGAAAATAATGAATAAGATCGAGTGGTTTGAGGATTTGGAGGTTTGGGTATTGGCTAGAAAGCTGGCAAATCAGATTTACGATGTGTCTGAAAGGGGTGCGTTTGCCCGGGATATTGGGTTTAGGGACCAGATGAGAAGGGCAGCTGTTTCAATCTTGTCGAATATTGCCGAAGGATATGAAAGCGACACCGACAGACAGTTCCTTCGTTATCTCGGGTTTGCAAAAGCATCCGCGGGGAACTGAGGGCACAGCTGTATGTCGCGATGGATAGAAATTACATTTCGAGAGAGGATTTTTCATCCTTGAAGGACCAGGTGCGTAGCTGCAGCCGCCAATTGGCCGGTTTTGTGCGATATTTGTCGAAAAATCCCAAGTCTCAACGGGTGCAGGAAGTTGGGTTTTATTATGAGATTCAGGAGGAGTTTTGAAAATATATTGTAAATCGCAGGTCGTAGTTCGCAGATCGCAGATTGCAGATTGCAGATCCCAGGTTGCAGATCGCAGAATGCAGAACATCGATCTGAGATATGCGATCTGCAGTGAAGGAAAATTGAGTGACCATGGACAATAACCTTCAACTTTCAACCCAAGTTGACCCCCTTTTCTGGCATTCCAAACGCGTCACGGTTACCGGAGGCGCGGGGTTTTTGGGGTCTTTCGTGGTCGAAAAGCTGCGGCAGCGCGGGGCTGGCGAGATTTTCGTTCCCCGTAGCGAGGCATACGACCTGCGCACATCAGACGGCATCGAGCGCATGCTGTCCGACTCGCAGCCCGACGTGCTGATCCACCTGGCGGCCCTGGCGGGGGGTATCGGCGCCAACCGGCAGCGGCCGGCCGAGTTTTTCTACGACAACCTGATGATGGGCGTGCCTTTGCTGCACCGGGCCTGGCAGCACGGGGTCGAGAAGTTTGTCGCGGTGGGCACAGTTTGTTCATACCCCAAGTTCACCCCGGTGCCGTTCCGGGAGGCCGCGATCTGGGATGGATACCCTGAGGAGACCAACGCTCCCTATGGCCTGGCGAAAAAGATGCTGCTCGTTCAGGCCCAGGCGTACCGCCAGCAATACGGCTACCGTTCCATCCACCTGATCCCGGTCAACCTTTACGGGCCGCGTGACAACTTTGATTTGCAAACCGCTCATGTGATCCCGACGCTGATCCGCAAGTGCGTGGAAGCGCAGCGGAACGGTGAAGAGCAGATCGTGGCCTGGGGGGACGGCTCGCCGACGCGCGAGTTCTTGTTCGCCCCGGATGCGGCCGAAGGCATCATCGCCGGCGCAGAGCAATACGACGGACCCGAGCCGATTAACCTGGGGTCGGGCCAGGAGATTTCCATTAAAGTCCTGATCGAGACCATCGCGGCGCTTACCGGTTTCCGGGGCCGCATCGTCTGGGATACCAGCAAGCCCAACGGACAACCCCGCCGGGCGCTCGACACCAGCCGGGCGCAGGAATATTTCGGCTGGCGTGCCAGGACCCCCTTTGAAGAGGGCCTTCGGGAAACGATCGCGTGGTACCGGGAGAACCGGGAGGCGATCTTGGAACAGGAAGCGGTTGGGAATGGATGATCAGCGAATGTAGCTGCGGATCGCAGATTGCAGTTCCAGGATCACATTTGCAGAACGCAATTGCTGCTCCCCAATCCCCAATCCCTGATCTCCGTTTCCCTCTCATGCCGGTTACCCGACCAATCTGATGAGCGAATCGACCATCCACTCCCCCGAAACCATCCTCATCCGCCCGACGCGCGGCTGGGCCGCCCTGAATCTGGGCGACCTGTGGCGCTACCGCGAGCTGATGTTCTTCCTTACCTGGCGGGACATCAAGGTGCGCTACAAGCAGACTGCACTGGGGGTCGGCTGGGCCATCCTGACGCCATTGGTTCAGATGGTGGTGTTTACGGTCATCTTCGGCAACCTGGCCCGTCTGGACTCGGAAGGCTTCCCTTACCCGATCTTCACGTATGTGGCGCTGCTGCCCTGGCAGTTGTTCTCCAAGGCGATGAGCGACGCCGGGCGCTCCCTGGTCTCCAACCGCAACATGCTGACCAAGGTCTATTTCCCGCGGCTGCTGATCCCCTTCTCCACCCAGCTCAGCGGGCTGGTGGATTTCGGTATCGCCTTTCTGATCCTGGTGGCCATGATGGTGTATTACGGCATCGCCCCGACTGCCAACATCTGGGCGTTACCGCTCTTCCTGCTTCTGGCGCTGGTCACAGCGCTGGGGGTCGGGCTGTGGTTCTCGGCCATGAATGTGCACTACCGCGATATCGGCTACGTGCTTCCTTTTCTGACCGAGGTCTGGAAGTACCTGACCCCGGTGGCTTATTCCGCCCAGTACGTCACGGGCCCCTGGCAGTTCGTCTACGCACTCAACCCGATGGCGGGTGTGGTCCAGGGTTTCCGCTGGGCGATCCTGGGAACCGAGCTGGGTCCCGATGCGGCCCTGACCCTGGGGATCTCCACGGCGGTTTCGCTCCTGGTGTTCGTCAGCGGGCTGTTCTATTTCCGGCGGATGGAGCGCACGTTTGCGGATACGGTATAGGACTGCAAATCGCAGATTGAAGATATGAGTAAATTTGCCATACGGGCAGAAGGCCTCTCCAAGCAGTACCGCATCGGCGCGGCGCCGGAAAAATACCGCACGCTGCGAGAAACGCTGGCTGGCGTGGTGAAAGCGCCATTCCGGCGCCTGCGCGGACAGCTGCCCTCGACGAACGCCCACATCTGGGCCTTGAAAGATGTCTCGTTCACGGTCGAGCAGGGCCAGGTGCTGGGCATCATCGGCCGCAACGGGGCCGGCAAAAGCACGCTGCTGAAAGTGCTCTCGCGCGTCACAGAGCCGACCGAGGGGGAAGTGGAAATCCACGGTCGCGTGGGCTCGTTGCTGGAAGTCGGCACCGGATTTCACCCCGAGCTGACCGGGCGCGAGAACATTTATTTAAACGGAGCTATCCTGGGGATGCGGCGAGCGGAGATCGAGCGGAAGTTCGACGAGATGGTCGATTTTTCCGGTGTTGAACAGTTTATAGACACGCCGGTCAAGCGCTACTCGAGCGGCATGTACCTGCGGCTGGCGTTTGCCGTGGCGGCCCACCTGGAGCCTGAGATCCTGGTGGTCGACGAAGTGCTGGCAGTCGGGGACGCCGAGTTTCAGCGCAAGTGCCTGGGCAAGATGGACGAGGTAGCCGGCCAGGGCCGCACGGTGCTGTTCGTCAGCCACAACATGTCCGCCATCCTGCAGCTGACCCGCGAGGCGATCCTGCTGGAGGGCGGGCGCATCGCCCGGCGCGGCCCGACCGGGGAGGTGGTGGACGATTACCTTTCCTCCGGGTTCTCCCAGAGCGGGGAGCGCCTCTGGCGCGCGGAGGAGGTGCCGGCGGAGGCCGAACCGTTCTGCCCGCTGGCGCTGCGCGTGCGCAATCCGCAGGGGACGGTGGTAGACACGGTGCGCTCGACGGAGCCGGTCACCCTGGAGATGGCCTACACGCTCGCCCGCCCGATCACGGGGCTGCGCATAGGCATATATCTGCAGACCATGCGCGGCGAGCTGGTGTTCACCACATTCGATACCGACCACTCCGCCCTGTACGAAAAGTATGCCCAGCGCGGCCCGGGCAGCTACGTCAGCCGCTGCACGATCCCGGCCGATCTCCTGAACGAGGGCCGCTACCTGCTGGGCGTCAACGCCTCCAGCTTCCGAGTCCGGCGCTATTTCCAGGACGAGCGCGCCCTGGCCTTCAACGTCGACCCGACCGGCGCGCCCGGGATGCACTGGCCCGAGAAGCGCCACGGCATGCTGCGGCCGCTTTTGGAATGGGAGATTTCTGAAAATGCGGACTGAGGAACCGGGCCTGTCATGAAACCGGCAGTGGTGTTCCCCTTGGGGCTCCTGACGGAGGAAATGCACCGGCACCTGCTGGCGCTGCGGCCTGCACTGGCCGCGCTCTTTTCCCGCGCCTACGTGAGCCCGCCGAATGCCGCCGAGGGTGCGGTGGCCGAATACGCCGCCTGGGTGGCGCAGGATGACTTGTTTCGGATCATCCCTGTCGATCCTGCGCTGCCGGTCGGGGACCGCTTCCGTCGCCTGTACCGGGCGGCGGCGAAAGATGCGCCTCCGGAACAGATCCTGCACCTGTGTTACCTCGACAGGCTGGCATTTATCCTGCAAAGTGCCCACCGCCTCGATTTCCGGGCGGACATCCGCAACCTCGACTCCTCCTGCACTCCCTTGATCTTCCAGCGATCTGAGGCCGCCTGGGCGACCCATCCTGAGAACTACCGGGCGATTGAGGGCATGGTCACCCGGGCTGGCGATCTGCTATTCGGGCGCCGGCTGGATTACGCCTGGTGCCACTTTGCCCTTCCGGCCGGGGATCTGCGTAATTGTTTACCTGAAAGCGGGCGGGCGGACATCGCCATGGTTGCCGAAATCGTCCTGGCACTGCGGGGCCGCTGCCATACGAAAGACGTCGATTGGCTTGCCTGGGAGGATCCTTTTATCCTGGGACGGGAACCGGCAGGCTTGAAAAAGGAGCGTGAAAACAGCCCAGGCGAGGTCAATAAACGCTTTGCCTACGCGATCCCAATGCTGCAGCTGCTTTACGCCGCCGCGCAGGGGGGAGGATCATGACCGAATTGAAAGAGCTCCTCGGCAAAATCCCCTACGCAGCCGAAATTTACTGGCACCTGCGGCAGCGAGATAGCGATACCACGGTTGGGTTGAACCTTTCGCGTCTGAAAGCCAGCCTGCCTCGATGGGTGGAGGCTGCTGCAGAGGCCCGCAAGCATGCCCCCGCCGGCAAAAAAGTGCTGGTCTTCGGGATGATCCACTACTGGATCGAGTACGCCGCGTTGCTTTCCACCGCACTGGCCGGTATGGGCCACAGGGTCACACTGGCGACCCTGCCCTACGCACACTGGCGCAAACCGGAAAACCGCTTTGACGTAAGAAGGCAGGAAATGTACATCCGGGAGACCCTCAAAGCGGCCGAGCCGCTTATAAGGGTTGTCTCCCTCTACAACACGAATCAACCTTCTCACACCTCGCTTTCGCCTGACCTGATCACAGATCTCGAATCCCGCGCCCTGAGGGACACGCAATATTCCTTGCTGAAGGAAGAAGTCGAAGAAGGCGGCGAGCTTTACGAGCGGCGCCTGGTGCGCAACAGGCAGGCCCTGCTGGCCGCCATGGACCTGCTTCGGAAGGAGCCTGTCGATGCGGTCATTACGCCTAACGGGAGTATCCTGGAGTTTGGGGTGGTCTTTGAAGCCGCTCGGCGCCTGGGCATCCCGGTCGCCACCTTTGAGTTCGGCGAGCAGAACTACCGCATGTGGCTGGCGCAGAACGACGACGTCATGCGCCAGGATACGAACGCTTTGTGGCAGGCTCGCGGCGGCATCCCGTTGACGGACGAGGAGTGGCAGCGTGTACGGGAGATGTTCGCTGCCCGTCAAGGCGCGCGGGCCTGGGAGACCTTTGCACGCCGCTGGCAGACCGCAGGAAGCGTGGGCGGGCAGGCCGTTCGAAGTGCGCTTGGTCTGGACGAGCGGCCATTGGCATTTCTGCCCACGAATGTGCTGGGCGACAGTCTGACCCTGGGCCGGCAGATCTTTCTGGGGATGACCGAGTGGGTCCGGTGTACGATCCGCTGGTTCGGCGAACACCCGGAATACCAGCTGGTCGTCCGAGTGCACCCCGGCGAACAGATCGGCTGGGGCCCGTCTACCTATGATCTACTGCGCGAGCGGTTCCCCGAATTCACGCCCAACGTGCGCGTGCTGCCGGCGGATTACGAAGTCAACTCCTACGACCTGGTGGATGCCGCCCGCCTGGGCCTGGTCTATACCACCACGATGGGATTGGAAATGGCCATGCTCGGGCTTCCGGTAGTTGTCAGCGGGCAGACGCACTACCGCGGCAAAGGCTTTACCCACGATCCGGCCGACTGGCAGAACTACCTGGCCGTCCTTGATGACGCTATGCAACATCCCGAAAAATTCCTGCCGGAAGAGAGGCAAATCGAGGCCGCATGGAGCTACGCCTACCGGTTTTTTTTCGAGTATCCGCAACCTTTCCCCTGGCACATTCAGCATTTTGAAGCCTGTCTGAAGGAATGGCCGCTGGAACGCGTGCTTTCAGAGGAGGGGATGGGGAGGTTCGGAGAGACTTTCAAATACTTGCTAGGCGAGAAAAATATGTTTGAGGCCGAAAACGTAGATCGCAAATCGCAGTTTGGATCCTAAATCTGTGAACTTCGATCTGTGATCCAAATAATATGAAAGAAGACGTCCGGAATTTTTACGACACGATCGGCTGGCGGGAGGAGGAGGCCGGGCACTATCAGAACGCGCGCTATGAGGACCTGCGCCCGGTTTCGCGCGAGTACATCCACCGCTGCCACATGCGGGTCAAGAACCATCTGGCTTCGGAGGGTCGATTTCTGCTGGATGCCGGGTCGGGCCCGATCCAGTATCCCGAATACCTGGAGTACTCCCGGGGCTACGGGTATCGGGTCTGCGCGGACATGTCGATCACCGCGTTGCGGGCTGCGCGGGGCAAGATCGGGGAGCGCGGCATGTTCGTGGTGGCCGATATCGCCAACCTGCCCTTCCGCCGCGGCGTGTTCGACGGCGTGGTCAGCCTGCACACGATCCATCACCTGCCGCTGGACGAGCACGCCCGGGCTTACAGGGCTTTGCAGGCGGTCCTGGCTCCCGGGCGGACCGCGGTGGTGGTCAACGGCTGGTCCGCCTCCATCCTGATGGACCCTTTTCGGGCATTCTCCCGCCTGCGGAAACGCGCCTGGCTTTTGGCCCGGCGGCTGTTGGGCCGGGGCGGCAGGTCCCGAACCGTGAAAAAGAAACCGGCTGAGGAGCAGAACACCTTCGTGGAAAAGCACGATTACCGCTGGTTCCGGCGTAATGTCTCCCCGCACATGGACGTCGAAGTGCGGGTCTGGCGCAGCGCCAGTGTCCATTTTTTAAAGAACTATATTTTCGAAAACCGCGGCGGCAGGTGGATCCTGGCCTGGCTTTTCCGGCTGGAAGAGCGATTCCCGCACTTCTTTGGCCGCAACGGCACCTACCCCCTGATCGTGATCCGCAAATGATGGACCACGCTGAACGTCACGATCTCGCTCGCGACTTTGCAGCCCGCATGGCTGCTGCCTATCCGATCCTGGTGGGCGGGGTGTACGGATCCACCGCCCGGCAGGAGGATACGCCGTTTTCCGATCTGGAAATGCTGTTCGTGGTGCCGGACGGCTGCCCGGCACGTGGGAAGCACCTCGTCTTCCGCCAGACAGCGGTCGGGTACCGGGTCTATTCGGAGAGCGCCTTAGTCGAGATTCTGACCCGCCCGGATGGGCGCTGGCCTTTCCACATGGGCATGCTCGAAGCGCTCCAGGTGCTCCAGGGAGATCCGGAATTGGTTAAAAAATGGCTGGCGCGCGGGAATATCACTCCGCCTGCCAGATTCAAAGCCTATCTGGAAGCCCATCTGCCTGGGCTGGTGCTGGAGTCGTACGGACGCATCCGCTCCTCCGCGCTGCGGCAAGACTGGGAGACGGCCCGCTATGCGCTCCAGGAAGTGCTCTTTGAGATGCTGACCGCCCTGTGCCTGCTCAACCGACGCTGGGTGCACCGGGATTACGACGCAGGCTTGCTCGAGGCCGCCGGGTTTGAAAAGCTGCCGGAGGGCTACGCCGTGCTGGTCCCGCAGTTGCTGGCGGCTGACCGGTTTGAGGCCTTGCTTCCGCTTGTGGAAAGGCTGGTGTCGGGTTTTTGGGCGCTGCTTGAAAGGGAAGGCCTGGGCATGCGCAATTACCGCCTTGTGGAGGAGATCCCCCTATGAACTGGAATGAAAAGACAGTGCTGGTCACCGGCGGAACCGGCTCTTTCGGCCGCACCTTCATCCGTATCATGCTGGAGGAATATTCTCCGTCCAAGCTGATCGTGTACAGCCGGGACGAACTCAAGCAGCACGAGATGCGCAGCGGGGGTTTCGACCACCCCAGCCTGCGCTACTTCATCGGCGATGTGCGCGATCTGCCGCGCCTGCGGCGGGCGATGTACGCGGTGGACGTCGTCGTCCATGCGGCCGCCCTGAAGCAGGTGCCTGCCTGTGAATACAACCCGATGGAGGCGGTCAAGACCAACATCCTCGGGACCAGCAACGTGGTGGATGCCGCCATCGATGCCCGCGTGGAGAAGGTGCTCAATCTGAGCACGGACAAGGCCGTCACGCCGGTCAACCTGTACGGCGCCACCAAACTGACCGCCGAGAAACTGGTGGTCGCCAGCAACGCCTATGCCGGCGATATGCGCACCCGCTTGAGCTGCGTGCGCTACGGCAACGTGGTCGGCAGCCGCGGCAGTGTGGTGCCAATCTTCATACGGCAGCGCGCCAACGGCCGCCTGACGATCACCGACGAGCGCATGACCCGCTTCTGGCTCTCGCTTGAGCAGGGCGTGCGTTTCGTGATCAAGAACATCGAGCGCATGCATGGTGGGGAGGTCTTCGTGCCCAAGATTCCCAGCACAAGGATCGTAGATCTGGCGCGTGTCATCGCGCCCGAGGCGGCGATCGACATCATCGGCATCCGCCCCGGCGAGAAGCTGCATGAAATGATGATCTCGCGGGACGAATCGCGGGCAACGGTCGAGTTGGATGACTGCTACGTGGTGCAGCCTGTCGGCCACCTGTGGTTCCGCCACGACTGGACCGCCGAGGGCAGGCCGGTCGCGGATGGTTTCAAATACACAAGCGACCAGAACACGGACTGGCTGAGCGACGAGCAAATCCGGTCGCTGGTGGCGCCGTACGAAGAGGCCCAACAGGCCGGAAAACTGTAAGGCAGTGCGCGGGCGCGTCCCCTGGCGCGACCCGCTACAACGAAATAGCCGGAGGAAGGATGCGTATCCTGATCACCGGCGCGAGCGGTCTGCTGGGCGCCAACCTGGCGCTGGAGGCGGCCGCCCTGGGGCACGAGGTCACTGGCCAGGTGCACAGCCGGCAGTTGCGGGCCAGCGCATTTACCGTGCTGATCGCGGACTTGACCGAAAGTGGCGCCGTTCGCCGGCTGGTCCAGCAGGCCCGTCCGGAATGGGTGATCCACTGCGCCGCCCTGGCAAACCTGGAAGCCTGCGAGCAGGATTCAGAGTTGGCCAGGCGCCTGAACGCCGAGGTGCCGGGAAAACTGGCCGAGATATGTCGGCAGGGCGGAGCGCGCCTGCTGCACGTCTCCACGGACGCAGTTTTTGACGGGCGGAAAGGTGACTATCGTGAAAGCGACCTGCCAAACCCGCAAAACGTCTATGCGCAAAGCAAGCTGGACGGCGAGCGGGCGGTCGTTGCAGCGGACCCTCAGGCGCTGATCGCTCGCGTCAACCTGTTTGGCTTCAGCCCTTCGGGCCGCAGAAGCCTGGCTGAATTTTTTCTTTACAACCTGATCGCTGGCCGGCCGGTACAGGGCTTCACCGACGTGAGTTTCTGCCCCCTGCTGGTCAACGACATCGCGGGGATCTTTTTCCGCATGCTCGAAAAAGGCCTGACCGGGCTGTACCACGTCTTCAGCCCGGAGTGCCTGAGCAAATACGACTTCGGCGTGCGGATCGCCAACCGTTTCGGCCTGGACCCGGGTCTGATCGCGCCGGTTTCGGTGGCGGAAGGCGGCCTGGCGGCAGCGCGCTCCCCGGACCTGTCCATGAATGTCCACAGGCTGTCCACCGATTTAGGAGAGGCACCCCCCAGCTTTTCCCCGATGCTCGAGCGGTTTTATGCACTTTATCAACAGGGTTATCCACAAAGGCTGAGGGAATTGTGTGTTGGAGTGTCGGAGTGACCGGGAAAAGGGGGCGTAATCCGCAAATCGACCCCCGCTCGCCGCACTTCGCGCCCTGTACTTTGCACCTGGCACGTTGCACTTTGCACCCTGTACTTTGCACATTGTACGCTTTTCAGGAGTTCCCATGAACCATCACGTCCCAGAAATTTCGATCGCCGGCCGAAAAATTGGCCTCGACCATCCGACCTACTTCATCGCCGATATCGCCGCCAACCATGACGGTGACCTGGACCGCGCCATCCAGCTGATCCGCCTGGCCAAGGAAGCCGGTGCGGACGCGGCCAAATTTCAGAATTTTCGGGCCAAAAAGATCGTCTCTGATTACGGCTTCAAAGCGCTGGGCGGCCAGCTTTCGCACCAGGCCGAATGGAAAAAGAGTGTCTTCCAGGTCTACGACGAAGCTTCGGTTTCGTGGGATTGGACCCCGGTCCTGAAAGCGGCTTGCGACGAGGTTGGCATCCACTACTTTTCGAGCCCTTATGACTATGAAGCCATCGAGCACCTCGACCCCTACGTCCCAGCATTCAAAGCAGGATCGGGTTTGATGTCCTGGCCGGAGGCGATCGTGCGCATGGCGGGTTTCGGCAAGCCGGTGCTGATTGCCAGCGGAGCAGCGGACATCAGCGATGTGGCCCGGGCGATAAGATTGGTGCAGGCGGTCAACCGCCAGATCGTGCTGTTCCAGTGCAATACCAACTACACCGCCAGCGATGAGAACTACGATCACATCAACCTGAACGTCCTCAAAACGTATGCGGCCATGTTTCCGGGCGTTGTCCTGGGGCTCTCCGACCACACGCACAGCCCGGCGCCGGTGGTTGGCGCAGTGGCGATGGGCGCCCGGGTGATCGAACGGCACTTCACCGACGACAACGACCGACCCGGGCCGGACCACAAGTTTGCGCTCAATCCAGAAACCTGGGCGGACATGGTGCTGCAGGTGCGCACCCTGGAACGTGCCCTGGGCTCGAGCGATAAATTCGTCACCCCCAACGAAACCCAGACCTACCTGCTGCAGCGGCGCTGCCTGCGCGCTTCGCGCGACATCCCTGCGGGAGAGACGATCACGGAAGAGATGGTCGAACCACTGCGCCCGAACGCCATCGGAGCGGTGCAAACATGGGAAATAAATTTGTTGGTTGGGAAAAAGACGCTTGTGGACCTGGTGTACGGACAGGAGGTGAGGTGGTTGGATGTTGGGGAGTAGTGAAACGTGCAAAGTGCAAAGTGCAACGTGAAACGTGCAACGTACCAGGTACTACGTACCAGGTTCAAAGTTATTTTCTTAGAGAAGCACGCAGTCCGCTTACCAGCCCGATAACCCGCTTGGCTAGCTCAAGGCATTCTGCAAAGGATTTTTCGTCAAAATACCCGATATCCGCAGCGGTGTAGAGCAGGGATTGAACCTCAAAAGCTGAGCGCCTCGAGTAGCTAAGGAATCGAGAAAACTCCGCCTTTGATCCGCTGCCAAATCCTTCGGCGATATTCGCCATTACGGAAACTGCAGCACGCTGGATCTGGTCGCAGAATCCAAAATCCCTGGCAACCCTGCCTTGCCTGGTTAGTGAATAGATCATGCGAACCAGTTTTCGAGATTCTCTCCAGGCTTGAATATCATTGATCTTTCGAAATGCCATTACCCACCTTTAGCTCAAGTATAGGGAGTGTTGTTCGTTCATCAAGGGAATAAAGTCCCTTTGCACGTTGTACACGGTGTGTTGCACTTGGTGCTCTGCACTTTGCACCCGCACCTGACCTTTTGACCCATGCGCATCTTCCATATTAGTAGAAATTACTCTCCCCACGACCACCGGTTCCTGGCTAAAATGGCTGACGAGGGGGAGCAGGTCTTTTTTCTGCCGCTGGAAGAGAACGGGAATGCCCTGGAGGACCGCCCGCTGCCCCTGGGGGTGACTCGCTTGCGCTGGTCCCGCAGCCGGCCGCGGCCCTCCTGGCGGGACGGCCCGCGCATGGCCGCCGATCTGAAACAACTGATCCGGCAGCATCGCCCGGACGTGGTCCAGGCTGGCCCGGTCCAACGCGGCGCTTTCCTGGCTGCATTGGCGCGCTTCCCCAACCTGGTGACGATGAGCTGGGGCTACGACCTGCTGATCGACCTGCAGCGCGGACGCCCCTGGGAATGGGCCACCCGGTTCACGCTGCGCCGTTCGGCCGCCTTCGTCGGGGACTGCCAACCGGTGCAGGAGATCGCCATCGCCCACGGCATGCCGCCCGAAAGAATCGTCACGTTCCCGTGGGGCGCGGATCTGGTCAAGTACCATCCGCTGCCTGGCCCGAAACACCTCACCCAGTTGCGGCAACGCAAGGGCTGGGGGCCGGAGTCCTTCGTGCTGCTCTCCACCCGCGGTTGGAGCCCGCTGTACGGCGTCGAAGACCTGGTGCAGGCTTTCGTGCAGCTGGCCCCGCAGCGCCCGGAGCTGCGCCTGCTGATGCTGGGCGGCGGGCCGCTTTCGGCCCGGATCAAAGCCCTGGTCCACAACGCCGGGCTGCTGGAGCGGGTCCATTTTCCCGGGCAGGTCGGCCAGGACGCACTGCCGGCCTACTACCAGGCGGCGGACCTCTACATCTCCACGTCCCACAGCGACGGCACCTCGATTTCGATGCTGGAAGCGCTGGCCTGCGGCACGCCGGTGCTGCTGCGGGATATCCCGGGAAACCGCGCCTGGGTGGAAAAGCCGGGCGAGGTCGGCTGGCTGTTTTCCGGGAGCGGGCTGACCGGAGGGATCGAGACGGCGCTGGACATGCGAGCGCAGCTGCCTCGCATGGGACAGGCTGCACGGGCACTGGCAGAGGCGCGCGGCGATTGGGAAAAAAACTTCCCGCACATCCGGCGGGCCTGGCAGATCGCACTGAAATCATGATCGTCATCTCGCACATCCAGGCCCGGGAGCTGCTCGAAGCCAGAAAGTCCGGACTGGAGCACCTCGAAAGCTCGGTAGATCTGAACCGGAGCTGCCAGACCGTCCGGCTGGACGCACAAGGTGTGTGCTTCCACGGTCAGGAGATCGTCCCCTGGAGCCTGTTGGAGTCGATCGCCGGAAACGAGAACAGCTGCTTTCGCCTGGAAAACGGCCGGGCGGAACCCGTGCGGGCTTTTTCCGAGCGTTTCGGGCTGGCGTACAGCCTTTACCCCACTGAAAGCGCCCCGACCATGCTGGTCTCCGGCATTCCGATGCATCGCATCAAGGGCATCGATCCCTGGGGCGACAGCCAGGCCAAAATCAGTGCCCTCGGACGGGTTGGGGGGCGTATCCTGGATACAGCCTCCGGCCTGGGCTACACGGCGGTTCTGGCTGCCCGGGCGGCCGAACACGTCATCAGCATCGAACTGGACCCGGCCGCTCGCCGGATCGCCCGGGCGAACCCCTGGTCGCAGGAGCTGTTCGAAAAGGAGAACATCTCGCTGCTGCTCGGGGACACCAACGATCTGATCGCCGGATTTGTGCCAGGGGCCTTCCAGGCCATCCTCCATGACCCGCCCGTCATCGGGCTGGCTGGGGGCCTGTATTCGCTCGCGTTCTACCGCCAGGCGTTCCGCGCGCTGGAGAGGCGAGGCCGCATGTTCCACTACATCGGCAACCCCGAAAGCCGCTCCGGAGCGGGGACAACCCGGGGCGTGGTGCAGCGCCTGCGGCAGGCCGGCTTCCGGGGTGTGGACCCCCGACCGGAGGCCTTTGGCGTCACGGCGATTAAATGATCTCGAAATTGGAGTCGGAAGTATGTTGAATAAAGAATCGCTTGAGCGCGCTTTATCCGATGCCGGTCTGGAGGCCGGTGACACCTTGCTGGTCCACTCGTCCTACAAGTCGTTCGGCGGGGTGGAGGGCGGTCCCCAGACGGTGATCGATGCGCTGCTGGCGGTGCTTGGCCCTGGTGGCACGCTGATCATGCCGACCTTCAACTTCGATTTCTGCCGCGGCGAGCCCTGGGATGTGCGCAGCACGCCTTCTCACATGGGGGTACTCACCGAACTGGTGCGGGTGGACCCGCGCAGCTGCCGTGTCTTCCACCCGATCTATTCCTTTGCCGTGATCGGCCGCCACCAGGAGGCGCTCTGCAGCCAGCGCTATACCTCCAGCTACGGGGCGGACTCCGTCTTCGCAAAGCTGCGCCAGCTGGATGGCAAAATGATGGTCGTCGGCCTGTCTTACACCAACAGCCTGACGTTTTTCCATCACGTTGAGGAGATGGAGGGCGTCGATTACCGCTACATGAAGGCTTTCACCGGCCAGGTCACCGATTGGGACGGCACCACCCGCGAGCAAACCTTTACCATGCTGGTGCGCGACCTCGAGCGCGGCGTGGTCACCGAGGTGGATCCGATGGGCGCCCTGATGGAGAAGGCCGGCGTGGTCACGGTCCATATTATCGGCCGGGCAGACGTCAAGCTGATGAGGGCCCGCAAGGTCTACGAGTTCACGGCCCGCGAGATGAAACGCGATCCGATGCTTTTGTTCACCATCGACAAATAGCTTTTTACTCATTACTCACTACTCATTACTCACTACTCATTACTCACTACTCATTACTCACTACTCATTGCGTATTGCGTAAACTATGTTGAAAGAAATCCTCTCCCAAATTTACCCCCTCCACCGCACGCTGGCCTCCGAAGGCACCGATGAAGCCCTGGCGATCGTCAATGCCCATATGCCGGAAGGGGTAAACATGCGGGTCGAGACTTATGCTCCGGGCACCCCGGCCTGGACCTGGCGAGTCCCGGAGCGCTACCTGGTGCATGAAGCCTACCTGGAATACGAAAGCGGTGAGAACGTGGTCGACTTCCACGACAATCCGCTGCACCTTGTGTCCTACTCCCTGCCGGTCGACCGACTGCTGACCTGGGAGCAGCTTGAGCCCCACCTGCACAGCGACCCGCAGCGGCCTGCGGCCATTCCGTGGGTATTCAAGTACTACGAGCGCGACTGGGGTTTCTGCCTGCCGCACGAAATTTACCTGAAACTGGACCGTGACGTGCGCTACCGGGCGGTGATCCGCTCCGAATACATTTCCGATCCCGACCAGGGGTTCCGGGTTTCCAGCGGGTTGCTTGAATCCGCCCCGGCGGGCACGGATATGGGCGAGATGATCGTCTGCGCCCACATCTGTCACCCGATGCAGGCTAACGACGATGCCGCTGGCGTGGTCTCCGCTATCGGGTTGGCCCGCCGCCTGGCCGAAAGCCCGCTGCCGCCGGGCTCGATGGATGTACGTTTTCTGTTCTGCCCTGAGACGATCGGCACGATCGCCTACCTGGCGCACCACGAGGATCTGATCCCGCGTCTCAAGGGTGGTATCTTCCTCGAAATGACTGGCAACCGTGGCCCGCTGGCCTGGCACCGCAGCCGCCAGGGTGACAGTCTGCTGGATCGCATCACCGCCGCCGTGCTGCCCGGGCCAGACCAGGTGGTTCGTCCGTTTGCCGCCGCCCCGGCCAATGACGAGCGTGTCATCAACGGCCCCGGGGTAGACGCTCCCTGCATCTCACTCAACCGCTGGCCATACGATGAATACCACACCAGCGACGACAACCCGTCGATCATCCACGAGGAAATGCTGGATGAGGCCGCTGGGGTTGCGGAAGAGATCGTCCGTATCTTCGCCAGCAACTACGTCCCCCGCCGCACCTTCAAAGGGCCGGTGTTCCTGTCCGGGCATGGACTGTGGGTCGACTGGCGCCAGGACTGGGCCCTCAACCGGGCGATCGAGCGCATCATGATGATGTTCGAAGGGGAGCACACAGTGTTCGATATTGCGCAGGAGGTGGGGCTCGATTACTGGACCGTGCGGGAATACGTAGAACGCTTCCGGGAAAAAGGTCTGGTGGAGGCCCTGCCGGTTTTTCGGAAGGGGGTGATATGATCAGCGCGAAGAGGAAATAAGATGAACATCAACAGAACCATCGCCATCATTCAAGCTCGCATGGCCTCCAGCCGCTTTCCGGGCAAAGTCCTGGCGGACCTGGGCGGGAAACCGGTGCTCGAATGGGTGATCGAGCGGGTGGGACGGGCCCAGGCGGTCGGAAAAGTGGTCGTCGCCACATCGACCGACCCGCAGGACGACCCGATCGCCGCGTTTTGCGAGGAGAAAGGGGTGGCTTGCTTTCGCGGCAGCCAGCATGACGTCCTCGATCGCTACTACCAGGCGGCCAAAGCGCATGGGGCCTTTATCGTCGTGCGCGTGACGGCCGACTGCCCGCTGATCGACCCGAAGCTGATCGACCGGACCGTCATGTTCATGTGGGGCGGTTTCAGCGGCGGCACGATCACGCCCAATCCCTGGTTCGATTTCACCGCCAACCGCCTGCCCCCGCCCTGGAGCCGCACCTATCCGGTCGGCCTGGATGTGGAGGCCTGCAAGTTTACGGCCCTGGAGACCGCCTGGCAGGAAGCGGCTGAGCCGCACCAGCGCGAACACGTCATGCCTTTTATTTACGAGCACGAGGCGCGCTTCAAGATCTCGGTCGTCAACCACGACGAGGACCTGAGCGACCGCCGCTGGACTGTGGATGCGCCCGAAGACCTGGCTGCGTTGCGGGCCCTGGTGCCACTGCTTCCCGAGAAGTTCAGCTGGCTAGACGTCCTCAAAATTTGGGACGCTCACCCGGAGATCCGCGCCCTGAATGAGGGCGTGGTCCACAAAAGCGGCAAAGACGTCGACGATCGGGCTGACTGAAAGCGGATTACGGTCCAGACGCTACGTGTGGCTAATCTCTCTAATCGGTACAGACGCCACATGTGGCGTCTCTACACATGCTGACCCTTTTCACCACCCCAAAACCTTTTACCGATCCGCATATCGACACCATCCAGCGCAACGCCCTGCGGTCCTGGCTGAAGCTGCCTGGCGTGGAAGTGCTTGTGGTCGGCGAAGAGGACGGCCTGGCGGAGGCCGCAGCCGAGCTGGGCGTCCCCTGCCTGCCGCAGGTGGCTCGCAACCGCAGGGGCACCCCGTTGGTCAGCTCGATCTTCGATCTCGCCCGCCAGAACAGCGAGAGCCCCTTGCTTTGCTATGTCAACGCCGACATCCTGCTGCTGCCGGACCTGGTCGAGGCGGCTTGCAGGGTCCGGGAGCAGGCCGAGGCTTTCCTCCTGATCGGCCGCCGCTGGGACATGG
>JBFKII010000023.1:0-22048 GCA_041632295.1 Anaerolineales bacterium | reverse complement strand
GCCCAGCGAAACAACCACCTGCTCAGCGAAGCCGCCGGCCTGATGACCGCCGGCCTGGTCCTGGAAGGGCACCCCAGGGCCGCCGGGTGGATCGAACGCGGCTGGTCGGCGCTCAACCGCGGCCTGCAGGACCAGATCGATCCACTCGGTGCATACATCCAGCAAAGCGCCAACTACCACCGCCTGATGCTTTCCCTGGCGCTCTGGGGTGGCTTTGTGGCGCACCGTGCCGGCCTTTCCTACCCACCCGCCACCCGCAGCCGCTTGGCTGCAGCCACCGCCTGGCTGCTCGCGCTGTGCGATCCGAATAACGGGCGCCTGCCCAACCTGGGCCCCAACGACGGGGCCTACATCCTGCCTTTCTCTGCCTGTCCATTTCACGATTTCCGGCCTGTCCTGCAGGCCGCCGCCCGCGCGTTTTTGGGGGAAGCGGTGTTTCCCCCCGGCCCGTGGGACGAGATGTCGGATTGGCTGGCCTCCCCCCACCGTGCGGAAGACGCCACCCCCGGCACCGGGCTGCTGGCTATGCAGCATCCCGATCTGCCGGGGCGTGCATTTCTGCGGGCTGCCCGCTTCCACGGCCGCCCAGGGCATGCCGACCAGCTGCACCTGGACCTGTGGTGGCGCGGCCAGAACATCGCCATGGATCCGGGCACGTACCACTACAACGCCGAACCGCCGTGGGAAAACGCCCTGCGCACCGCCTTGCATCACAACACCCTCACCGTGGACGGCCGGGACCAGATGACGCCTGCCGGGCGCTTCCTGTACCTCGACCCGGCCCGGGCCCGGGTGCTGGCGATTCAGGGCGGCCTGGCGGCCGAGCACGATGGCTACCGGCGCCTTGGGCTGACCCACCGCCGCACCCTGGAGGCCCCAGCGGACGGCTGGCGGGTGATCGACGAGGTCTTCGCCGCCGGTGAGATGCCTGCAGGGCGGGAGCCTGCACTGAGGCTGCACTGGCTGCTGCCGGATTTCCCCTGGAAAGAGTTGCCGGACGGGCTTGCGCTGCACACGCCGATGGGAAGAATCGAAGTGCATTTAGAGACCCAGCTCGCATCGGAATTCCACCTTTCCCTGGTCCGGGCCGGGGAATTCTTGCTCGGAGGCGGTCCCGCGGCCCCGACCCTGGGCTGGTTTTCCCCGACGTATGCCCTCAAGGAGCCCGCCCTCTCGTTGGTGCTGGAAACCCGCGCCCCGCTGCCGTTCCGCTTCATCACAACCTGGCGCCTGATCCCTGCCCCCTGATGCTTGCTCTTTGGTCCCCGTTCCCTGAGCCCTGATCCCAAAAAAACCCCATGCACATCCTCCTCATTCACCAGGCTTTCGTGACCCTTGACGAACCCGGCGGCACCCGCCACCACGAGCTGGCGCTGCGCCTGGCGGACGCCGGCCACCAGGTGACCGTGATCGCCAGCCCGGTCAGCTACCTGACCGGGAAAGCGGGCGCCGAGACGGACAATGGCAGCACGATTCAAGCCGGGGGACCCGGGGTGCGCATCCTGCGGGCTTACACTTACCCCGCTCTGCACCGCTCGTTTGTCCACCGGGTATTTTCTTTCGTGAGCTTCATGCTCTCCTCGCTGTGGATCGGCCTGGGCGTGCGGGACGTAGACCTGGTCTGGGGCACATCGCCGCCCATTTTCCAGGCGGTCACAGCCTGGCTGCTGGCCCGCATCAAGCGCGCGCCGTTCCTGCTGGAGATCCGCGACCTGTGGCCCGCTTTTGCCGTTGCCGTGGGGGTCCTGCGCAGCCCGGCCCTGACCCGGCTCTCCGAATGGCTCGAAGGCTCCCTCTACCGGGCCGCCGACCGCGTGATGGTCAACTCGCCCGGGTTCATCGAACATGTCCGCGACCGGGGCGCCGCGCAGATCTCGCTGGTGCCGAACGGCGCCGATACGGCCATGTTCGACCCTCAGGATGACGGCGCCGGGTTCCGGCGGCGGCACGGTCTGGAAGGCGCGTTTGTCGTGCTGTATGCCGGCGCCCACGGGCTATCGAACGACCTGGGGGTGGTGTTGGATGCTGCCTCGGGCCTGCAGGATTACCCGGACATCGCCTTGGTGCTGCTTGGGGACGGCAAGGAAAAGCCGGCGCTTCAGGCGGATGCCCGCCGGCGCGGGCTGGAAAACGTCCATTTCATCCCGCCGGTGCCCAAAAACGGCATGCCCGCTGCGCTCGCAGCGGCGGACTGCTGCCTGGGGATCCTCAAGCCGGTTGCCATGTACCGCACCGTCTACCCCAACAAGATTTTTGATTACATGGCCGCCAGCCGCCCTGTGCTCCTGGCCATGGAAGGGGTCATCAGGGAGGTGGTCGAAGCGGCCGAAGCGGGAATCCCGGTTCGGCCCGGCGATCCGGAGGCATTGCAGCAGGCGATCCTGGCGCTGCACCACGACCGGGCCGGGTGCCGGCGTATGGGGCAAAACGGGCGAAAGTATGTAGAAATTCATTTTGATCGCCTGCACTGGGCGGAGGAGTTGGTTAAAATAGTGGAAGCCATGAAACGGGAGCGGCATTCACCATGACCCTTCAAATCGGCCTGACCCTCGCGATCCTCTTTTTTGCTGTCGTTTTGTTTATCACCGAGCGCATCCGGGTGGACCTGGTGGCGCTCCTGGTCCTCGGCCTCCTGGCCCTGACCGGCCTGGTGACCCCCCAGGAGGCGATTTCAGGATTCAGCAACCCGGCCGTGGTCACCGTTTGGGCGGTCTTTGTGCTCAGCGGCGGGATGTCCCGCACCGGCGTGGCCAATATCGTCGGCCAGTGGATGATCCGCGTGGCGGGCCAGGGGGAAGTGCGCCTGATGGTCACCATCATGGTGGTCGGCGGTGTCATGTCGGCGTTCATGAACAACGTCGGGGTGGTGGCGCTGCTCCTGCCGGTGGTCATCAATATCGCCCGGCAGACCGGCCACCAGCCATCCCGGCTGCTGATGCCGCTTGCAACCGGGTCCCTGCTGGGTGGGATGATGACGTTGATCGGAACGCCCCCCAACATTTTGGCCAGCGATGCCCTGCGGGATGCGGGTTTCCCCCCCTTTGGCATCTTCGACTTCGCCCCGGTTGGGGTCACGATCACCGTGGCAGGCGTGCTGTTTATGGTCTTGATCGGCCGGCGCCTGCTGCCCTCCCACGGCGAAGGCGGCGGGGACGGGTCGCTGGGAAGCGCCATGGCCAAGCATGCCTACCAGATGGGCGAACGCCTGTCGGTGGTGCAGATCCCGGAAGACTCCCCGCTGGACGGGATGTCGCTGGAGGAAAGCCGGCTGGGGACCGCCCTCGGGCTGACGATCCTGCAGATCGACCGCAAAGGCCGGGACAGCATCATCCCCGAGCTCAACACCCGCCTCCAGGGCGGCGACCGGCTGACGGTTGCAGGCAGGCTCGATATGCTCGAAAACCTGAAAGGGGGGCAGTTCCTGGAGATCGAGGGCGATTTCCTGACCGTCTCCGACCTGGTAGACGAGAGCATTTCGATGGTTGAAGTGACCATCTCTCCGCGCTCGAAGCTGCTCGGAAAATCCCTCCTGCAGCTCGATTTCCGCAAGGTCTATGGGGTGATCGTGCTGGCCATGTGGCGCAACGGCAGCAACATGCATTCCCGTTTCGACAGCATCCCCCTGGAACCGGGCGACACTTTCCTGGTCCAGGGCGAAATCGAGCACATCAAAGCCCTGCGGTCCTCGTCCGATTTCCTGGTTTCGGGCGGCGCGGAGGCTCCGGATTACGAGCTGGACGCCCGCCTGCGCATGGTGCGCATTCCGCCGGGTTCGCCCCTGGAGGACAAGCCGTTGGCCCAGAGCCGGCTTTCCGAGGCCGCCGGCCTGGCCGTGTTGGGGATCGTGCGCAACGGCACCAAGCGCCTGCTGGTCAACCCGCAGGATACCCTGCAGCCCGGCGATCGCCTGATCGTCAAGGGCAACGCGGAACAAAACCTGGACCTGCTGCAGGCCCTGCAGAATCTGATCATCGAACGTGGCACCGGCGACCGGCTTTCCGACCTGGAGTCCGAAGATGCCACCATCGTGGAAGCCGTGCTCTCGCCGCATTCCACCCTGCCGGGCACCACCCTGCGCCAGATCGATTTCAGGCGGCTGTACGGCGTGAACGTGCTCTCCATTCTGCGTGAGGGCCGCGCGTACCGCTCCGACCTGGCCAACATCTCTCTGCGTTTTGGAGACACCTTTCTGCTGCATGGCTCGCGCGACCGGCTCAACCTGCTGAGCAAAGACCGTAATTTCATCCTGCTGACCGATGAGATCGCCCCCTCCCCGCGCATCCGGAAAGCGCCACTGGCGGTCGGGATCATGCTTTCGGTGGTGGTTTCGGTGATGGTCGGTTGGCTGCCTATTTCGATCGCCGCTGTCATCGGCGCCAGCCTGATCGTGCTGACCGGCTGCCTGTCCATGGAGGAGGCTTACCGGGAGATCGACTGGCGGGCGGTGTTTCTGATCGCCGGCATGCTTCCCCTGGGGATCGCCATGGACAGCACAGGTACCGCCAGCCTGCTGGCCAACGGAGTCGTGACGCTGGTGGGCAATTACGGCATCACCGCGTTGATCGCCGGCCTGTTCGTCCTGACCACGATGGCCTCCCAGGTCATGCCCAACCCGGTCGTGACCGTGCTGATGGCGCCGATCGCCTTGACGACCGCCGCAAACCTCAATCTTTCGCCTTCCGCCGTGATCATGGTGGTGGCCATCGGTGCCTCCGCCAGCTTCCTCAGCCCGGTTGGACACCCCGCGAACGTGCTGATCATGGGGCCCGGCGGCTACCGTTTCAAAGACTACACCCGGGTCGGCCTGCCGCTGACGCTGGTCGTGATGGTGGTCACCCTGCTGGTCCTGCCGATTTTCTGGCCGTACACGCCCTGATGCCCCGCCGGACCTGGCTGCTGCTTGCCCTCTGGGTGGTGCTGCTCTTCAGCGTTGCACCGCAGGCCCGTGCCGTGCCCGCAGACCGGCGCCATGCCAGGCGCGCATTCCCCGCTCACCGCCAGGATACGCTGGTCTGCGTCAACGGGACGCAGTCCAGCGGGGCGCTGTACAGGGTGTGCATCCCGCTCATCCTGCCGCCCTGGAACGGGGAGCTGATCGTGTACGCCCATGGCTACGTGTCCCCCGAGGAGCCCCTCTCCATCCCCCAGGAGTTTTCCGACCTGTCTTTTTACGCCAACTTCCTGGGCTACGGTACTGCAGCCACCAGTTACGCCACGAACGGGCTGGCGGTGCTGCCCGCCATACCCGACCTGCTCGAACTGCCCGGGATTGTGGAGAGCCTTTTCGGCAAGCCTTCCCGGATCTACCTGGTCGGCCCCTCGATGGGCGGTCTGGTGACCACCCTGATGATCGAGCAAGGGCTGGGGCCGTTCGACGGCGGGCTGGCGATTTGCTCCCCAAACGGCGATTTCATCGCCCAGACCAATTACATTGGGGATTTCCGGGTCGTGTTCGACTATTTTTTTCCGGGGCTGATCCCGGGCAGCCCGGACAACATCCCCCAGTGGTTGATGGATGATTGGGATAACTACTACACAACCGTGGTTCTGCCGGCGATCAACGACCCGGCCAACGCCAGCCTTTTGGACCAGCTTTTTGCAGTGGTTGCTGCAGCGACCGACCCGGCCGATCCGGCCAGCCGGGAAAACACCGTCGAGCGGCTGCTGTGGTACAACATTTTTGCCACCAACGACGCCCGGGCGGTACTCGGCGGCCAGCCATTCGACAACCTGGACCGGGTTTACAGCGGCTCGGATGACGATGCCGCCCTGAACGCTGGCGTCGCCCGCTTCGCCGCCGACCTCCAGGCCCTGGCTGAGATGAGCGCCAATTACCAGACCACCGGGCTGCTGGGAAAACCCCTTCTGACCGATCACACCACGCTCGATGAACTGGTCCCTTTCTGGCATTCCGATCTGTACGCCGCAAAAGTGCAGGCGGCCGGGTCCGGAGCGTATTTCGACCGCAACATCACCGCCCGTTACGGGCACTGCAATTTCACCGCCTCCGAGGTGTTCGACGACTTCATGCAACTCGCGGAGATGGTCGACAATGCGCCGCCCCCGCCCCCGCCCAGCAGCCTGATTTACCTTCCCGCCGTCCTGCGGCCGTGAGCGGGGGGCCACAGCCTGGCGGATTGCCCCTTTTTGCAAAAACAAAAAAAGCCTACAATGAAACCGCTCCGGCCGTCGAAAAGCTGGAACGATTCGGGAGAGAACGGCGTTAATGAGGGTCGTACCATCTAGCGGGTGGCACGCGCTGCGGGCTGCCCAACACGCGGTCTTGGCCGTATCAGGAGTTGACATGCGCCGCCAAATACGTTGGTTTCGCTACAGTTTGTTTTTAATACTGGGGATTGGTTTAGCCGCCTGTTCGCTGCCCGCGCCGGTTGACGATCCCACACCTACAAGCGGGGGAGTCGTGACCGGAGAGGCGCTGGTGGAGTCGATCGAGGTCGCGATCCTGGAATCGTTTCCCGTCCAGGTCTCGGCCACGCTGAACGGGAACCATCCCAACGGCTGCACCACCATTCGCGAATCGCAGGTTGAAATGGATGGCAGCACTTTCCGCATCACCCTGCTGAGCGAGCAGCCGACCGGTGTGGCCTGCACCGAAGCCCTGGTCCCATTCTCCGAGACCGTTTCGCTGGATGTGCTCGGCCTGCCGGCGGGAGACTACACCGTGGTCTCGGGGGAGGCCAGCGCTACGTTCAACCTGGCGGTGGACAACTTTATCCCGGCAGACACCGGCAGCATCAGCGGTACGGTCTGGCATGACATCTGTGCCGTTGCCGGGGGCGAGGGCGGGGAGCCGGCCGTCCCCTCGCAGGGCTGCGTCGAGCTGCCCGAGGGCGGCTACGCAGCTGACGGGCTGCTGGAAAGCGGTGAGCCGGGCATCGGCGGCATCGAGGTGCAGCTGCACGAGTCGGACTGCCAGGGCACTGTCCTGGCCTCAGTTTTCACCACCCCGGACGGGGCCTTTTCATTCGAGCAGCTCCCGGATGGAATGTACTGCCTTTCGATCGACCCGCTGGCCAACCCCAACAGCGGCATCCTGATCCCGGGCGGCTGGACCCTGCCGGAGGGGGAAGTGGCCGGGCAAATCGTGGAGATCAGCGGCGGCAGCGCCGTGACGCAGGTCAATTTCGGCTGGGACTACCAATTCCTGCCCGACCCGGCTGATGTACCCACATTAGAACCGTCCGTGAACCCGACCGCAACCCCCGGTCCGACCGGAACGCCCGAGCCCAATGAAGCCGGATGCACCAACCGGGCTGAATTCGTCTCAGAGAGCGTGGCAGATGACAGCATCGTCCCTGCCGGGCAGACCTTCACCAAGACCTGGACGCTGAAGAACACCGGCACCTGCCGCTGGAACGAGAACTACCGCGTCGTTTTCCAGGGAGGCGACCGCATGGGCGCGCCGGATGATTTCGCGTTTCCGGGCCGGGTCTCCCCGCAGGAGGAAGTCGAATTGAGCGTGGTGCTGACCGCCCCGGGCAGCAGCGGCACGTACCGCGGGGATTTCCGGCTGCAGGACGACCTTGGGAATACCTTCGGCTTGGGGACCAACGCTAACCAGCCGTTCTGGGTGCGGGTCAAGGTGGAGGGCCAGGTGGTCGACCTGGACCTGGGCTCTCCCGACTGGACGGACGAATTTGATAACGCCAACAGCTGGTTCCTGGTCAACATCCAGGATACGGTCCGCTTTTCGATCGAAAACGGGCGCATGCGCCTGCGGGCGATCGCGGCCGGGAAGGGCGATTTTTGGGGCGTCGCCAACCGGCCGGACCTCGAGGATTTCTATATCGAGGCGCGCTTCGTCAACGGCCCGGTGTGTGCCGGGCTGGATCGCTACGGCCTGATCGTGCGCGCCCCGGAGCCGGATGTCGGCTATGTCTTCAACATCGCCTGCAACGGGCAGTTCCGCGTGTACACCTGGGACGGTTCGTACGCGCAGGTCCAGGGCTGGACGGCCAACCTGGCGATCAACAGCGGCCCGAACGCCACCAACCGGGTTGGGGTGCTGGCCCAGGGGGATGACCTGACCCTGGTGATCAACGACATCCAGATCGCCACCTATACCCTGGATGACTTTGACGAGGGCCAGTTTGGCCTGCTGGTCGGTTCGGTCAACACGGCGAACCTGGATATTTTCGTCGAGGAGATTTCGTACTGGATCCTGGACTGAGAGCGCTGCGCGGCGAAGGGAGTATAATCCGGGGCGCGCTCAGACCGCCGGCAGCCCCCGCCGTCAAAACAAGACCCTGATAAGATTTGGGTGGCGCAGCCGCCCAAATCTTATTATTATTCCTGGGATGGCCGGCCCCCAGGCCCATCAAACCGATACAAACGACCATGGCACGAAAACGCAAACCTGAAGACTTTACGGTGGAAGAGCTGCGCCGTTTGCTGATCGAGAAGCGGCGCTCTTCGCGTCAGAACCGGCTGGAGCGCTTCCGGGAGACCGGGCGAATCGTCACCCTGGTGCCCGATGAGCAGGCCCCCGGTTTCCAGGACCTGCGCACCCTGGGCGAAGGCGAGAGCGAGCTGGAACCGCGCTACTCCCCTCCCGGCAGGGCCAAGCGCTTTTTCGACGGGCTGCTCCTGTTCGTGGAAATCGCTGCGGTCCTGATCCTGGTCTTCGTGTTTTTCAACGGTTTGGGGATCATCCAGTCGCTGAACGCCGAATTCGCCAGCGCGCTGGAACAGCCGACCCTGACTCCAACGCCCCTGATCATCGCCGCTGTGCTGCCTTCCGGGCATACGCCTCCCGATTCTCCCGGCGGGGCGCGGCCCAACGACGCCGAGATCCCCGAGCACCTGCGCCCCCTGGTTCAGTCGTTAGCCGAAATTCCGATCCCCACCCCGGCGCCGGAGCATGCCATCCAGATCCAGGTCCCCGCCATCGGCGTGGACGCGCCGATCGTGCAGGGGGACGGATGGGAGCAGCTCAAAAAAGGGGTCGGTCAGCATATCGGTTCGACCAACCCCGGGGTGAACGGCAATATGGTCCTTTCGGCGCACAACGACATCTTCGGGGAGATCTTCCGCGACCTGGACCAGCTCCAACCCGGGGACATCTTCATCGTCTACACCAACCAGCGCTCGTACACGTATGTGATCACCGGCTGGGAGATCGTCGAGCCGACCCAGGTGGAGGTGCTCGCACCCACCGACGACCCCACCGCCACGTTGATTTCCTGCTATCCCTACCGGGTGGACACGCACCGCATCGTGGTCAAGGCCCGGCTGCAGGAATCCTGATGCGGGCGATTGGCAGCACCAGCACGAAGGCGACCCGGAAAAATATCCAGGTCGTTTTGGAGGCACTGGCAGAAACCCCGCCAGCGCTGGATGCTCTGGCTGCGGCCCTGGGTTCGAAAATGCTGGCCCTGCCGCTGGAAGCGGGGGAATGGTCCCCGGTTGAGATCCTCGCCCATTTGCGGGCCTGTGAGGAAGTAAACACTTCCCGGCTGCAGGCCATGCTGATCCTGGACGAACCCGAGCTGCCGAATATCTATCCGAGGCAGATGCAGGGCCTGATGGAGCTGGGCCGGCTCGATTTCGGGATTTCCCTGTCCGTGTTCAAGGCCCGGCGCGCAGACTTGCTGCACCTGCTCGATGGCCTGGACCCGGCAGGCTGGCAGCGCCTGGGGCTGATCCGGGGAAAGGCGCAGAACGTCTACCGCATGGCGCGGGGGATCGCCCACCACGAGGCCCAGCACGTCGCGCACTGGGAGCAGGTGACCGGCCTGGCCTCAGCTGCCTGAACCTGTCTTTTCCACCACCCAGAAATGGCTCAGTCCGAACCCCCGCAAGGGGGTTTTTTCGAGCCATTGCAAAGACGCCCGCAGGGCTTTCCCCAGGCCTCCGAAGCGAGCGATCAGGTTGTCGTAGGCCCCGAAGATCACCGTACGGGTGATGAAGCGCACCGGCAGGCCCTCAAACAGAGCTCCCAGTTCGCGGCGGGTGTATACCCGCACGTGCGGCGCCAATCGATCACGCAGGCGGCGGGGCAGATAGTTGACCAGGGGGATATTGCCGAAACGGTAGCGCCCGCCCCAGTAGATCCCATGCGTTTCGAACGGGTAGCCCCGGTTGGGGCAAAACAGCGCCAGGCGCCCGCCGGGCCGCAGCGCCCGCACCATTTCCCGCACCGCCGCCCGGTCGTCCCGCACGTGCTCGATCACTTCGTGGCTCAGGACCAGGTCGAAGGTTCCGGTGGGGAATGGCAGCTGCTCCCCGGCGGCGCGCAGGATGCCCTCGCCGCGCCCGCGCGCCTGGACGGCCTGGCTGTGGTCGAATTCCAGGCCGAAGACCCGCCCGCCGAATGCAGCCAGCCGGTCGACGTACATGCCGATCCCGCAGCCGTTGTCCAGCACCCGGCCTTGAAGCCGGCCGTCCGCCGCCCCTGTGATCAGCTTCAGCCGGCGGTCCTGCCCCGCCCGCCAGACCAGGGACGGGACGCCCAGACGGGCGGCCTTTTCAGAGTTCTCGGTTTGCATGCTCGCCCCAATGGATGGCGATCGTGCCGAACATCACCCGCTGGAAGCCGATTTCGCTGAAGCCCGCCTCCCCCATCCTGGCCGCCAGATTTTCCGCCGTTAGAAACGCGCGGGTGGTGTCGGGCAGGTAGGTGTAGGCCTCGGATTCCCCGGTGATCAGCCGGCCCAGGGCGGGGATTACGTAGTTCAGATGCAGGCGGATCAGCGGGGCCAGAGGGCTGTTCGGAGGGCGGGTGGTGTCCAGAATCACGATGCGACCTCCCGCCTTGAGCACGCGCCGCTGTTCGCGCAGCGCACGGGGGAGGTCGCTGACGTTGCGCATCAGGAAACCCGAAACCACGGCATCAAAACACCCGCCTGGATATGGCAGGTTTAGGGCGTCGGCGGCGTTCCAGGGGAGCGCCCCCCCGCCGGGGCGCGCACGGCCGACGCGCATCATTTCGTAGGTGAAATCCGCGGCCGTCGGCAAGGTATCCGGGCGAGACCGGCGCACGGCCAGGGCGATGTCACCCGTGCCGGTGCCCAGGTCCAGGATTCTTCCGCCTGGGGGCAGGGCGGCTTTTTGGATCAGGATCCGGCGCCAGCGCATGTCCTGCCCGAAGGTCATCAGCCGGTTCATCAGGTCGTAGCGCGGCGCGATACGACCGAACATTTTTTGGACGTAGGAGGACCGTTCCCGGCCGGTCAGCTGTGCCATATCACCTCAATTTCCCACCGATCGCGGCGCAGGGGTTGAATGCCGCTCGCCCTGCCGCAGCACGCCGCCCACCAGCCAGACCAGGCCAAAAAGCAAGGCCAGCCCGGCCATGCCCCACAGCAGGGGCGGCTCTGGGTTCGGGACGGTGTCCAGCACGCGTCCGGCGATCGGGGTGCCGATGGCGGAAAACAGCGTGAACAGGGCAAACTCGCTGCCGAAGACCCGCCCGCGATACGCGTTGGGCAATTTTTTGAGCAGCAGCGTGGTGGAAAAGACCCACACGATCGCCACCCCGAAGCCCCGCACGAACGTGCCGAACAGCACGACCTGGAAATTCAGCAGGCTGGAGACCGTCAACAGGCCGGCCGCGGCGAACAGGTAGCCCGCGGCGATCGCCCAGCGCAGGCGCGTCTCCCGGTCCCCGGTAAACAGGCGCGCCAGCAGCGGGCTGACCCCGGTGCCCAGACCTACGGAGGCGTACATCAGCCCCAGGGCGGTGCTGCCGTTCTCCCCGATCTGGAAGCGCTGGCTGGAGAGCTCCACCTGGATGACCTCGAAACCGCTGGTGATCGCCAGTGTCAGAAAGCCTTTCTGGATGGCGATCAGCAAAATTTCCGGGTTTTTCCGCAGGTAGGCAAATCCCGAAAAGTACTGGTTGAAGGCCTGCGGTAGGCGGATAGGGGGCAGGTCGGTGGGTGTGGTCTGGGTGTAGGTCACTCGAGCGATCAGCACTGCGGAGAGTAAAAAGGACAGACTGTCCACGATGAAAGCCGGCCGCAGGCCCCACTCGCCGGCCACCACCCCGCCCAACGCGGCCCCCAGCGCCAGCATCGTGGACCAGGTAGTGGCGTTGAGCGCGTTGGCGGTGCCGATTTCACTCTCGCTGGTGATATCGGGCAGGATGGCGTCCTTGGTGGGGGTGAAAATCCCGCTGGTGCCCAGCTGGCAGGCGGTCAGCACATACAGCAGCCAGACATCTTCCGGCCCGTCGACCAGCAAAAACCCGAGCACCAGGGCCGCCCGCAGCCAGTCGGTTACGATCAGGATGTTTTTCCGGTTGTAGCGGTCCGCAAGCAGGCCCCCGATCGGACCGGTGATGAACTGGGACAGGGTGCGCACTACCAGCAGGCCGGCGACCGCAAAGCCGGAACCGGTCAGGCTGTCGACCAGGATGGCGGAGGCGATCAGGTTGAACCAGTCCCCCATCAGGCTGACCACCTGACCCAGCCATAAATAGCGGAAATTCGGGTTCTGCCGGACCAGCTGCAGGTAGCCGATCGGGCTTTGGGCGGCGGGTTGCATAAGGACGCCGGGCATTATACCTGCCGCGTAGTGGATGTGGTACAGTTAGCGGGTCCATGTCGAAACGTAGCAGGCGATCGAAGCAGGGGAAGCGGAGATCTGCCCACCGCGACCCGCGCTGGTCGGTGCGCAGGAGGCTTCTCCTGGCCGCGTTGGGGCTGGCGGGGGTTTTACTGGCTTTCACCCGTTTCGAGTCCTACGAATCGCTATACGATGCCGAATACGTCGGCAGCCAGGCCTGCGGAGAGTGCCACACCATCGTGTACGAACGATGGCGCGATTCGCCGCATGCCAGGATGGTGCAGGCAGCCGCGCCTGCGTCGGTTGTCGGGAATTTTTCGGACGGCAGCTGGACGCCGCCTCCGGAAGCGCGCCTGCACCCCGATGAAGGCCAGCCGGTGGCGCGCATGTACCAGGAGAACGGGGCGTACTTCATGGCGCTGCGCCACCCGGAGACCCGGGAGTTGGTCCCTTTCGAGATCGAGTATGTGGTCGGCTACCAATACCGGCAGGTCTACCTGACCCGGGAAGCGGGCGGCGTGCTGCGGCGGTTGCCCCTGCAGTGGTCCACCGAGCGGGAGGACTTCTTTCCTTACTGGAACTACCAGGAGGGCAGCCTGCCCACCTTGCCGGACCTGTGGGCGCAGATGACCACCTTGAACTCAGCCTGGAACCTGTTCTGCGCCCGCTGCCACACCACGCACCTGGTGATCCGGGACAAGGACGAATTCCACCAGCGGGCCGACGTCGAATGGACCGACCTGGGGATCGCTTGTGAGGCCTGTCACGGCCCGGGCAGCCAGCACGTCAATTACTTCGCCCATAACTATGTCAACCGCCTGGCCGCCTTCGCCAACAGCCGGCTGCGCGGCGAGCCGGTCGCATATGTCGCCAACGCGCCACGCCTGACCCCCGGGCAGGACTTCAGCGTTTGCGCCAGGTGCCATGGGGCGGATATCCTGTACGGCAACCAGGATATCTACAGGGTGTACGAACCGGGCTACAGCCGGGAGGGCCGCATCAACGATATCTCCGACTTCTTCACCCACGTCCCGCTCGAGCCGGGGCGCACTGTCCCCACGGTCGAGGTCTGGCCGGACGGCTCGCCCAAGGGCATTGGCATGCTGTTCCGTTCCTTCGTTGAGTCCGGGCACTATGAAAAGACCGCTATGCGCTGCTACGACTGCCACGACGCGCACGACAACAAAGTGGCCGCCGGGCCCGGCCTGCTGGCGCCCTCAGACGGAAGCAATCGCTACTGCCTGTCCTGCCATACCGAGCTGCGCGGTGAGGAGGAGCGGCACAGTTTTCACGAAGCCGGTTCCCCCGGCGCCTATTGCTACGACTGCCATGCCCCCCATCGCCTGCAGAACATCGTGACGGGGGTCGAGTCTTACACCCGCACGCACGACTTCAGTTCGATCCCGGACCCCGCCGCCTCGGTCCGTTATGGTCTGGCCAATTCGCCCAACGCCTGCAATGAATGCCACGCCGATCAGCCAGCGGAATGGGCCCTGGAGCTGATGCGGGAATGGTGGGGAGACGGGGATTGACTCGATTTACTTGACTCGACCCCAAAAAACATGGTAAACTCGCAGCCGTCGCTATCAAGGCGACAATTCTGAAAAGGAGATGCACTGCAAGATGAACTACTTCGGAACCATTTTGGCAAAAAGCGAAGTGCGCACCGTTCCAAACGGTATCGGTGGATTCGTTCCTTCGCGCAGTGCGTCTATTGGCAGATAAGACCTAGTTCGTCACTTTTATCGGCCACGGGCGCACCCACCCCGTGGCTGTTTTTTTTACAGGCGAAGATCGGCAGTTGATGGACTGAACCAACGCCAGCGATCTTCCCCTCACCAGGCCACGGGACCCGAAACCCCGTGGCTTTTTTTGTTCACCCGCACGCTGCACCCGGTACCTTGCACGCTGTACATCGTACTTTGCACATTGCACTTTTTAGGAGATCGATCATGGCAATGATTGCGACTGAGAAAACTGAAAAGCTTGAAACGGATGCCTTCATCATCCACCCCTATGCCCACCGTTTCGACGCCGGCCTGGCCGAGATGTGGAACGAGTCGGACGACCAGTGGCCGGGCACGTTCAACCACGGCGTTCCCA
The DNA here is from genome assembly GCA_041632295.1 of Anaerolineales bacterium. Classification (GTDB taxonomy): domain Bacteria; phylum Chloroflexota; class Anaerolineae; order Anaerolineales; family JABWBV01; genus DATDOR01. Next base: position 7,417 of record JBFKII010000023.1, on the reverse strand, counting down.
TGACCGAAGCGCGCGTCCGGGATTGGATGGACAACGTCGGCGCCGTCATGCGCATGGTCGTGGTGGAAAAAGAAAGCGGCAAAGTGGTCGGCTACGGTGATTTGTGGGATGACCTCGCCCGGCCGGGCTCCTGCTACGTCTCCCTGCTCAACGTCCATCCCGCTTTCCAGGGGCGCAGCCTGGCACGCCGCATGCTGACCGCCATGGTGGACTGGGCTGTGGAGCACGAGTACGACCGGCTGGACATCGGCACCTGGCCCAGCAATCTGAAGGCCATGCCCTTGTACAAGAAGACCGGCTTCTTCTGGCAGCCGGACACCAACGTGCATATGGAGAACTACGTCCCGGCCGTGCGGCGCATTCCCGCGCTGTCCGCTTTTTTTGAGCGGCATGACTGGTACCGCAGCTACATCCGGGAGCTGGCCCAGCGCGAGGATGACATGCGCCATCCCCAGACCGGGGACGTGCCGGTCTATGTCATGCGCTGGGAAGCGGACGGCGAAGTCGTCGAGGCCGTGGCCGACCGCAACGCCCAGTCCCTGACCGGCCTGCGCACGGACGCCTGGGCGGTGTACACCCGTGTATCCGAACCCGAGCCGGCCCAGGGCGTGGCCTTTGAAGCCGAATGGGAGTTTGCCAACTTCGGCCGGATGCCTGTACAGGTGGCGCTCTCGGCCTCCGGCGACCCCGGTATCGAGGTCTCCATGCAGGAACGCTTCATCCTGGAGCCAGGGGAGCGGCGCACCCTGGCGGAAGCCTTCCAGGTGGCGGTGGACGCACCGGAATACAAGGTCGAGAGCCGCGAGCTGCCGACGCCGAAAATCGCCTCCCGCATCACGATCGACGGCCAGCAGGTCGATCTGGCCTCCGGCCTGCGCTACCGCCCGGCCGTTGAATTCAGCACGGAGCCCGAGGTCATCTCACTGACTCCCGGGGTACCTGAAACCGTACATTTACAACTGCAGAGCAGGGTCAACGGCCCGCTAGAAGGGAGCGTCCGGCTGGACATCCCGGACGGCTTGTCGGTGGACTGGCAGCCTGAGGACCTGACCCTCTCGCCGCAGGGCACCGCCGGCCTCGCCCTGACGATGACTGCGGAAAAGGAGGCGATCTTCAGCCTGGGCGCTTCGCTCGCTTTCGAGTACCAGGGCCAGTCCATCGTCACCCGAAACCGGCAGTTCGCCGTGGCGGCGCTTTCCCCGGGCGGCTGGGTGGCAGGGCGGATTGAAGATCGCCTGGTCATGGAAAACGATTTCTTCCGCCTGACCACCCGGGCCAAAAGCGGCCACAGCGAGCTGTTTAGCAAGCTGATGGGCCGCAAGGAGGCCGAACTCGGGGAGGAGCTGGGCCTGCCCTTCGTTCCCTGGGACCTGGCCGAGCAGACTTACGACATGGCGCTGGAAACGGGCGGCAGGGAGGCCGAAGCGCTGCTGACCGTCCGTTCCACCCGCTTCCCGGGCCTGATCGTGGAGCGAAGGCTGACCATGGGCGGCTCGCCGGTGATCCGGGTGCGCACCCGGGTGCGCAACGAGCGCGGTGAACCGTGGGAAAACGTCCAGGTGCGACCAATGTCGCGCTACCTGCGTGCCGGTTCCAGGCACCTCGTAGCGCCGCTGCGGTACGGCCAGGAGACCCGGGTCGTGCGCGAGCACGGCGGGATTTTCGGGTTTGCGGACGGAGACGTTCCAGAGAAGCCGGAGCTGTGGGGCCAGTGCTGGTTGGCGCTGGAGCAGCCTGGCTATGTGTTCGGGACCATCTGGTCCGAGGAGAATCTGGAAAAGGTCGCCAGCCGGCGCGGCCAGCTGTACCTGGCATACCGGATGGGTGTGCTGGCGCCAGAAAGCGCGTTCCAGGCCCCGGATGTGCAGGTTTACAGCGGGCCAGGCGACTGGCACACCCTCCAGGCGCTCTGGCTGCGGCTGAACGGGCAGCCGGCGGCCCAACCGGAGGAGGCCTTCCCGGCCCCCGCCGGGCGGCACTTTGAAATCGGCATACAGCCCAACCCGGTCCTGACCCTGGAAGGAGCGGTCGACGCCAGCCTGCAAGCTCACACCACACGGGAGCAGAAAGTCTACGGCACGCTGGCGGTGCGGCCGCCGGCCGGCTGGCGGGTGGACCTGCGCCATGCAACGCTGGAGGGCGTTGACAACACGGCCCCGTTTGAAAGGCGGGTCCGCTTCCAGGCGCAGGACAGCCGCGCTGGCGCTTTCCGGGGCACTTTGCGCCTGGAGTCCACCGAGCTGGATGCGGAACGGCCGTTCACCTTGATCCGGCTGGGGACCGCCGGCGGCGAGGTGCGCGTCCGCTCGGAGGGCGAACTGTGGCGTATCGAAAACGGTCGGACGGTCTGGGAGGTGGCCCCGGCTTTCTCTGGCGCTGTGGTGCGCTGGTCGGAGGCTGGTTCGGAGGCCAATCACCTGTTGACCTCTTACCCGGAATCGGGCGAGTTGAGTTGGATCAAGCCCTGGTACGGCGGCCTGCGCCCGGTCTTGTTTGATTACGTACGCGATGAAAGCTGGCCGGGCAAGCTGCATGAATCCGCTTTCGAAGCCCATCCGATCGCGGATTCCGGCCCGGATGGCATCACATGGGAAGGGCTGCGGCTGTCGGCTGTTCCGAAGGCCCCTGAATTTGCTGGCCTGCGGCTAACGCTCGATTACCTGACGGTGGCGGGCAGCAACCTTCTCAAAGTGCGCTACAGGCTGGTCAACGAATCGGCCGTTTTCCGCAAGGCGGAGCCCGCGTTGTTGAGTTTCTTCCAGGTGGATGGGGCGCATGAAAACGCCGTGATCCACGCACACGGGCTGCAGCGCAAGCGCACCCCGGACATGGCCTGGCCGAACGTTGGCAGCTGGGTGGCGGTCGAAAACCCGGAGACGGGGCGGGCCATGGCAGCCGTGGCAGCCAGCGGCTACCGCCGCCAGATCGTCATGGATTGGGGCCTGGACGGCGGCCACACCTATGTCATGGACTACTTCAACGTGCCGCCACTCGGCAGCCGGGAGCTGATCGCATATTACGCACTGGCCGAGACGCTGCAAGAGGCGCGTAACTACGAAGCGCTGGCAGGCGTGGGCGAAGCCTCGTCCGATGGTTGAGTCAAAACAGGACATAACTTCTCTTTTGTATTTGAGAAGTCAAACTGTCACAACCGCCAGGAGCACGGCATTGGTAAAAGCGCTGTAATTCGAAAGGAAGTGGGCCCGGCGAACAGCCGTCCGCCGGGCCAGGAGTATTGATATGAAATTGCCGTTGCAAAAATATTGGGACCTTTTAGGCAATTACCTGCTTCCCGAGTGGAAGCGCGCCGCGCTGATGGGCGCCCTGCTGCTGGCCGGCATCGGGCTGCAGCTCTACGTCCCGCAGATCGTGCGCGATTTCATCGACCTCGCCCTGGCGGGTGGTGCGCTTGAAACGTTGACCCGCATGGCCCTGACATTCCTGGTCCTGGCCCTGGTCAAAGAGGTCTGCGTGACCGCCACCGCCTATATCGGCCAGGATGTCCGCTGGCGCGCTACCAACGCCTTGCGCCGCGACCTGGCGCTGCACTGCCTGCACCTTGACATGAAGTTTCACAACCTGCGTACACCCGGCGAGATGATCGAGCGGGTGGACGGCGATGTGAACGAGCTGTCCAACTTTTTCTCGCAGTTCGTCATCCAGATCGCCGGGAACCTCCTGCTGCTGGTGGGCGTGCTGGCGATGCTTTTCCGCGAGGACTGGCGCATCGGCGCGGCGTTTCTGGGCTTCTGCCTGTTCACGCTGTTCGTTCTCTCGCGGGTGATCGACTTTGCCGTCTCGCAGTGGGAGAAAGCCCGCCAGGCCAGCGCCGAGCTGTTCGGCTTTCTGGAGGAACGGCTGGCTGGCACGGAGGACATCGCTGCGCTGGGGGCCGGGCCCTACAAAATGCGGCGCCTGGCCCAGGCCCTCACACGGCACCTGGTCGATTCGCGCAAGGCCTGGATCAAAGGCAGCGTCATCTGGATGACCTCCATGGTGACCTTCACGCTGGGCAACATCGTGGCCTTCGCCATGGGCGCCTGGCTCTTTCAGGCGGGCACCCTGACGATCGGGTCGGTCTACGTAGTCTTCCACTACACCGAGCTGCTTCGCCGCCCGCTGGAACAGATCGCCCGCCAGATGCAAGACCTGCAGAAAGCCGGCGGCAGCGTGGCCCGCATACGGGAACTGCTGGCGATGGAGCCCGACCACAAGGACGGCTCCGGAGGCCCGATCGCCAACGGCCCGCTGGCCCTGGACTTCCAGGATGTGCGCTTCAGCTACAACGGATCGGACCCCACCCTGGAGGGCCTGTCCTTCAAGCTGGCTCCTGGGGAGGTGCTGGGGCTGCTGGGACGCACCGGGAGCGGCAAGACCACCATCGCCCGCCTGCTGTTTCGCCTCTACGACCCGCAGGCCGGCAGACTGAAGCTGGGCGGGATCGACCTGAAAGACACGCAACTGGCGCAGCTTCGGCAGCGTGTGGGCATGGTCACCCAGGAAGTGCAGCTGTTCCGGTCGACCGTGCGGGACAACCTGACCTTTTTCGACCCGCACATCCCGGATGCCCGGCTGCAGGAGGTGCTCGGGGCGCTGGGGCTGTGGGACTGGGTGCAGTCCCTGCCGCAGGGCCTGGACACAGAGCTCGAATCCGGTGGCGGGCTTTCCGCCGGTGAGGCCCAGCTGCTGGCCTTCACCCGGGTGTTCCTGCGGGACCCGGGGCTGGTCATCCTGGATGAGGCCTCCTCCCGGTTGGACCCGGTGACGGAGCAGTTGATCGAGCGAGCCGTGGACAGGCTGTTGGAAAACCGCACCGCGATCATCATCGCCCACAGGCTGGCGACGGTGCAGCGGGCGGACCAGATCATGATCATCGAAGACGGGCGCATCCTGGAAAAGGGGCCCCGAGAATACCTGGCGACAGACGCCAACTCCCGGTTCTCACAACTGCTGCGGACCGGGCTGGAGGAGGTGCTGGCTTAGGAGAGGCGACATTCTTCGCCGATTGAGCTGCTCCCACGGCATGCACCTCCCTGCAATGGAGGTGCGAGATGATTATCATCACGACGCCATACGACGAAAACGACGATCCGCGCACTCCGGGTGAAAAGCGCAAGCACAAATCCTGGTGGCGGCGCTGGAAAAATCACCGTTCCGGCAAGAAATCAAAGCCCCGGCGAACAAGCCGGGGCCCGGACCGAAGCAACGATTGATTGGAGCGCACCATGCAGTCCGTAAACAGGTCGGATAAACCGCTGACCACATACCGCCTTTCACTCCGGCTGATCCGCTACAAGTTCGGATGGTACTTCTTTGACGCGCTATTCTGGGCCATCATGTGGGTCAGTCCGCGGGCTGGTGGCCTGGTGATCCGCCAGATTTTCGACCTGCTCACGACCGGGGCACAGGCGGGGATCGGGCTGTGGGGCCTGCTGGCACTCCTGGCAGGGCTGGCCGTTGGGCGGATCGCCGGCCTGACCGGTGGGATTTACGCCAATGCCACCTTCCTGCTCAACATCTCAGGGTTGATCCGCACCAACCTGCTGCGCCACATCCTGGGCCGGCCCGGCTCCGATGCCCTGCCCGGTTCCCCCGGGGAGGCGATCAGCCGGTTCCGCGGCGACGTGAACGAACTGGAGATGGCCACGGAGTGGTTTATCGATATGCCCGGGATGGTGATCACGACGGTCTTCAGCCTGGCGGTCATGAGCGCGATCAACCCAAGGGTAACCATGGTGATCACCGCGCCGATGCTGGTGATTGTGCTGGTGATCTCCATCCTGCGGACGCGCATCCTAGCTTACCGTGAATCTGCCCGCACCGCGGCCGGGCGCGTGACCGGCTTCATCGCCGAAACCTTCGGCGCCGTGCAGGCGATCAAGGTGTCCACTTCGGAAGAGGATGTCATCCGGCGCTTCGAAGCGCTGAACGAGCAGCGCCGCAAGGCTTCCCTGAAGGACAGCCTGCTGACCGAGATGATGGTCACGATTTTTCGCAGCACCATTAACATCGGGGTGGGCATCATCCTGCTGATGGCTGGCGACTCGATCCGCGGCGGCGATTTCAGCGTCGGTGATTTTGCGCTGTTTATCGCATACATGTGGCCGCTGACCGACGCCATGTTCGCCTACGGCAACCTGATCGCACGCCACAACCAGGCCAGGGTCTCGCTCGACCGGCTGAAACGCCTGCTGATGGGCGCGCCCGATCACAGCCTGGTGGCGCCCAACCCGAACCACATGGACGGCACGCTGCCCGAGGTGCCCCACGCGGCGAAATCCCCCGCCGACCGGCTGCAGACGCTCTCGGCGCGCGAGCTGACTTACCGCTATCCCCACAGCGAGCGCGGGATCGAGGGCGTGGACCTGGAGATCGAAAAGGGGACGATCACGGTGATCACCGGGCGGATCGGGTCCGGCAAGACCACCCTGCTGCGTTCGCTGCTCGGTCTGCTGCCCGCACAGGGCGAGGTTCGCTGGAACGGCGTGGTCGTGGAGGATCCCGGGCAGTTCCTGGTGCCGCCGCGTGCGGCCTACACAGCCCAGGTGCCGCGCCTGTTCAGTGAATCGCTGAGGGACAACGTGCTGATGGGGCAGGTGCGCACCAACCAGGAGGTCTTCCGGGCGCTGGAGACTGCCGTTTTCGATCGGGACCTGGATGACCTGGAGGGCGGCCTGGACACGGTCGTCGGGCCGCGCGGCGTGCGCCTTTCCGGCGGCCAGGTCCAGCGCAGCGCAGCCGCCCGCATGTTCGTAACCGGGGCGGAACTGCTGATCTTCGACGACCTTTCGTCGGCGCTGGATGTGGAGACCGAACGCACCCTGTGGCAGCGCATCTTCGCAAAGGAGGGCGCTGAAAGCGGATCTTCCAACGGTAGTAGGCCGGTTTCCAGGGATGGCGGGCTGCCCACCTGCCTGGTGGTCTCGCACCGCAAGTCGGTGCTGCAGCGGGCGGACAACATCCTGGTGCTGAAAGATGGCCGGGTCACCGCGCAGGGCAGACTGGATGACCTGCTGCACAGCAGCGCGGAGATGCGGCGGTTGTGGGAAGGGGATTTTAGGGGGGAGTGACGTTCCCCGGAATAAGTGGATATTTCTGTTAGCAAAGGTTTTGACTCAAATTTTCAGGCTGCAGATTGATTCCTCGCGTCTCTGCGCCTGGCGTTTTGAAGAGACGGATGGCAGGCCGGAACCGGTAACGAGCCGGTTGAAGCGGACGTAAAACCGCAGTGTCGCGAAGCCGCTGGGGCGCAGTGGGTTGACTTTCCTCCGAGTGTGGAGCGTTTGATCAGAAACGGGCGAAACCAATGACTCGAAACAGATTGATTCCTCGCGTCTCTGCGGCCTGGCGTTTTGAAGAGACGGATGGCAGGCCGGAACCGGTAACGAGCCGGTTGAAGCGGACGTAAAACCGCAGT
>JBFKII010000022.1:0-23966 GCA_041632295.1 Anaerolineales bacterium | reverse complement strand
TCCGCCCTGGAGGAATTAGGTGAAAGCGCTTCACAGGCGCCCGAATGGGGCGAAGCGGAATCCATTATCCTTTCCGCCGGGGAGCCCATCCCCGCGATCCGGTCCTGGTCTGCGGCCCGCTGGGTGCTTGAGGACAGCGCCAGGATGCTGTACGCGCCGTTGACGCGCCCGGAGGACATCCCGGCGATCGTGCTCGAATTGGACAATTTGACCGAGGAGGTCGCCGGATTTTTCCGCTGATACATCGCCGGGCTGATGGGGGCATGCCGGATATTACAGGATATTAAGGAAGTCCCACGGGTAAATTTGGATATAATAGTCCCCGTCCGATCCCAGGATTCCCCCATGGTTTTCATGGCTGCCAGGTAGCCGCATGCAAATGCAGAATTCGACCCAGAACTGGTTTACCGGAAAACGCGGCAGGGATCTGAAGGAAGCGCTGACCGCTTACCTGATGATCTCCCCCGCTGTGTTCCTGATTTTCCTGTTCGGGATTTTCCCCGTCTTTTTTGCCGTTTACGTCAGCCTGCACAAGTGGCAGCTCGTACGGGGGGAATTTCGCGGCCTGCGAAACTACCTGGCCGCGATCGACAACCTGATGTACATCGCCCTGTTCTTTTTGGGCATTTTGTCTTTTTATTTGGTTTTTCTTACATTGCGTGGTTTATTCAACCTCACCGATAAAATAAATCCTTCGGCCTGGTTATTGATAGTTCCGGCAGCTGGAATCGCAGGTTCGGTGTTGGCCTTTTTCCGCTGGGCTTTTTTCCAACTGCCTGGCTTCCTGGATATCGCACGCAATATGCGGGGCGAAGAACGATCGCGAGAACTTTTTGTCCGGCTATTGCAAGAAGCGTTTCTGGCGGAAAATGTCTATCCGTACTGGCAAGCTTTCACGCAAATTTTCTATGCGAGCCTGTTTCTTACCCTGATCGCCATCCTGGTTTGGCGCCGGCCGGAATATCTTCGTTTCCAATTTCAACTCACCACAATCTGGATTGCAGCTGCTGTTGGGATTGGTTTCTTTTATGTCACATTCAACGCCATCGGGGATGCCTATGCTGCCGCCGTCGAAACAGGGGAGGATCCGGGCATCTGGCCGCAGTTCATCATGGTCACGGCCGGGGTCTTGCTTCTCTTTATCGGCTGGCGTATTTGGAGGAGCGCCGAAAAGCAAATCTCCACCCCAAATTTCATTTTTCGCATCATCGCTGCAACAGCTTTCTTAGTCGGTGCGGTTTTATTGATCATCGAAATACCGACAATCGTAGCATCCGGAGACCCGGATTTATGGCAGGGTCTGAAAGTCACCGTGTTTTTCTCCATCGGAACGGTTCCGTTCCAATTGGGAAGCGCGTTATTTTTATCGGTTTTACTTTTCCAGAAGTTAAAAGGGTCGGAAGCATTCCGGATTATCTTTTTCATCCCCTATATCACGCCGGCAGTGGCAAGTGCGGCCGTGTTCAAACAAATATTCTCAAATCGCCCGATTTCTCCCGCCAATTCATTTATAGGCTGGCTTGGATCCGAGCCGCTGGATTGGTTGTGGGAACCGGATGGATTGTTCACGATTATCAGTCGATATGCGGGAATTGACATTCCAAGCTGGGCGGCCGGCCCGAGCCTGGCTTTATCGATCATCATTCTCCATTCAATTTGGATTTATGTCGGCTACAACACCGTGATTTATCTAGCGGGATTAGGCAATATCCCGTATGAATTGACGGAGGCGGCGGAAATTGACGGGGCTAACCGGTGGAATGTGTTCCGTTACATCACGTTTCCACTCCTTTCACCCACGACCTATTTTCTTTCTCTCCTGGCGATAATCGGCACTTTTAAAGCCTTCAATACTATCTGGGTGATGCGTTCGGGGGCGGCGCTTGGGACCACCGACCCTTTCAGTGTGGTCATTTTCATCGAGTTTTTTCAAAAGACCCGATATGGCTACGCCTCCGCTCTGGCGTTTGTGCTTTTCGCCATCATTTTGAGCCTGACCTTTATCAACAATAAGATCCAGGGGTCGAGGGTTTTTTATGGCTGATACGACGTTGTCAGGGGAAGTGAATAAAGAAGTTTCCGGTGCAAGATATTCAATTCCCTGGAACTTTACGCTGGTCCGCAACATCATTACCTATACATTCCTAATACTCGCTTCTCTTGTTGCACTGGGACCATTTTTTTGGATGATTTCAAAGTCCCTCATGTCCCTGGGCCAGGCGATGGGACCTGATTTAGTTCCCAGCGAAATACACTGGGAAAACTACCTGGTGGCCTGGGAGCGAGGCGATTTTACGCTTTATTTTGGAAACAGCCTGAAGATCACTTTCATCACCCTGGCGGGTGAGCTGGTTTTTGGTATTCTGGCTGCCTATGCATTTGCCCGCATCAAATTTCCGGGCAGGGATGCGATATTTGCTATCCTGCTCAGCACCTTAATGATCCCGGGGATGGTGAACACAATCCCAAACTTGTTGACCGTGACCTGGCTGGGGAGGGTTGGCCCGATCCCCTGGCTGAACAATTGGCCCGCCCTGACCATCCCTTTTATGGGAAGCATTTTCACGATTTTCCTCTTGCGGCAGTTTTTCGCCCAGATCCCGGACGAACTGTTCGATGCCGCCCGGATCGACGGCGCCGGCCACCTTCGTTTTTTAACCCAGATCGTCCTGCCGCTGTCCAAAGCCCCTTTGATGGTGATCATCGTCCTTTCTTTGGTGGGCACCTGGAACGCCCTGGCCTGGCCGCTGCTGGTTACCAACGCCGGCCCGGAATGGCGGCCGATCGCGGTTGGTTTTTTGAATTTTGTTGATGAGGCAGGATCCGAGTTGCATTACATGATGGCCGGAGCCTTTATCACCATCATCCCGATTCTGGTCCTGTATTTCTTCACCCAGAAGCAGTTCACCGAGTCCATCGCCCGCAGCGGCCTGAAAGGCTGATCTTCGGCCGGGGGGAGATGCAGCCGGCGACGATAAACCTGCACAAGGAGGCGCACACCACCGATACGCAAACCATTCCCTTTTCCACAACCTAAACCCAACAAGACATTCATGAGGAGATGAAGATGTCAAAAAACCGAATACCATTTTTCCTAACCTTGATCCTGATCTTTACCCTGGCCATGGCGGCCTGCACCCAGGCGCCGGAAGCCACAGAGGCGCCCCCGGAGGCCACGGAAGAGATGACCGAAGAGCCGATGGAGGCCACCGAAGAGCCGATGGAAGCCACCGAGGAGATGACCGAGGAGCCGATGGAGGCGACCGAAGAGCCGATGGTGGACCTGAGCGGCCAGGAAGTGGTCTTCTGGCACGTCTGGGGCTCAGGCTCCCCGAATGAGGGCATGACGAAAATCATCGATGACTTCAATGCCAGCAACGAATGGGGCATTACCGTCGTCCAGGTGGAACAGGGGAGCCAGGGTGACCTGCAAAGCGCCGTCAACGCGGCGATTGCAACGGGCGACCTGCCCAACGTCACGCCCGGATTCCCGAACGCGATCGCAACCTGGTACAACGCCGGGGCGATCGTGGAGCTCAACCAGTTTATCGACGATCCGGACTTTGGTCTGACCGCCGAAGAGCTGGATGCCATCCATGATGCCAACTTTGCCTCCGGTTCGCTGCCGGACGGCACGCAGATCGCCCTGCCCATCCACCAATCGACCCAGGTGATCTTCTACAACCAGACCTGGGCACAGGAATTGGGTTTTGATGGACCCCCGGCAACAACCGCCGAATTCAAAGAACAGGCCTGCGCCGCGGCGGAAGCCAACAACAACGATGACAACCCCGACAACGACGGCACCGGTGGTCTGGTGACCCGCGGAATCGGGGCTTCCAATGTTGCGGCCTGGCTGTTCGCCTTCGATGGTGGTTTCCTCAACGAAAGCGGTGATGGCTACACCATGAACACCGAACAAATGAAAGAGGTAGCCACCTTCATGCGCGACCTGGAGGCGAGCGGCTGCTGGTTCCGGATCGATGGTTTCCCGAACCCGGAATTTGCCACCCGCCAGGCGTTGTTCACGGAGAGCTCGACGGCCGGGTTGCCTTTCCAGGCCTCCGCTTTTGAGGATGCCGGAAACCCGGATGAATGGATTATGATCCCCTACCCGGGTCCGGATGGAAAGCTGGCAGTCAACTCCTTTGGCCAGATGATCGGCGTGATCGATCACTCGCCGGAGGCCAACCTGGCTGCATGGCTTTGGCTGAAGCACTTCACCTCGCCTGAAATCCAGGCCGAGTGGATCACCTTCAGCGCCTACTTCCCCTCGCAGACCACCACCAACGCCTTCCTGGGCGATTACGTGGCGGACAACCCGATCTACGCCACAGGGCTCGGACTGGGGGATTTGGGGCAGGCTGAACCGAACCTGGCCTCCTGGGGTGCCGTCCGAGGCGCCATCTCGGATGCTTTCTTCGCCATCATGGCGGCCGCAGATGACGCCGAAGTGGATGAAATCCTGGCCAATCTGGATGCCACCGCAGCGGAACTGCTGGAAGAATCCCAGTAAACCCAAAGCTGTAGATAAAAAAATGGCCGGATTTTTTAAATCCGGCCATTTTTATTTCTGAAGGCGACGACGGGACTCGAACCCGTGATCGAGGTTTTGCAGACCTCTGCCTTATCCATCTTGGCTACGTCGCCGTAAAGAAATGGGCTGATAGCCGCTTTTGCTACCAGCCCGGTATAGAGCGGGTGACGGGACTCGAACCCGTGACCTTCTCCTTGGCAAGGAGGTGTTCTACCAACTGAACTACACCCGCAGGTTGGCCTTGCTTTCACCAGGCCGAGAAGTGCCGAGAGCCAGAATCGAACTGGCGACACGCGGATTTTCAGTCCGCTGCTCTACCAACTGAGCTATCTCGGCCCAATGTGCAGGCGCCCTTGTTCCTGAACGCCCGGGAATTTTAACGCTTTGGGATTTCATTGTCAAGCTGGGGCCGCTGCCCGACCACCCTGGCGGGGATTCCGGCCCAGATTTCCCAATTCCCGGTGGATTGGGTCAGCACGGCGTTAGCCCCAATGACCGATCCGGTGCCTACCGTCAGGATGCCGCGCTTGCAAAGGATTTTGGCGCCCGCCCCCAGAACGGCATTATCCTCCACCCGGATGGCCTTAAAATCCGATTGGCTGGCCGGCAGGTGGACATCAGCCCGGCCCAGGGTCACACCGGGATAGATCTTGACATGCGACCCGAAGCTGGCGTTGGGGTGGATCACGACCCCGAAGCCACCGTGGACCAGCAGGCAGCCCTCCCCAAAGTCGACCTGCAGCGGGACCTCCGCACCCAGCACTTTCAGCCCCAAATACGCCAGGCGGCCTAAAATAGGCGCCCTGCGCCAATACAGCAGCCGGGTGTACACGTCTCGCCGTGCCATCAGACGCGCCCCTCCGGAGAAGACTTCACCGTCAGGAAGATCCCCTCCTGCAGGTGGAACAGCAGGCCGCCGGTATGATCATCGGGATGCAGGAACCGCCCGGCCTCCCCTGGGGCCAGCGCAAGCAGGGCCCGCAGGTAGCTTTTCATGATGCGGCCGTGGCGCTGCGCCCAGAAATCGAATTGGAGCGTTTTCTCCAGGATCTCGGTTTGCAGATCGCCGAAATCGTGGTCCTTGATACATGCAGTCCATTCTTCCAGGGACCAGCAGCGCCCGTGGCTTGGGTCGCGCAGTTTTTCAAAGGCGTTGACATAATCTCCGGCCGCCCCTTCGGGGACGATATTGTCGACCACGGCCAGCCGCCCGCCCGGCCGAAGTACGCGACGTGCTTCTCGGATGAAGGCCGGGATGTCCGCAAAGTGGTGGGCGGCGATGCGGCAAGTGACCAGGTCGAAAAGACCGCCGGCAAAGGGAAGCTGCTGTGCGTCTGCAAACCCGAGTCGGATGTTAGGGGAGCCTTTTTCTGCTGCCAGCCGCCGGGTGACCGCCAGCATTTCCCGCGTGATGTCCGTTGCCCAGACTTGAGCGACCCGGGGGGCGAAGGCCAGTGCGGTGTGGCCGGCACCGGTGGCGACATCCAGGACGAGCCAGTTTTTCTCGGGGCGAGTGAAGGAAATCAGCCGCTCCAGGCTGGAGCCGCGGGCGTGGGTCTGGCTGTCGGCATAGGCGGACGCGTTGGCCCCAAACTGCTCCTGGTTGATCCGCTTGTTCATCGGAACTCCGGCAACTCAGTTGTGCCTGCGCAGGCTTTCCTGCAGGGAAGCTTTCATTTCCGGAGGGAAAAGCCCGAGGTTCTGGCGGATGACCCGGGCGATCTCGGGCTGCCCGGCATTGATATACAGCTGGCGCAGGTAATAAGAGGTTTCCTCAGGTGCTCTCTCCGCCAGGGTGCGGATGATTTCGGCCAGGCGCGGTTTGTGCCGGGAAGGGGCCTGGATCAGCAACGGAGAGAGGATTCGGAAAATAGCCGGCAGGTCTTCGCCTTTTGGCCCGGTGACCAGGACCGCCACCGCGACCAGGCTTCGCCGGGTGTTCTCCGGGCCGCCTTCATCCAGCCATTCGCGGATCACAGCCAGCATGTTCCGGGGTTGTGGAAGCGTTGTTGAGAACAGTCTGGCCAGCAGGGATTCATCGATATCGGTCGGCGCCCATTCCCGCACGCGCCACATGACTTCTTCCTGGTAATCCTCCGGAAGGTGGGTGAGAATCGAGATCGCCATCCGGCGGACCTCGTAAACCGGGTTCCGCCACAGCTGGTCCGCGGATTCCAGCGCCAGGCGCGGATCGTCGGAGACCAGATCGGAGAGCGCGTTTTCTATTGCCCGCAAGACGGGGCGCGGGGTGTGGAACATCGGCGCCAGGGGCGCCGGCTGGCCCGACTGGCCGGCCCGCACCGTCCGGTCGGCGTATTTTTCCAGGGTGCGGACCAGTGCGTTCACAAACACCTCCGGGCCGTGATAGGACTGCTTGAGGCTGTCTATGTCGGCTCGCAGCCGTTCAGGGGATACCGCCGGCATAAACGTCTCAGCCTCGCAAATGCCGGTCAGCCAGCTGAAACGCGGCTTCCACGTTCGGGGCGAAAGTCAGCAGCTTGCGGTGGTCCGCCCTGACATAGCTGCTCAGTTGGGAAAGCATGGTATCCAGCGTGGTCCTCCAGCCCTCCCCGACCAGGATCAACGGGCAGTGCACGATCTCTTCCGTCTGCAGGCTGCTCCACATGGCAGCGATTTCCGCAAGGGTGCCGATCCCGCCCGGCAGGGCGATAGCGGCATCGGCGTGGTCGATCAGGGCGTACAGCCGTTCTCGCAGGGTCTTGAAGCGCATTTCTTCCATGACCCAGCGGTTGGGCGGCAGCGGGCGCCAGACCTCCAGATCGAAACAGGTGATCCCGACGGTGTGCCCACCTGCTTCAAACGCCCCCCGGGACACCGCCTCCATGGTTCCTGAATAGCCTCCGGTCTGCACGATGTAGCCGCTCCGAGCGATCAGGCCGCCAAGTTTCAGGGCCTCCTCGTACGCCGGTTCGCCAGGGAGCGGGACCGAACCTCCAAAAACGGTGATCCGTTTTTTTTTCATAGCTCAGCCCTCCCAGGAACGGCCATAATTGCGCCTCAGTTTGTCCAGGATGGCCTGCTCCAGATCGATCCCCTGTACGCTGGCCAGCTGGAGAAGATACAGGGCGACGTCGGCGAGTTCGCCGGCAAGGTCCGTCTGGCTGGCTGCATCCGGCTCCCATTGAAAACATTCCAGCACTTCCGAGGCCTCCAGATTCAGCGAGATGGCCAGGTTAAGGGGCGTCTGAGGACGGGGGCTGTCCGGCTCGTACCAGCCTTTTGAACGGACAAACTCATGCATTTCTCGGGTAAGTTCTTGGATATCCATCAACAATTTCACTGTAGGAGCGCGTGCGGACATGCCTTCTATGCCCGACGCGCCAACCGTTTTCGTTCCGCTAGAATTCCAGCGTTTTGTGCCGCAGGATCACGCTTTCCACCAACCCGATGCCCAGCAGGGTGGAAAGCAGGCTGCTGCCTCCCATGCTGACAAAAGGCAAGGGCAGCCCGGTGACCGGGATCAAGTTCAGGTTCATGCCGATGTTTACGGCGGTGTGGAAGAATATAAAAGTTGCCACGCCATAGCAGATCAGCGCGCCGAAGGTGTCCTTTGCCAGGCGGGCCGCTCGCAGACAGCGGTAAATCACGAATGCCAGCAGCAACAGCACCAAGACCGCACCCAAAAAGCCAAACTCGTTGGAAAGCGCAGAGAAAATGAAATCCGTGTGCCGCACTTTGAGGAAACGCAGCTGGACCTGGCTACCCTGCCCGTACCCCTGGCCGAACCAGCCCCCTGAGCCAATCGTGATCAAGGCCTGGTTGACGTTGTAAATGTTCCCGAAACTGGCGTTCGGATCGGGAAACAGGAAATTTAACACGCGCTGCTGCTGGTAATCCTGCAAAAAGGGGAAGCCCGCCAGCGCCACAGTGATACCCAGACCGGCAAACATGGCCATGTGCTTGAACTGCAGCCCGCTGGCCCACAACATTGAAAACCAGATCACCAGAATCACGATAGACGTACTCAGGTCGGGCTGCAGGAATATCGACACCACCATGAACAGGGTGGGGATCAGGCTGCGCAGGATCCAGCGCAGGTCCTGGGAGCGGTTAACGTTGCGGGCGAAGTAGTCCGCCAACACCAGGATCATGGCAATTTTTGCCAGCTCGGAGGGCTGAATGAAGAAAAAGCCGGTATCGATCGCCCGTTGTGCACCGAATGCCACCTGCCCGCCTGCCGCCACCAGGGCAAGCAGCACCGCCACCAGCAGGTAGAGCACTTTGCCGACCGGATTGAAAAGGTGGTAGTCCAGGGCGGCGGTGATGACCACCACGAAAAATCCGACCGAGGCGAAAATAATGTGCCGGGGGTAGAGCTCCAACAGCTCCTCGTTGCCGGCGATTGCCGAGCGGATCATGCCGAGTCCAAAAATGACCAGCACAGCCACCGCGCCGAGCAGCCAGAAGTCGAAATGTCTCCAGGTGGTTCTTTGCATTGCCGATAATTGGGGAACAGCAGCGTGGAACAGAGCGTCCGGCTACCTTCTTCTTTTTTTCTTCAGCGGGATATCGGCGACCAGGCGGTTTTCGCGGCCCTCGCGGGACATTTCCAGGCTGACACCGCCGGCCTCGATCTCAACGTGACGAGAGATCACCTGGATGATTTCATCCCGGAGCGCTTCCAGGACGCCGGGGGAGATGTTGCTGCGGTCATGGATCAATACCAGCTGCAGCCGCTCTTTGGCGGTGTTCGCACTGCGGGTCTTCCCGAAAAGTCTTTCAAACAGACCGGCCATCGCTTATCCTCCTCGCCCCCAAATTTGTGAAAGCCGTCCGAAGAAGCCATCCTTTCTTTCCAGGTTCAGGAAGGGCACCTCCTGGCCCTGGAGCCGCCGTGCGATGTTGCGGAAGGCGATGCCGGCGACGTTTTTATCGTCCAGGGCGATCGGCGTGCCCCGGTTGCTGGCGACCACGACGCTATCATCCTCCGGGACGATACCGATGATCTCCACAGCCAGCAGCTCGATGACGTCTTCCGGGCTGAGCATCTCCCCGCGTTTCATCATTTCATAATTGAGCCGGTTGAGGATCAATTTGGCCGGGCCTTTTTCCTCCGCTTCTATCATCCCGATGATCCGGTCGGCGTCGCGCACCGCGGAGACCTCCGGATTGGTGATCACCAGAGTGATGTCGGCCGGGGCGATGGCGTTCTTAAAACCCCGTTCGATCCCCGCCGGGGAGTCAATCAGGACCCAGTCATGGTCCATGCGCAGCTCATTGCAAAGCCGAATCATGTCGCTCGGCGAGACTGCGGTCTTATCGCGAGTTTGGGCGGCAGGGATCAGGAACAGATTGGGGAAGCGTTTGTCCCGGATCATCGCCTGCCGCAGCCGGGCGCGCCCCTCGACCGCGTCCACCAGGTCATAAACGATCCGGTTTTCCAGGCCCAGGATCAGGTCCAGGTTGCGCAGGCCGATATCCGCGTCGATGCAGACCACCTTGTTGCCGTCTGCGGCCAGGGCGGAGGCCAGGTTGGCTGTGGCGGTGGTCTTGCCGACACCGCCTTTGCCTGAGGTAATCGTAACGATTTTTGCTGCCATGTGGTTTCCCTATCTCACGTTCCAATGGTCGGCCACGACCCGGCCATCCCGGATGCGGGCAATTTCGGGCTTGGGGTCGCCGCGCTGGTCGGGGGGGATGGCGATCTGACCGGCGATACGCAGTTGCGTGGGAGTCAGCTGCAGGGCGGCGATCACTGCGCCCTCATCTCCTTCGGCGCCGGCGTGCACAACCCCGCGCAGGCGGCCCCACACCATGATGCTGCCGCCGGCCACCACCTCCGCCCCCGGGTTGACGTCCCCGATAATGGTGATGTGCCCGGGGTATTCTATTTTGACCCCCGAGCGCAGGGTGCGCCGGATAAACATGCCTTCCTCGCCGGGCGTTTGCGCGCCTGTTGTCCGGCTTCTGGCTTGCTGGGCGGGTTTGAAAATGCGGGTGCCCAGCCCTAGGGATTGTGCGCTGGATTCCGTAACCTGGGAAGTGGAGATCACGGCAAACAACGCCACTCCCAGATCGGACAACTCATCCCGCAGGCGGCCCATTTCAGCCGCCGGCAACGTGTGATCGCCGACATCCAGTGTGATACGGGCGCCCTGGATGAAGGATGCCCGTTCTTTCATTTGTTCGAGCAGTTCGGTTTTGATCGCCCCCCACTCCCCCTGCCCGACAGACACCAGCAGGCCATCACGAATGCCCTTGATGTTGATTGATGGCACCATAGATTAAAGGCAGATTATAGCACGTATGTCCAAAAATGCGAATTTCGTGAGGATTTTGTGACAAATTGTCCTGGAAGGCTCAGGAGCCCGGGGCCTCCAGCGCTTTGATTTCAAAATAGGCTTCCAGGATCCGTTTGACGATCGGGCCGGCCACGCTGGCGCCCTCCCCGCCGTTGTACACGAAGGCCACCACCACGATTTCGGGGTCGTCAAATGGCGCATAGCCAAGCGTCCAGGCGTGGGTGGGCCAGTTGCCCGGAATGCACAGGTTGCGGGCCTGGGCGAAATTGTCGCAGTATTCGGCCGTCCCGGTTTTGCCGGCTGCGGCGATCTCGAAATTTTCGAACTCCCTGGCCAGCGTGCCGTGGGTCACCGCCCGGCGCATCCCCACCTGAACCTCTTCGACCACCCAGGGCTGGATGGATTTCCAGTTGCCCGTTTCCTGGCATTGCCCCGACCCGCTGACATACTGGATGTATTCCTGGACGACCGGATCGCTGGTGATGTCGTGGATCATATTCGCCTGGAACGGCTGGACCACATTCCCCTCCGCATCCACGATCTCTTTGACCAGGGTGGGTTTCATCAGCTTGCCGTCGTTGGCGATGGTGGCCGCAGAGAGCAGCACCTGCAGGGGAGTGGAAAGCACGAATCCCTGGCCCACGCTGGCATTGTACATGTCGCCGATCGACCATATCTCGCCCCGGTTGATGCGTTTCCAGCGCGGGTCGGGCATCAGGCCCTCTTCCTCGCCCGGCAGTTCGATCCCCGAAAGCCGGCCGTAGCCGAGTGCCTGCGCGTACGCGCTCAGCCGGCAGACCCCCAAACCGCCGTCAGGGACCTCTTCGCGGTAGCCGCCCCCGAGTTTGTAAAAATAAACATTGCTCGAATTGGCCAGGCCGCCGATAAAATTCAGTTCTCCAAAACCGCCGGGATTTTCCCCGTCGTCGTAGATCCAGTCGACGAACTCGCGCGGCCGGCCAGGGTCCGCGGGGGTGTATTTTTCCAGCACGGTGATAAAACCAGGGGTATCGATAATTTCGTCCGGCTCGACCACGCCTTCGTTCAACGCTCCGACGGCCGTGGCGAGCTTGAAGACGGAGCCCGGCGGGTGCTCAGCGGAGATGGCGTGGTTGAAAAGCGGGCGCAGGGGGTCTTCGGCCAGCTGCTCGAAATAATAAGCCGGGATAATGCGGGCCAGGCGGTTGTTTTCGTACGAGGGCAGGGTCACCAGCCCCAATATTTCTCCGGTTTTCGGGTTCATGGCGATCGCTACGGCGTTGTTCGAAAGCGTGCGCCCCAGGAACGTGTTCCAAAAATCCAGCTCCTGCTGTACGATGGCGGTCATATTGGTCTGCAGGCGGGTGTCGATCGTCAGGTGCAGGTTGAGCCCCGGCACAGGAACAATGGGCGCCTGGATATCGCGCAGGATTTGGCCGGCCACGTCGACTTCAACCGTGCGCAGCCCGTTGATGCCGCCTAACTCCTCCTGGAACCAGCTCTCAACGCCTGCATAACCGACTTTATCCCGCTGGGATACGAAGCCCTGGTCGACATAAAACTCCTCAAAGGCGGCGGGGATCGGGCCCAAAAAACCGACGATCGGGGCGGTCAGGCTTCCGGTGGGGTAATCCCGGATGGAGTTGACCTGGATTTGCACCCCCGGCCAGTCCACCGCCCGTTCCTGGACCACCATGGCCACCTCCGGGCTCACATCGCACTGGATCTCGACGGGCCGGAAGGGATTGGTGGTCTCGCCGTATTCGAGCACGATCTGGTTGATGCCGTGGTCCGAAATGCACGGGTTGAACGGGGTCTGGGCGTCGACAACCCCAAGGTTGATCGGAATCCCAGTCAGGGCGGAGAGTTCGCGGAAAATTTCCTGGATCTCGCCATCATCGTCCGGGAGATTTGCCGGCACTACCACCAGGTTGTAGGATGGGACGTTGCGAGCCAAAACGATCCCGTTTCGATCGTATATATTGCCGCGGGCGGTCGGAAGATTGGTCACGTCCGTGCGCTGGTCCTCGGCCTGGGCGATAAAGCCGTCGGCCTGGATGATCTGCAGGTTGAAAAGCTGGATCACGAAAACCAGGAGCACAAATCCCACCAGGGCGATGAAAACCGTGATCCGCCAGGGCTCGATCGTGTTATGGATCGGGGACTGGTTCATGATCGGAAAGTATATGCCAGGGGCATGAGAAGATACTTAATTCAGCAGCCGATCAGGCTTCCTCGCTCTGAGGGTAGATCCAGCCGGTGACCTCCCCGATCACCCCCCGAACGGGTATGGCCAGCAGCAGGTTGAGCAGAACACCCGGCAGCATGATCAGGTTAACCGCTTCCCCGAAGGCGATCGGGGTCCCGGAAATCACCAGAGCCAGGTACGTGAGCAGGTGGGAGATGATCGTGCCTACTGCGATCACGGAGATCAGGGCCAGCAAAGGAATCTGCCAGATGCGCCGTTTGATGAAATGTGCCAGGCCGGCCACGGCCAGATAAGCGAGGATCGGCACCCAGATCGGAATGGCGGAGACGAAACCGAAAAGCAGGCCGGCCACGACAGCCACCACCCATTCATCCTCGACATAGTCTTGCACAGACCAGGCCGCAACGACCAGCAGGACCAGGTCAGCCGAGCCGTTCAGAAGCGTCAGGCGGCTCAACAGGCTGGACTGCAGGATCACGGCCATCGCCATG
This sequence comes from Anaerolineales bacterium, assembly GCA_041632295.1. Classification (GTDB taxonomy): domain Bacteria; phylum Chloroflexota; class Anaerolineae; order Anaerolineales; family JABWBV01; genus DATDOR01. The sequence continues at coordinate 10,487 of JBFKII010000022.1, read as the reverse complement.
ATCGGGATACTGAGCAGGATCTGCATGGGCGTTGGAAGCGGCCCCTGCCTTGTTCAGGGCACGAGGGGTGCGATATTGACCGGCCGGAAGTTGCGGATCACCAGGACGATTTCCAGGTTAGAAAAATCGACGACAGGCTGGACGGATGCGGTCTGAAAAAGATCGAAAGATTGGCTCCGAACGCTGGCGATCTGCCCGACCAGGATGTTCGCAGGGTAGCTGCCGCCCAGCCCGGAAGTCAGGATCAGCTCCCCTGGCTGGACGCTGGTGTCCTGCGGGATCATGTCGAGGAAGATCTCCCCGGTCAGGCTGCCGTGCAGCACAGCGCTTTCCTGGGAGTTTTGCATGCGCACGTTCACGGACATGATGGGGTCGCTGATCAGCTGGACGCGCGCCCCGCCGGCTGTGACGGCCGCTATCCGGCCGACCAGCCCTTGCGAGGTGACCACCGGCATGCCGCGCAGCAGGCCGTCGTCCGAGCCGCGGTTGATGATGATGTAATGCAAAAATGGGCTCGGGTCTTTTCCGATCACGGTGGCGGCGGCGTAATCGCTGGCAGGGTTTTGGCGGGCGAAATCGACCAGCGCCGATAGGACCTGGATATCGGCGTTCTGCTGCTGGAGCTGAACCACCTGGGTCTGCAGCCGGGCGACCTCTTGTTCGAGTTCCTCGTTGCGCATCCGCAGGGCGGCGACGTCGCGCGGCGAGGTAAAGAAATCCTGCACGGCCGCCACCCGGATCGCCACCCAGGTCTGCACGTTGACCAGGGGTGTGACCAGCCCGCGGGAGACCGGGGCCAGATAGCCGCCCAGCGCCAGGGCCATGACGCCTCCGAATATCAGGAGGATAACGAGCGTCCGCAGGTAGCGGGATAGGTTGGAGTTCATCTTGGAAAAGCTTAGCGGAGTCCGTCCAGGGATTCGAGCAGGTGTTTGAGCTGCGGGATGCCCTGTTCCAATACCAGCCCGGCGCCGCGGGCCACACACGTCAGCGGGTCCTCCGCCACCCAGACTCGCACGCGCAGCTCCTCCGTCAGGCGCTCGTCCAGCCCCTGGAGCAGTGCGCCTCCCCCGGCCAGGCAGATGCCGACCTCCATCAGGTCGGCGATGATCGCCGGAGGGGTCTCGTCCAGGGAGTCCTTGATCGTGTCGATGATGGTCTGGACCGATCCGGAGATGGCTTCGCGAATTTCGACGGAAGAAATTTCGATCGCCTCCGGCAGCCCGGTAACCAGGTTTCTTCCGCGCACCAACATGGTCTGTTCCTGGCGCAAGGGGTGTGCGGAGCCGATCTTGATCTTGACCTGTTCGGCCATGCGGTCGCCGATCAGCAGGTTGTATTTGTTGCGTACGTATTGCACGATGTCTTCGTCGAGCTCGTCACCTGCAACCCGGAGCGAGCGGGAAACTACGTCCCCGCCCATGGACATGATGGCGACTTCGGAGGTACCGCCGCCGATATCCACCACCATCGTGCCGCGCACATCGCCGATCGGCAGCCCGGCCCCCAGGGCTGCGGCTTTGGGCTCCGAAATTAGCTGTACGTCGCGGGCGCCCGCCGAAAGGGCGGCGTCCAGGACCGCCCGTTTTTCGACTTCGGTTACCCCGGAGGGCACTCCCACCACCACGCGCGGCCGGGGAATGGGAACGATGCTCTGCTCGTGGGTCTTGCCGATGAAATAAGAGAGCATCGCTTCGGTGATTTCGAACTCGGAAATGACCCCGTCTTTCAGGGGCCGGATGGCGACCATGTCGATCGGGGTACGGCCGACCATCTCCTTGGCCTGGGCGCCTACTGCCAGCGGTGTGCGTGTCCGCTTGTTGATAACCACCCATGAAGGCTCGTTGATAACTATCCCTTTCCCCCGAACGTATACCAGTGTGTTGGCTGTTCCCAGATCAATGCCGATATCCAGGGAAAAGAATCCCAGCAGCCAGTTAAAGGGATTAAGCGCCAACTTCTTCTCCTGAAATCTTAGGGGATTTTGGGTCTAAGCTGTGCATCTTAACCGGAATCTGGCATGGGGGCAAGTTGGATATTCAGCGGCCGATCGGTTCCGGGAAGTGCTGTAACCAGGATGGAAAGTGAAGAATATCCCAAAATCGGCTGGAATTATACCATGCGGGTCATGATCCGGATTTTTTAAGGTTGGCATCAAAATCGCAAGGGAACGGATGCAATTTGGGCAGTTTTAATATGATATACTGGCCGAACCCCAAAAAATGGAGGTGCAGGTTCACGAAAATCCGGGAAAAATAGCGCAAGGCCCGAAACGGCGCGCTTTGCCAACGCAAAGGCCAGCCGCCGGACCGGGTGACGAGGTTGAGGGTTCCCCGCCGCAAGGCGGGGCTAACCGGAAGAACGGCCAGGTTGACAGCCTGGCTGCCGGGAAAATCGAAAGATCAGCGGAAGCCCTCCGGGTGCGCCACACCCGCCATTTTTTCTCCCAAAAAAAGTAGCCCAACAACGCCTTCCGGGCGACCGGAAGGACAAAACGGGCTTACATGGCTCCCTTCAAATAAAAATCTTCATAGCGGGCGATCGCAGGATCGTCCCAAAGACGGAGGAAACCACATGTGTGGAATCGTCGGCTATATCGGCCCGCGCGATGCGACGCCGATTATCATGAACGGACTCAAGCGGCTGGAATACCGGGGTTATGACTCCGCGGGAATAGCCGTTCTTAAGAACGAGAAAATCCAGATCAGGCGGGATGCAGGCAAGCTTTCGCGACTGGAAAACCTGGTCAACGGGTCGCCCGTTAGCGGCAACCCCGGGATCGGCCATACCCGTTGGGCGACTCATGGAGAGCCGAATGCCACGAATGCCCATCCCCACATCGGCATGACGGGGGAGGTGGTGGTGGTGCACAACGGGATCGTCGAAAACTTTTTGGAACTGAAAGGCGAGCTGGAAGCGGAAGGGGTGGTGTTTAAGTCCGAAACGGACACCGAGACTATCGTCCATCTCATTGAAAGATACCTCTCGACCGAGGCCACCCTGGCTGAATCCGCCCGGAGAGCGCTGCGGCACCTGCGCGGCGCGCATGCCATCGTGGTGATGAGCACCCGCGAGCCCGACAAAATCGTCGCTGCGCGGATCGGACATTCCGGAGGTGTGGCCATCGGTTTCGGCCAGAATGAGATGTTCATCGCTTCAGACATTCCAGCAATTCTCGAACACACCCGGGAAATGGCTTTCCTCGAATCTCAGCAGATGGCCGTGGTGACTAAGGACCGCGCCAAATTCTTTGATCTGGACGGAGCCCAGGTGGATGTGGAGATCCAATCGATCCCCTGGGATCCGGTGGCGGCAGAGAAAGGTGAATACCGCCATTTCATGCACAAGGAAATTCACGAACAGACGCGTTCCCTGACCGACACGATCGGTGGGCGGGTGGATTTCGAGGAAGGCCGCATCCAGTTGAACCAGCTCAACCTGACGCCTGAGGCTGCATCACAGATCCAGAAGATCGTGATCACCGCATGCGGTACGGCCGCTTACGCCGGCATGGTGGGGAAGGTGCTGATCGAAAAGATCGCCCGGGTTCCGGTCGAGATGATGATCGCCTCGGAATTTCGATACGCCGATCCGATCGTGGACGAAAACACGGTGGTCCTGGCGATCAGCCAATCGGGGGAGACCGCCGACACGCTGGCTGCCATGGACGAAGCCCGCCAGCGCGGGGCCAAACTCTGGTCGATCGTCAACGCCATCGGCTCTCAGGCCATGCGGCTGGCCGACGGGTACATCTCCATGCAAACCGGCCCTGAGATCGGTGTGGCTTCCACAAAAGCCTACACCGCCCCCCTGGTGGACCTGTACATGCTCGCCGTGCTGCTCGCGGATCTGCGCGGGCAGATCGACGACCGGCGCCGTTTTCAACTGGTCAGCGACCTCAGGCTGCTGCCCGAACTGGCCGGGCAATGTCTGGACCGGGAGCCTGCGGTCGAAGCGGTCGCACGTCAGCTCCTCTCGATGCGGCACTGCCTGTATCTCGGCCGCGGGGTCAACATGCCCACCGCTTATGAAGGTGCGCTCAAGTTGAAAGAAATCTCATACATACATGCCGAAGGCTACCCGGCAGGGGAAATGAAGCACGGGCCGATCGCCCTGATCGACCGTGAGATGCCGGTGGTGGTGATCGCCACGCAGGACCCGTGGTATGAAAAAATGATCAGCCAGGTGGAGCAGGCCAAGGCCCGTGGCGGCCCCGTGGTGGTGGTGGCGACGGATGGAGATGAACTGGTGGCCAAGCTGGCGGACCACGTCCTGTGGGTGCCGGAAACCCCCTGGCTGCTTAGCCCGGTGACCAATGTGATTCCCCTCCAGATGCTGGCGTATCACATCGCAGCCCTGAAAGGGCTGGATGTGGATCAGCCGCGCAATCTCGCCAAAAGCGTTACTGTAGAGTAAGGGAGCCTTACTCCATCCCGATGGAGAACATGCGCTCGAGATCGTGCCTGGAGAAGGCTTTGAATGCGATCAAGGTTTCGGTATCCAGGATGCCCTCGATCTGAAGCATTTCCGTGGTCACTGCGTCTGCCAGAGCCTGGTTGGAGGCCACCCGGACCAACACGACCAGGTCGTAACGGCCTGCCACGGAGAACACCTCCGAAACGCCGCGGATGTCGAGCAATTTTTCGGCGACCTCGTTGATTCGCTGGCGCTCAATTTTCATCAATACAATGGCTGAGACCATGGTCTCCTCCTGGGTCGGGGGGGGCGCTAAAATTATAATTCGGTCCGGATGGCCCATAAGTCCGGGAAAAACGGCCGGAACAGCGTGCTGCTCAGATAAGGCACCCCCGATGAGCCTCCGGTCCCCCGCTTGGTCCCGATCGTGCGCTCGACCATCTTGACGTGGCGGTAGCGCCATTCCTGGAAGCCCTCGTCCAGGTCTACCAGCCTTTCGCACACCCGCACGTTCGCGCTGTCGCTGCGGTACAGCGCGATCAGCGCTCGCTGGATTTCCGGCGAGGCTTCAACAGGCTGGGTGACATCTCGCTTCAAGTGGGATTCGGGTATGGGATGGTCGTTGATGGAAAGGTAGGCGAGGAAGGCGTCCCAAAGGGTGGGTTCTTCAAAGCGCTTTTGCAGCTTTTGCCAGTACGATGAGCTCTCTTCGTAGTTATTAAACACGCCGCGCCTTTTGTAGCCCATCAGGAACTCCACCTCCCGAAATTGGAAGGACTGGAAACCACTGGCGGACTCGAGCTTGTCCCGGAATGTCAGAAAATCCAGGGGAGTCATAGTTTCCAGAACGTCGATTTGGGAGACACAGGTCTTCAAGATGGTCAGCATACGGCGCAGGGTGTGGAGGGCGCGCCCTTTGTCGTCGGCAAACAGGGCCTCGCGCAGGTAGTCCCCTTCGTACAGGATCTGTTTGAACCATAGCTCGTAGACCTGGTGGATGATGATGAAAAGCATTTGGTCATGCTCGTAGTCCGGGGAATTCTCACGCTGCAAGGCCAGCAGGGTGTCCAATTGAAGGTAATTCGAATAGGTCCGTGATAACATCTGTACGCTCCAAAAATGGGCTGCGAGTTCGGTTGGGTTCCATTCGGGACCCCGGGAGCCCGTCGCTCCACAGCGCTGTTCTTTCTGTTCATTTTACCCTTTCCGGAATCCGATATGCCCGAACTGACTGACATCCGCTACGCAGAATCCCTCGACGCCGAGGACCCGCTGGCCGGGTTCCGTGAACGGTTTGTGATCTCCGACCCGGATCTGATTTATCTGGATGGCAATTCCCTCGGCCGGCTGCCGAAAGCCACCGCTGCGCTGTTGGATCACCAGGTGCGCCGGCAATGGGGGCAGCGCCTGATCCGCGGCTGGAACGACGGATGGTACATTGATATGCAGGCTCGCATCGGGGCCAAAATATCCCCCCTGGTCGGGGCAGGGGAGGAAGAGGTCCTTATCGTCGGGGATACCTCTACCAACCTGTTCAAGCTGGCAGTGGCCGCGTTGCGCATGCGGCCGGGAAGGACGAAGATCGTGACGGACGATCTTAACTTCCCCTCCGACCATTACATCTTTCAGGGTGCCTGCCGCTTTCTCGGAGCGCCGTACCAGGTGGAGGTAATCCGTTCGGTCGACGGGATCCACGGACCGGTCGAAGCGCTGGAGGCTGCTCTGGATGAGGACGTTGCGCTGCTCAGCCTGTCGCACACCGTCTTCAAAAGCGCCTATGTCTACCCGATGGAGCGTCTCACCGAGGCAGCCCACCGGGTCGGCGCTCTGGTGCTCTGGGACCTGAGCCACTCGGTCGGAGCGCTGCCCGTCCAACTGAACAGTGGCAACGCGGATATGGCTGTAGGCTGTACGTACAAATACCTCAACGGGGGCCCGGGGGCACCGGCATTTGCATATGTTCGCAGGGACTTGCAAGATCAGGTCGAGAACCCGATCCCGGGTTGGATGGGCCACCAGTCCCCTTTTGATTTCGATCTGCAAGCTCGCCCGGCCCCGGGCATGCGCCGCCTGCTCAGCGGTACACCCAGTATCCTTTCCATCGCCGCGATCGAGCCTGGTGTGGACCTCTATCTGGAAGCCGGGATCGACCAGGTGCGGCGGAAATCGATCCGCCAGACGGAATATTTTGTGGGTTTGTGGGAAGCACTGCTGGAACCGCGCGGCTACAAGCTGCAATCCCCACGTGACCATGCCATCCGGGGCTCCCATATCTCGCTCGGGCATCCGCAGGGATACGGGATCGATCAGGCCTTGATCCACGAGGAAAACGTGCTGCCCGATTTTCGCCCGCCGGATAACATCCGGTTCGGTTTTGCACCTTTGTATACGAGTTATGGGGAAATTTATAACGCGGCCAGCCGTCTGGCGGCGATCGTAGACAACCGGGCGTATGAAAAATACGCAGGCCCGGCCGGGGAAGTGGTCTGAGAACGGTATTATCCCAATCGAAAGCGGCAGATGCGATTTCCCTGGGGGGTGGGCTCCAGCTTGTGAGTCTGCCGGCAGGGCGCGCCGGTCAAACTTTGCAGCAGATGCCGGTCCACCTGGCAGAGTTCGGGGTGGTCGGCGATGATCTCGCTGTAGGGGCAGTGTTCCAGGATCACCTCCGGTGCGCCTGGATGCGCCTCCCAGCGCGGGCGATAATGCAGTGCCTCCAGGCGCTGCATGGCATGGACCAGCCTCTGGGTGATATGGCTTCCATGGGGCGCTGCCGGACCCGCCAGCCTCTCCCCGGTCTTGGCCAATCCCAACTCCTGGCCCGCCGGGCTTTCCGGCAGCAGGTCCAGCAGTGCTTCAGACAGTTTTTGATAATTGTCCTGGCGAGTGACCAGGCCGTAAACCCCGGTGGGCCGCCCGCGACCGGCAGTTTTGCGCATCCCGGTTCGGGCCACCAGGCCGTCCTCAGACAGCACCCGCAGGTGGTGGCGAATGTTTGCGGGGGTCAGGTGCAGGGCGCGCGCTAGTTCCGGCGCGGTGGTAGCCCGGCGGTTTTCAATCAGGTCCAGGATGCGCTGGCGGGTGGTTTTCATGATCCTTGTGGCAAATGGAATCGCTTTTCTGAATAATAACGCAAATATATATTTGCGTAAATAGCCCGGGCGGTTGGCTCTTCCTGGGGTATAATTGCGTCAAATTGGACAAATGAGGTGGTTTTGTCGGAATCGTTGAGTTGGGATGCCAGCTATGCAATCGCCCGGAGCTTGCAGGCCCGGCACCCTTCCGTGCAGTTGGAGGATGTCTCCCTTGAAATGCTGTTCGATTGGGTGCTCCAGATCCCGGAATTTGACGACGATCCCGAGTTGGCCAACGAAGAGATCCTGTTGGATATTTACCAGGATTGGCTGGAAGAGATCCTGGAGGCCCAAAACCCCCTGGACGGCCCTGCCGAATGACTCCGGTCTGCGGAAGGCGTTCTTCGGACCCTTTTCAGCAGCAGTATTCAGGAGAAGTGGATGACCCAGCAAAATATCAGTGCCCCGAAATACGATGTCCCTCCCGAGATCCAAAACCAGGTCACCGTTACCTCCCTGGACCGCATATACAACTGGGGACGGCGCAATTCAATCTGGCCGATGATGTTCGGCCTGGCCTGCTGTGCGATTGAGATGATCTGCACGGCTGCCAGCCGCTACGACCTGGCGCGTTTCGGGATGGAAGTCATGCGCCCCAGCCCGCGACAGAGCGATCTGATGATCGTTTCCGGCACGGTCACGAAGAAAATGATCCCGCAGATCGTACGCCTCTTCAACCAGATGGCGGAGCCGAAATACGTCCTGGCGATGGGGGCCTGCGCCTCCGGCGGCGGCCCGTTCAAGGAAGGCTACAACGTGGTTTCGGGGGTGGACAAGTTTATCCCGGTTGACGTGTACGTTCCCGGCTGCCCGCCGACTCCACAGGCGCTGCTCCATGGGCTGATCTCCCTGCAGAAAAAGATCGACTCGCAGTCCATCCGGAGTGTAGAGTGGTATGCCGGGGAAAAAACCAACGAGGCGATCCCGGTCCCGGTGCTGGGCCCGGATCTGATGGACCCCCGGGAAATTGAGCGCATTCAAGCTTACACCACTGATAAAGCCGCCCGTCTGGCGGCTGAAGCAGCCGCTGCGCAGGCTGCGGATGAGGCAGGCGATTCACAGGATGGAGAGAATTAAATGACTGACGAAGTTCAGGTTCTGGATGACCCGATCGTCGCCCGATTTCCGGACTATGTCCGGGCGGACGATCGCAACGGCTTCGAAGGATACATCGTCGCAGGGGAGCACTTGCTGGCTTTCGCCCAGGCTGTTCGGGACGAGATGGGCTACGACTTCCTCTCCTCCTTGACCGCCGTTGATTATTTCTCAGAAGACGAAGGGGCGGAGAGCTTTTTCGAGGTGGTTTACCACGTTTACAAGTCGACCGGTGGAGGCGCGCTGGTCTTTTCGGTTCAGGTGCCGCGGGAGACCCCAGTGGTTCCCAGCCTGTACCACCTCTTCCCCGGAGCTGACTTTCAGGAACGGGAAGCCTGGGACTTGATGGGCATCCAATTTGAAGGGCACCCAAACCTGAAACGCATCCTGATGTGGGAGGGCTTTGAAGGCCACCCCCTGCGCAAGGACTGGCAGGAAGCCTACTACGAAGAGGATTTGAAGCCTTTCGGCAATCGCTGGCCCGGCGGTGAGGTGTACCGCATCGAGGACAAACGGCCCTTTGGGAAAAATGTGGATTATCCCGCTGGTTTCGACCCCATGCAATGGCAAAGCGAAGCCGAGAAGGCGGTTTACGATTCGCTATCCAAATCCCAGTACGAGGACGATGACCGCCTCGAAACGGACGAGATCGTCGTCAATCTCGGCCCCCAGCATCCCTCCACACACGGTGTGTTTCGAGTGGTCGTGCGCCTGGATGGGGAAACCATCACCGGGCTCGAGCCTGTTATGGGGTATCTGCACCGCAACCACGAAAAGATCGGCGAACGCAACACATTCATCATGAACATTCCGTTCACCGACCGACTGGACTACCTGTCCTCGATGTCCAATAATTTCGGCTACGCCCTGGCCGTGGAGAAGCTGATGCCGCGCGTTTCCGTCCCGGAGCGGGCGGAGTACATACGCGTGATCATGGCCGAACTGACCCGCATCAGCAACCACCTTTGGGCGATCGGATTCCTGCTCAACGATATGGGCGCCTTTTTCACCCCTTCGCTGTACGCGATCGAAGAGCGCGAGCTGATCCTGGACCTTTTTGAAGCAGTCGCCGGATCGCGCATGATGTGCAATTACTTTCGCTTTGGGGGTGTCTCGCGGGATCTGAGCGAGGACGCCCTTCAGCTGGCCCGGTCGCTGGCGTACGACCGGCTTCCGCGCAAGATAGGCGAGCTGGATTCCTACCTGACCAATAATGAGATCGTCCGCACCCGATGTGAGGGTGTGGGGGTGCTGACCCCTGAGGAAGCGATCGCCTATTCGGCCGCCGGCCCGGTCCTGCGGGCTTCCGGGGTGCCCTATGACGTGCGCCGCGCCGACCCGTACAGCATCTACGATCGTTTTGATTTCGACGTGGCGGTCCGCTACCATGGCGATGTCTACGACCGCTACCTGATCCGTCTGGATGAAATCTACCAGAGCATCCGCATTCTGCAGCAGGCGGTGAAAGATATCCATGAAGGGCCTTTCATGGGGGGGCGCTCGCAGTACCAGGTGCGTGTGCCTGCCGGCGAGTCTTACGGCCGGGTTGAGGGTCCCAAAGGGGAGCTGGGTTTTTACATTGTATCCAATGGAAAAGCCAATCCATGGCGCTACCACATTCGGGCGCCTTCTTTCATCAACCTGACCGCCATGGAAAAGATGTGCCTGGGTCAGAAAGTTGCCGATGTGGTAGTTGTGCTCGGATCGATCGACATCGTGCTTGGAGAAACCGATCGCTAGGCCGCCCGCCGGAACGCCTCGCGAACTTGTACCCAAACGGAGAAAAATATGTACGGAAAAGGCATCTGGGACGGGCTGAAAGTCACCCTGCGGCATTTCGTT
>JBFKII010000021.1:0-24044 GCA_041632295.1 Anaerolineales bacterium | reverse complement strand
TGGAGATGATCGAGCAGGGCACCATCACGTCGCAGGAGGGAGCGGACCTGATCCGCGCCCTGGAGGAGCTGGACGACGAATCCTGGCACCAAGACCCGGAACCAGAAGCCGCTCCGCCTCCCCCGCGGGAGCGCCGGCCGCCCGATCCCCCGCCGGACATGACCCGCTGGCGCAACTTCTGGTATGTGCCGCTGGCCATCGGGGTGGTGGTGACCGGGTTCAGCGGGCTGCTGGTGTTCGCCGGCAATCAGGGCGGCTGGCATTGGTTTTGGATGGTCTGTGCCTGGACGCCTCTCCTGCTGGGAATTTTCGTGATCACCGCCGCCTGGTTGAGCCGCACCGCACGCTGGCTGCATGTGCGGGTCAACACCGGCGAGGACGAATGGCCGCGCCGCATCGCATTGAGCTTCCCCCTGCCGATCGCCCTGACCGCATTCGCCATGAAGCTATTCGGGCGCTTTATCCCCGGAATGGACCAGGTGCCGCTCGAGGAAGCCATGATGGCGATCAAAGAGGGCACCAACCCCGAAAGCCCCGTGTACATCGAAGTGGACGAGCCCGGCGGGGAGCACGTGCAGGTTTATATCGGATAGGAAGGGTGCTGAGCGCGATCGGCGCACCCGACCAGGAGTGCAACATGGCAACCACAGAAGAACGAATGAAAATTCTGCAAATGATCCAGGAGGGGAAGATCACTGCAGAGGAAGGCGCCAAGCTGCTCAGCGCTCTGACCAGCAGCGCCAAAGACAAGGGCATCGCCCGCCGGGCTGGAGGGCGCAGCGGCGGGGCCCGCTGGCTGCGCGTGCGCGTGACGGACATGGCCTCCGGCAAGTCCAAGGTCAATGTCAACCTGCCCCTCAGCCTGATCGATGCCGGCCTGAACATCGCCGGGCATTTCGCCGACGATCTGGAAGTCGACGACATCATGAGCGCGGTGCGCGAGGCGCTCGATGAGAACCTGTCGGGCAAGATCATCGACGTGGTGGACGGTGACGACGGCGAGCACGTCGAGATCTTTATCGAATAGCGAACCCTGCGCCTGGGCCGCCCGGTCGAAACGCGCAGTTTAATCCCACACAACACAAGGAAACGGTCGGAGGTTTGCATGTCACAAGAAACGTTCCAGGAAACATTTTCGGTCGAGGGCCTCCCCAACGTCTCCATCGGCAATGTGCGCGGCCAGGTCACCGTGCAGCCGGGGGAGCCGGGGGTGGTCTCGATCCGGGCGGTGCGGCACAACGGCGAACGCGGAAGCCGCACCGAGGTCGAAATCTGGCAGGAGCAGGACGGCAGCGTGCATGCCCGAGCCCGGCACGACCAGAAAAGCCGCCTGCTGAGCTTTATGGACAGCCCGGCTAAGGTGGATTTCACCGTCACCGTTCCGCCCGAAACCAACCTGTCGGTAAAGTGCGTCAGCGCAGATATGGACGTGCACGGGCTGCACGGCGAACTGCTGCTCAAATCGGTCAGTGGCCGGATCGCCGTGCGCGAGCTCGCCGGGGAGCCGGCTTTTGAATCCGTCAGCGGCCGAATTTCGGGAGAAAAGGTCAGCGGCCCGCTGACGATCAAAACGGTTTCGGGAAAAGTCATCCTGAAGGAATCGGACCTACCGGGCCTGACCGCAACGAGCGTCAGCGGCGCCATGGAGCTCGACACCCCGCTGGGCGAAGGCCCGTACCGCCTCAAAACGGTTTCGGGAAGCGTCAACCTTCGCGTGCCGGAGGGGACCGGGGGGCGGGTGCATTTCAAGAGCCTCAGCGGCCGGGCCCGCTTTTCGCAGGAGGTCGTCAGCAGCGACGGCGCTGTTCGGGCTCCCGGCGGCCCCCGAAAACAGACCTTTATCCTTGCCGGTGAGGGTCCGGAGATCCGTTTCAGCAGCGTCAGCGGCAGCCTGAACCTGATCGGCCCGGAGGACATCGCCGTGGAAGGCATGGATACACCCGCCGTGGCGGCGATGGCTGAAGGTCCGGTCGATCGCATGTCGATCCTGGAACGCATCGCCAGCGGGGAGATGTCGGTCGAGGACGGCGTCGAGGCGATGAAAAACTGAGCGATACCCAAAACCCCCGCTTCAATCTGGCGGGGGTTTTTTCTTTGCAACCAGTATGTGAAATATTTCACAGCAGTGACTGTCACCTTAAGGTGACAGTCACTCCCGCTTAACGATCGCCCACATCCGATCCTGCGCCATTTCCAGCGCTTCCACCAGCGCAAACTGCGCACGGCAGCGGTCCAGGTTCTGGCCGGGGCGGCTGGTTTTGTAATAGCGATCCCCCAACAGAAAGTCACTCAAAAAGCGGACACCGTTCTCCAGCGCCATCAACTGCCCTGCATATACCAGCAGCTCCCGCTCTGCCGGCTCCAGCATGCCGCCCGTGCCCGCCAGGAAACCCCGCGCCAGGGCTTCGAATCGCGCCAGCGAAATGCGCGCCGGCCCCTGCGAGGCTGCGTCTTCGCCGCCCTCCCCCACCCCGCTGCGGACCAGTTCGCCGAAATCAAACAGCCATGTCCCGGGCATGACGGTATCCAGATCGATCACGCACAGCCCGTCGCCTGTTTGGGCGTCGAAAAGCAGGTTGCTGACCTTGGCATCGTTGTGCGCCGGCCGCAACGGCAGGTCCCCGCTCTCAAGCAGCGCCTGAACACGACCGGCCCGGTCACGGCGGTGTGCAGCGAAGTCGATCTGCGGACCCGCCTCGCTCGCCCGGTTCATGGGATCGCCGGCCAGGGAGGCATCCAGCTGCTCGAAACGGTGCGGCGTGTCGTGGAAGCGCGGAATGGTCTGGCGCAGCCCCGCCGGCAGGTCGGCCAGCAGGCGGTCGAACTCGCCAAACGCACGCCCCAGTTCGAAGGCCTGCGGCGCCGAATCGAGCTGCAGCCTGGCCTCCGACCCCTCCAAAAACTCGAATGCCCGCCAGAAGGCCCCGCGATCGTCGATCACATGGTCCTTTCCAGACAGCGCAAGGACCGGGCGCGGCACGCACCGGGCCGGGTCCTCATAATTTTTCGACAAATGATCGCAAATGAGCCGCAAGTTGTGCATCACATCCTGCGGGCGGGGGAAAACTTGCCGGTTCAGGCGCTGCAAAATGTAGCGGCTCCTGTTCGCCCCCTCAACCAGGTACGTGTCGTGAATGTGCCCGGCACCGTACGGCGCGGCCGTGACCAGCGGCGCGGGAATCTCGAATTGAGCGCAGATTGCAGCGATTGGATCCATCGCGCCGGATTTCAACTATGGCTGCGGAATCAGGGCGCTTCCAGGCCGTATCGTTCGAGCGTTGCGGCATCTTCCAGAAGACGGTCCGACCGCCCATCGGCGACCACCAGTCCGTGATCCATAACCAGCATGCGCTCAAACAGGTCGGCTACCAGCCGCATGTCGTGCGTGGAGACCAGCATCGTCAGCGGCAGATCGCGCAGCAGCTCGATCAGGGCGCGCCGGGCGCGCGGGTCCAGGCCTGCAGTCGGCTCGTCCAGCACCAGGACTTCGGGCGACATCGATAGGACGGTGGCGATAGCGATGCGCTTTTTCTCGCCGGTGCTCAGATGGTGCGGCAATCGCCCTGCATAACTTTCCATCCCAACCATCGCCAGGGCCGATTCTACGCGGTGCCTCACCTCGCCCTCCGGCAGGCCCATATGAAGCGGGCCGAACGCAACGTCTTCAAAGACCGTCGGCGAGAACAACTGGTCGTCCGGGTTCTGGAAGACCATACCCAGCCGGGCCCGTATCAGGGCCAGGTTGCTCTTCTGCAGCCGCAGGCCGTCCACTTCGATCTGCCCTTCCCCCTGCAGGATGCCGTTCAGGTGAAGCATCAAGGTGCTCTTGCCGGCTCCATTGGGGCCCACCAGCGCCACTTTCTCGCCGCGTTCCAGGAGCAGCGTGACTCCCTGCAGGGCACGCTGGCCGTCCGGATATGTGAAATGCAAGTCCCGGACCTGGAGCGCAGGCCCTAGCGTGGAGCGCGCCTCGGGGATCGGGGATGTCGTGGGATGGGAAACGGGCATGGTGGTGGTGCTCCCCTAGCGGGCGAACAGGTGCAGCGCCAGGGAGAAAGTCAGGAAGCCGGCGCCGAGCAGCCAGTCGCGGGCGGTCATGTAATGGGGGTTCATTGTCAGCAGCTCACCCTGATAGCCGCGCGCCAGCATGGCGCTGTAAACTCGCTCGCTGCGATCATAGCTGCGCAGGAACAGCTGGCCGACCATTCCGCCGGCCACGCGGGCGCGCCAGGCCAGGCTCCCACCCCCGGTCCCGGTCTCCAGGCGTGCGCTGCGGGCGCTGCGGGCCTGCAGCAGGCGAACGGCCTCGTCGGCCAACACGAAAAGAAAACGGTACATAAAAGAAATCACCGCAGCCAGGACCGACGGCACCCGCAGATGCCGCATGGCATGGATCAGGTCTGGGAAGCGGGTGGTGGTGGTCAGGATCGCCGCCATCTGGACGGCCAACCAGCTGCGCAGCAGGATGCCGCTGAAACGCAGCAGCCCGGCGTCGCTGATGGTCCAGCTGCCCAGGGACCCGACAACTTCGCCAGGCATTGTGAAAAGCACAGTCACGGCGGCGAGTGCGAACGGCAGGGCGATCAGCGATCGTTTCAGCAAAGCGCCCAGTCCGGTGCGGGCCGCCAGCGCCACTACCAGCACCACCAGCCAGGCCAAAAGAAAGGCGCCCCAGGCGCCATCGGGCAGCAGCACAACCGAGAGGATGAACACCAGCGTGCAGGCAAACTTGAGGCGTGGATCCAGGGAATGGATCGGGGAATCGGCTGGACGATAAGCTTCCAGGCGCTGAATCAAAGCGTTCTCCGGGGGATCAGCGCCGGGGCAGTGCCCTGCGCCGCGCAAGGCGAGAGAGCAGCGAGAGAAGCAAAACCACGGTCACCAGCCCGACCAGCCCGGCCGCAATGGTGGACCATCCGCCGTCGCCCAGGGCGGGGACCACATAATCCGGCAACAGGCGGAAGGCAGCCTCCCAACCGGAATCGAGGAAACCCAGGTCCGCCGCCACACGCTCCAGGCCGTCCGGCCTGGCGGAAGCGAACGGCGCCAGGGCCAGCAGCCCGAACGCAGCCAGGATGCCGGCCGCCGTCCAGCCGCGTCCGCCCTCAGGCTGGACCAGTTCCGGCCGGGTGCGGAACACATATGACAGCGCCGCAGTGGTGATCAGCGCTTCGCCGAGCCCGATCAGGGCGTGCACGCCCAGCATGGCCGGCATGACGATCCCCAGCGAGACCGTGCCGCTCAACCAGAGCTGGAAGCCGGTCAGCGATGCGCTTGCCATTACGGAGAGCCAGGCAGCTGCCCCGGCCGCCGTCAGCTGCGTTTTACGGGATCGGGCCCCAAAAGCGCGGTATACGCCGTAACCGACCAGGGTGGTCAGGATGCCCATGTTGAAGATGTTGGCGCCCATCGCCAGCAATCCACCGTCCTGGAACATCAACGCTTGCACCGAGACAACGGCGGTCATCGCCAGGATGCCGCCCCAGGGCCCGAGGGCGATGGCGGCCAGAGCGCCGCCCAGCAGGTGGCCGGAGGTCCCCCCGGCGACCGGGAAATTGATCATCTGGCCGGCAAAAATGAAAGCGGCCATGACGCCCATCAGGGGGATGCGCCGCTCCTCAAACTGCTCGTCACTGCGCCGCAGGGCCAGCGCGATCACGGCAGCGCTCAGCAGCCAAAAGACGAGCGAAACGGCCGCCGAGAGAAATCCGTCGGGGATATGCAGAGCCTGGGGGGCAAGCAAAGGAGGCATCGATCTCACTGGCAAACCGGGCAAAGCCCAAACAGGGTGACGTGCGATTCGTCCAGGGCAAAGCCGGTCTCTTTATTCAGGCGCTGGTAAAGGTCTTCCATCGCCTCGTGGCCGATCTCGAGACTCTCACCGCAGTCGCGGCAGATCAGGTGGTGGTGCAGGTGGGAGGCGACCTCATAAACCAGGTTCCCGCTGCCGATGTGGCCGGCCAGCAGAATGCCCTGGCGGTGGAGGAAGCTGAGCGTGCGATAGACCGTCGCTTCGGTCAGTCCCGGCATTTTGCTGCGGGCGCGCTCAAAGACCTCGACCGGGGAGAGATGATCGCCGGCTTCGTTCAGGATCCGGAGGATGGCCAGGCGTTGTGGAGTCAGGCGGTAGCCGCGGGCGCGCAGTTGTTCGGCGAGATGGTCTGGCATGGGATTTACAGAGTCAGGTTTCGTTATTGCAAGCATTTGCAATAACAAATTATAGCACAAAATAGCAGATTACCCCCTTTGCGATTGAGTGACTGTCACTTAAGGTGACAGTCACTGCTGTGAATTATTTCACAACCGGGACATATCCTCAGAAATACTCCATCAGCCAATCCCGGGTAGAGATCTCCGGATCGACCGCGTCGGCCAGGGTGGCTTGCAGCGCTTTTTCCTCCAACTTATCAAAATCCTCAGGGCTGTTGACATCCATAGGGATCGGCTCTCCCAGGTCGGGGTCCAGACGGTGGTAGCGCTCGCGCAGGATTTTCCGGCACTGCCAGTCCGCCATGCTGGTGCCCGAATCCAGCAGCAGCTCCACCAGTCGCCGGCCCCACTGCAGGATGCCCCAGTTCAGATTCCGCCCCGCAATGTAGCGGCTGTAGTGCCCGCTGCTGATTGACAGCAGCACGACCTGGTCGGCGGAGAGCGGGCGCGGCGCCAGCATCTCCGAGATCAGATTGCGGCGCTGCGGCGCAACATGCGAGTCGTGCAGGGCCTGCATCAGGGCCACCATGCTGGGCGAGTTGGCTGCCACCCCGCCGTCGATATATGGGCCGTAAGATGGAAAATACACCGGCGCCCCGGTGGCACGCATGGCGACCTCCAGGATGGGCGCTTCCCGGTCGGACCCTGGCACATCGAAGTTATGGAAAAACTTGGGCTTCCAGTGGCGCCGGCGATAGCTGCCCGGGCGGGGGCGCCACTCGCCGTCCTGATTGGCCGGGTCCAGCAAGAAGCTGGTGACCAGCACGTTTTTCTTCAGGTCCCCCAGTTTGCGATCGGGCGGGAACTGGCGGCTGAGCTGCGATTTGAGCAGCCGGTTGTTCTCGTACTTGGCATCCCAAAAGGCTTTCAATGCCAGGGCCATCAGGGTCAGGCCGGGGGGGATGAAAGGCGGCCAGCGCCGGAAAACCCCCGGTCCGAAAGCTCGGTAAAGGGTCAGGATTTCGATCGGCCGGCGCCCGTCCGCCAGCCCCAGGGCGATGATCCCGCCGCTGGAAGTGCCGGCGAAAAGATCCACTTTTGACAGAAAATCGGGTTTCAGCTTCTGCAGCCGCTGCAGGATCTTCAGCGTGAAGATCCCGCGCATGCCGCCGCCGTCCAGGGATAGGATCCGGTAATAGTTTTTTCCAGCCATCAGGGCCTCAGTCCACACAAACCCGGCACCGGGACAGATCCCGGACACAAGAACGCCTCCAACGCCGGGATTACGGGTTTTAACATTCAGAATAGGTGAATTTCAGGAGGCCGTCAACCGGTTGGGCGCGTCAGTTGGGATCCGAACCGATATCGTATTTCCGAACCCTCAAAGCAATTCCGACCCAAACACCCATCCGAACGAGGCCTCCGCCAAATAAAATTCCGAGGAGGAAACGATGAAACTCAAAACCCTTTTGGTGATCAACGCCGTGCTGGCCGGCCTTTTTGGGCTGCTGTTCGTAGTCTTCCCAACACAAATCATGGGCATGTACGGGTTCACGATCGATACGCCGATGCGGCTGCTCGCCCAGCTTTTTGGGGCGTCTTCCCTCGGCTACGCCGTGATCAGCTGGCAGGCACGCAATTCCGAGACCGACGCCCGGCGCATGCTCGTGCTGGGCCTGTTCGCCGGCTACGCAATCGGCTTCGTGATCGTCCTGATCGGCCGGTTTTCCGGCACTGGCAACGCGTTGGGCTGGTTGAACGTGGCGATCTATTTCCTGCTGGCCGCTGGCTTCGGCTATTTCCAATTCACCGAACAGAGTTGATCGGACCCGCCCTCTCTCAACCAGGCCCACCGATCCCTTCGCTGGAAAAGAAGGAGCAATGCAATGCACACTTTCGAACAAAAAATTACTATCAACCGGCCCGTCCAGGATGTATTTGATTACATCACAGACCCGCTAAAATCGCCGGAATGGCAGTCTGCGGTGGAAAAAGTGGCCTGGGTCACCGAAGGCCCACCCGGAGTGGGCTCGTCCTGGAAAACAACCGGCAAATTTATGGGGCGCGAAATAGACAGCGCCCTGGAGATCACCAGTTGGGACCCCCCTGCCCAGACCAGTTTCAAAACCGTGACCGGCCCTGTGCCTTTCGAACTCACCGCGACCCTGGCCGAGGAAGGGGCAGGCACAAGCTTGACGATGCGCGGCACAGCCGAGTTTAGCGGATTTTTCAAGCTGGCAGAGGGTCTGGTCGGCAAGCAGATGGATAAGCAGATGGGATCGGATCTGAAATCCTTGAAGGAGGTGCTGGAAAAGGGAACGACCTGACCAGGCGGGCGGCGTTCAACCCCGAGCCACGCTCGCGGTTAATCTTTTCCCCCGGCATTTTCACGCCTGCCCGGGGGTTGCATGATTTAAAATATAGACCCCACCCAACACCCCGGGAGTCCAATCCCCTTCTAAGGTCCCCATGCCCGTCATCAAACTGGTCACCTCCATCCCCGGTCCCAAAAGCCAGGCCGTCGTCCGGCGGCGCCAATCCGCCATCGCCCAGGGCAACGCCTTTCTGACACCAATCGCAGTCGAACGCGCCCACGGCGCGGCGGTCACCGATGCCGATGGCAACACGCTGCTCGATTTCGCCGGCGGGATCGGCACCCTGGCGATCGGCCACACCCCGGCCCCGGTCGTCGCCGCGCTCCACGAGCAGGCAGACCGGCTGATCCACATGTGCTCCATCGTGGCCAGCTACGAACCATATGTCCGGCTGGCCGAGCTGCTCAACCAGGTCACCCCTGGTGACGGCCCTAAAAAAACCACGCTCTCCAACAGCGGCGCCGAAGCGGTGGAGGCGGCGATCAAGCTGGCCAGGGCCTACACCGGCCGGGGAGCGGTGATCGTCTTCGAAGGCGCTTACCACGGCCGCACCAACCTCACCATGGCGATGACGAGTAAATATGCGCTTTTCAAAAAGGGCTTCGGGCCTTTTGCGCCGGAGGTCTATCGCCTGCCTTTCCCCAACCTTTACCGCCGCCCGCCGGAGATGAGCGCCGAGGGCTACGTGGAATACGCCTGCCAGCAGCTCGAGCACGCCCTGATCGCCCAGGTGGACCCACAGTTCGTCGCCGCAGTGGTGATCGAACCGGTCCAGGGAGAGGGGGGCTTCATCCCCACCCCGCCGGCTTTCATGTCCAAGATCCGGGAGATCTGCGACCGGCACGGGATCGTGATGGTCGCAGATGAGATCCAGTGCGGTTTCGGCCGCACCGGCAGGCTGTTCGCCAGCGAACACTACGGCGTCGTCCCCGATCTGATCGCCAGCGGAAAATCGCTGGGAGCGGGCATGCCAATCGCCGCGGTGACCGGGGCCGCCGACATCCTCGACAGCGCCCACCCCGGCGGCCTGGGAGGCACCTACAGCGGTAACCCGCTGGCCTGTGCGGCGGCGATCGAGGCCATCGGGCGGATCGCCGACCCGGCCTTTCTGGCCCGCGCCCGGGCGGCCGGCCAGCGCATGCGGAAGCACCTGCTGGATATCCAAAAACGCCACCCCGAGCAGATCGGTGACGTGCGCGGCCTGGGCCCCATGCTGGCGATGGAGATCGTCAGGGACTCTCAGAGCAAAACCCCAGACATGGAACGCACTGCGGCGATCACCACAGCCGCACTCGAGCGCGGCCTGATCGCCATCCGGGCCGGCCTGTACAGCAACTGCGTGCGCCTGCTGCCCCCCCTGGACATCAATGACGAAACGATCGATGAGGGCATGGCCGTGCTCGGGTCCGCCGTGGACGCGGCCATGAAGGTGGCGTAGCCGGAAAAGCGCCTGGGAGGTGCCGTGACAACCCAACCCGACGAATTCACCATCACCCAGAGCCGGCCGGACCTGGTGGACCAGCTGGAGGCGGTCCAGCGGGCCTGCTTCCCCACCCTGGCCGAGGACGAGATCATCACCGCCAGGCACTACGCCGCCCATATCGAAATCTTTCCCGAGGGCCAGCTTTGCGTGCTGAACCCGGCAGGGGAGGTCGTGGCCTGCTCGACCGACTTCCGCACCACGGTTGATTTCGAACACTTCGAACACCGCTACATCGACGCTGTCGACCACAACTGGCTGGGCAACCACGATCCGGAGGGGGACTGGCTGTACGGCGCGGACATCGGTGTGCTGCCGGCCTACCGCCGCCGGGGGATCGCCAAAATGCTCTACCGGGCGCGCCATGACCTGGTGCGGGCGCTGGGCCTGCGCGGTCACGTGGCCGGGGGCATGCTGGCCGGCTACCATCGCTACAAAGACCGCCTGCCGGTGGAGGATTATGTCGAAAAGGTGATTTCAGAAGAGATTTTCGACCCCACCCTGAGCGTCCAGCTCAAGCGCGGCTTCATAGTCCACGGCATCATCCAGAACTACGTCGACGACCCGTCTTGCGACAACAAGGCCGCCTTCATCGTCTGGCACAATCCGGATTTTTGAGCGCCGCCAGGTAGACGGCGGCGCACGAACCCGATCTCACTCCTCCAGCGCCTGCGCCAGGAAGTCTAGCACACGCCGGTTGTACGCCTCCCCCGCCGCCAGGTGGTTGTTGCCGTGGCCACCGCCGGGCACCAACCACAGCGCTTTGGGTTCCCCCGCGGCGTCAAACTGCAGCGCCGCCCGCCCGGAAACGGCCTCCCCCTCCCCATAGATCAGCAAGAGTGGCCGCGGACTGATACGCCCGATGTCGTCCACCGGGCTGATTGCCCAGGGGTCCACCCCCGTGCGCAGCCGGTAGACCAGCGCAACACTGTGCAGAAAAATAGCCCGCAGGGGCGAGCGCTCGCTCTCGGGTTCGACGATATCCTGCCCCAGGTTGAAATAGCCACCCTCCGCGATCACCGCATCGACTTCCGGCTGCCGGGCCGCTGTCCGGATGGCGGCCGCGCCGCCCATCGAAAAGCCAAACAGCGCTACCTTTTCGACTTCCGGCCGCGCCAGCAAGAACCGCAGGCCGGCCTGGGCATCCAGCAGCTCTTTCCCGCCCAATGTGACCGGGGCGCCCGCACAGGCCCGGCTCTCCAGCTGCAGGACGCTGTAGCCCGCCGCTCGCAGGAACTCGACCGGGGGCAGAGCGGCCCCCAGGGAGCCGCCGACACCCCCCAGCGCCAGCACGGCTCGGCCGTTCTCGCCCGGGTAATACCAGCCCTCCAGCACCAAGCCATCGCCGGTATGCAGCGTAACCACTTCGTGCGGCCCGAGTGGGACCGAGACCGGGCAGGCGGGGGCCAGCAGCGGATCCAGGAAAAGCCAGGCCAGGGCGAAATCCAGGGCCAGCAGGGCTGCAAGGGACCCGGCCAGGGTCAGGCGTGCGACCCGGCCCCAGCGCACGTTGGGTCTCAGCAGCGAAGACGACGTCATTTGCGCAACCACAGCGAAGATGCTCTGGGATGCATGGTCTCCTCGACAACCTTCAGGATGGCACGCGAGAGCACGTTGACGTCTACTTCGTCGCGCACGATGCCGGCAAATTGGGCCAGGGTCTGCTGGGCATCGTATTTGTCGCGGTAGAAACGGCGGTCGATGAAGGTCTGGACGCGGGATCGCAGCGGCACGAACAGCGCGGCGATCGCCAGCGTAGAGATCACGATCGCCAGCGGCGATTGCTGGCCGCTGATCGAACGGAATACGTTTTCCAGCAGCAACACGCTGGCGAAATAGATGCCGGCCAGCAATGCGGAAAGCGTGCCGTAAACCAGCGTGCGGTTGATCAGGATGTCGATGTCCCATAGCCGGTAGCGCAGGATGGCGATCGAGAAAGACAACGGGAAGATGATGGTCGCGAAGCGGAAGAGCATCTCGCCCGACTGGTCGATCAGAAACGAGTATGTGAAAAAGCTGGCTCCGACCCGCTGGTAGAAAATATTGGGCACCTCCCCACCGGCCAGCGAAGGCAGGATGACAAAGGGCAAAACGTATTGGAACGGTCCCAAGACCGCGGCCACCAGGCCAGCCAGCGCCCACTTGGCCTGCTGCCGCTGCACGGAAGAGGAGACATGGTTGTAGCGAAAGACCTGGGCGTAGACCCCGTTTGCCACCCAGGCCAGCATCACCAGGATACCTCCGGCCTGCAGCGCCCGCGGCCAGGTCGGGAAGCCGGGCGCGCTGACCAGAAATGCCAGGGCAAAGACCACCCACAGCACGGACAGAAAACGGGTCCAGCGGGGCACGAAGCGCCCATCGGGAAAGATGAACAGCAGCACCACGCTCGACACCAGCCCGGTGTAAATCACGGCGTCCACCAGCAGGCGCACCCAGGGGAACGGGGCCCCGCCGGCGTAGAACAGCGAAAGCGGCAGGATCGCCCCGTTGGAGACCAGAGTGAACGAAACAAACAGGGCGACTGGGTCATCCTGACGTCGCCGGAACAGGAACCAGGCCAGCAGGTTGTGGGCCGAAACGACCGCCAGATTGGAGAGCAGGAAGAACAGGGCTGCACTCCCCGGCGCGATATTCAACTCCTGCAAGCTGCGCTCGTTTTGGAAATGCGCCTGGACCTCGAGGTAGCGTGTGGGGATTCCGCCGATTATCAATCCGAAGGCGGTCAGCGCCAACGCCCACCATAAGACCTGTACCAGGCCGTGGAACCGGGCGGGGATCCGGGGGGCGGCTTCCAAAGGAACCATTGAGGGGGTCAAGGCTTTTCCACAGGCGTGGTCTGAACGGCCGGAAGCGACTGCAGGTGGAGCCAGATGGCGCGTAGCTCGTCATCGCTCAGCTGGCGGATGCGCTTCCAGGGCATCTTTTCCTCGTCCAGCTCCCAGCCCTCCGGGACCTGCCCGGTGCGCAATGCGGCCAGAAAATCCGCTTCCGTCCAGCCGCCCAGGTCGCCGCCCGGAGTCAGGTTCA
The DNA here is from genome assembly GCA_041632295.1 of Anaerolineales bacterium. Taxonomy (GTDB): domain Bacteria; phylum Chloroflexota; class Anaerolineae; order Anaerolineales; family JABWBV01; genus DATDOR01. Next base: position 11,012 of record JBFKII010000021.1, on the reverse strand, counting down.
GCCCCGAGCCGACGAACAGGCCGCCGGAAAAATCCGGCCCGTGGCAGATCGTGCAGGCGGTGGTCAGGTAAGCGCCGTACTCGGCCGTCACGCCCGGAGGCGGGGCCTCCAGCGGCCCGTGGTCGTGGTCGATCACCTGGGCTGGAAGCAGTGCGGGGTCGGTCAGGATAAAAAAGCGGGTCAGCGGGCCGATGGTGGTTGCCGGGAGCTGGCGGTCGACCGGAGGCAGCTGATTCAGGTAGGCGATCATGGCCGCCACATCGTCATCCGACAGCCGGGCGTAATACGAGGCCATGACGAAAATCAAGGGATCGCCCTGGTAGTCCAATCCGTGGCGGATAGCGCGCTCCCAGTCCAGGTCGCTGTAGGCCGCGCCGACTCCCCCGGAACCGCCGGTCAGGTTGCTGCCGGCGATCTGGCCGAACAGGGCATCGTCGTAGAGCATCTTGCCGCCCAGGTCCGGCCCGTGGCAGTCCGTGCAGCCCAGGAGCGCAGTGACCAGGTGCTCGCCGCGCGCCACCTGCCCGGGCGATCCGTCAACGGGCAGGCTTTCTTCAGGCAGCGTGTAGGTCCGGTTGAGACTCCCCTCGACCAGGAAGTACGCCAGGGCGAAGGGCAGCGCCAGTATCGCCAGCAGGCCCAGGCCGAAGAACCACTTTTTACGCATCCGCCGCCTCGCTGGAGGACCGATCCTCCCGGGGCGCCCGCACCGCCCGGTAGGCGGCCCGACCCAGCCACCATGCCAGCGCGAAAAGAAGCAGCCCGAAGACGGGGTGCAGGGCGGAGAGGGCCGAAGTGCGGTCGAACAGGGCGAGCACCTGCAGCATGATGGTGACAAAAGCGGCGGCGCTGACCCAGCCTGCCGGTTTCGGCAAACGCGCCGGGAAAATCAGCAGCAGCTGGAGCAGGGCCAGAAACAGCAGGACGAAACCCATCTCGGCGTGCTGGCGCCAGCTGGCTGTCTTGGCGACCGCCACCAGTCCGGCGGTGTACATCTGGTAGGCCACGCCAACGAGGAACAACCAGCTTGCCGCAAGGTAGATGAAACGAAAGGCTTTCCTCAGCACCGGCTCAGGTCTCCTGCATCAAGTCCCGGCCGCCCCGAAGCGGATCGGCGGGTCCGGCAACCGGCTTGCCGGCCAGCAACCGGAAAGCGACCTCCACCAGCTTGAGGGCAAGAAGGAAGTCGGCCAGGGCCAGCACCGGGTGAAGGGCAGCCAGTGCCGGCAGGCTGTTCCGCAGAATGACGAGGGCATTGGCCTGGACCGCGTAGACCACAAAAAGCGCGGCCGTCATCCACCGGGCGCCCGCCGGCAGCCCGGCCGGAACCATGGTGAGCAGCATGAGGATCAGCGGCAGACCCAGCGAGTGGCCGAGATCGACGTGCGCGCTCCAACCGCCGCGCCGGGCGACCACCGCCAGGCCGGCCAGGAACACCTGAGCCACAACGCCTGCCAGGAATAGCGCCGCGGACAGGCCGTAGGCCCAACGTGAGATTTTGGAAATTCTCAAGCGCATAGCAGCACCTTTTTTTTTACAGTGTAGCCATCGAACGTTTGGGAAACGTTACGAAACTCATCAATGGGCCGATTCTCGCCGATAGGAACCGTTGTATCGGGGACCGGCCATACCCGTTGGGGGCTGGCAGGGGGAATCCATTATAGAATATCACCTTCCGGCAACCGAGAAAGGAGCTCGAAATGGCCAAGACCTATACGTACACCGCTCGCGACGCACAAAACCCGGCGAGTGTCGTCACGATCACCCTGTACCCACGCTTTGCCCGTGTCAACCTGACCGGAATGTGGGACCAGCTGGCCGCGCTGGGCGACGCAGTAGATGCCTGGCAGGAAGCAGGGGCCCAGCTTGCCAGCCAGGCCACGCCCATCACCTTGAAACTGATCGAGGCGCTTTCCGGCCCAATTCACCTCAGCGATCTGTGGGCGGAGCTGGATGGGGAGCGCCTGCAGCTGATCGCCTGGCAGCGCGTGCGCGGCCTGCGCCTGGCGCCGGTCACCCTGGACATCCCACAGGTTGACAATCTGGAGGCCGCGGCGGCCTTTGTCGATGAGCTGGCCGAGCGCAGGCAGTCCTTGCAAAGCCCCGCCCTGTTTCCGGGGCCGCTGGACTACTGGGCAGGCTGGGTAGGGCTGGCGTTCGCCATTTTCGCTGTGCTCTGGCTGCGGAGCAGCCGGTCGTCGTAAACTTGACCCGGCTACCCTCGCATGGTACATTCCGGCCTTTGGCCGGGTGTGAACACAGCCTGGCAAGAATTCGGGAGTAAAAATCAAACAAAGAGTGGAGCAATGGCAAAAATTGCGGAAGATTTCAAAAAATTCATTCTCAGAGGCAACGTGGTGGACATGGCCGTTGGCATCATCGTGGGCGGCGCGTTCAGCACGATAGTCAAATCGTTGGTCGACGATGTCGTCATGCCGCCAATCGGGCTGGTTCTCGGCAACGTCGACTTCGAGGACCTATTTATTGTGCTGCGGGAGGGCAACCAGGCGCTGCCGCCTTATCCCACGGTGGAGGTAGCCCAGGAGGCCGGCGCGGTGACGCTGAATTACGGCATCTTCATCAACAACGTGGTCAGTTTTCTGATTATCGCGGCGGTTATCTTTTTCGCCATTCGAGCGATGACCCGGCTGCAGGATCTATTCGATGAGGAGCAGGAGGCGGAAAAAAAGCAGAAGTCTGAGCCCGGGACGCGCAGCTGCCCCTTCTGCCAGGAGGAAGTCGCCGACAAAGCGGTGCGCTGCCCGCACTGCACATCCCAGCTGGTCGACCTGCAGGGCAGGCGGCTGCAGCCTGAGACAAGACCTGCTTGACCGCCAGTTTTGTAAACCAGCCGGCCGGTTTCATCGAAAAGCGAAGATGAAGCCGAGATTCGAGACAAGCAGGTTTTTTGTGCAGAGCGCGTATGTGATTCCGCAGATCGTTCAGGCCCTCCCGGATCGAGTTCCAAAGCCTACTTTCAGGCATCTCGCCACCTTCGGCCGGAGTGGCTGCCTCAAGCCGGCTGAGAGGCCGCACACCTGGCTCGGACCAGGTTGTGAAAAGTTTCACACCAGTGACTGTCACCTTAAGGTGACAGTCACTCCCCTTTTTACCCTCCTCCAGTGCGCGTCCAAATCCCCCGGACAGGAACCATCAAAATAAAAACAGGCCGCCTTCGTGGAAGGCGGCCTGCCATTTCTGGGCTGTTCTCGCGAAGCCAGCCCACGCTTATGAATTCCTATTTTATCAGCGCACCTGCCCGCGGATCTCTCCGGACCCGACGTTGACGGTGTGGACGTTGACATACGCATCCCCCGATTGCATGGCGCCGGCCACATCCGCCAGGGTGGCCCAACCACAGCCGTTGCCGGCGTCGGGCGCCGTAATCGTCGCCACAGCCAGCACACCATCCACCGGGCCGGACACCAGTCCGGCATGCAGCGTCACGCCAACGCCGCCGTTCACCCCGGCAGGGGCGCAGTGGATGTGCGCAGCGACCACGTCATCGATGTTGGCGACGATCAGGCGGTAATGCAAGGCCGTGCCATCAGCGCTGAATCGAAATACGGCTTGCCCGACGGCATTCGTAACGACGGAGGGCACCTCCTGGTCACCGGTCAGGTGGGCGCGGAAATTACTGGGCTGGGCCAGGGCAGTTCCTGCCAGAAGCAGCAGCCCGACGAGGGCGAGCAGCGTTACCAATGAAGCTTTTTTCATTTTTTCTCTCCTGTTCCAGGTATATTCAGCCTTTTCGGCTTTTTGGGACTTTCCTGCCTCCCCGCCGGATCGCTCCAACATAATACAATACGCAGGGGAAGGCCGGTTGGATTAACCAGGTTGGAAAAGAGAAAAGGACCGTCGCGCAGGACCGGGAAAGCTACAGGTTATGTTCCAGCACCCGCTCACCGGTCGGGCCGGGGCTGCCGCCAGCCGGTTCGATGGTGATCCCGAAAGCGGAATAATCCCACAGAGGCCGCGGAGCGGCGATACGCACGCTCTGATAGCCATCCGGCCCGGCGGAGAACACCCCTCCGCTGACCCGCTGACCGTCTCGAATCAACCACAGTTGATACTGCTGCTCCCCGCCCAGGTCTGGCAGGTTCTCAACGATCAGGGTTGCACTTTGCGAGTCACTGCTCACCAGAATGACCCCCTGGGCCCGCGGGGCGGACGCAGTGCCGGTCAGGAAAAACTGGCGCGGCGCCGGGATCCGCTGCTCGACCTGCGTCAACCGGATCCACAGGAAGGCGGTGGACAGGCCCAGGATCAGGATCCCCAGCAGGATAGCTGCCTGCCAGGTCCGCTGCCAACGCGGGCCGGGTGCAGAAATGGAGGCCGGGCGGGCGCTGGCCAGGATCCGGTCCTTCAACCCGCCTCCGGGATCGGCCTCCGGGACCGCCAGCGGCAGCGCGTCCGCCACGGCCAGATAGGCATACAGATCCTCGCGACAGGCGGCACAGCCGGCCAGGTGCTGCTCCACCTGGCGCGCTTCCACCGGTTCCAGGGTGTTCAGCGCATAAGCGGGGATCAGGTCACGGATCTGGTCGTGAGACGGATCGCTCATCGATCCCCCCGGTTGGCGACCGGAAAAATCGTTCATTTACAATACCTCCCGCAGGCGCTGCATGGCGGACCGCAGGCGAGATTTAACAGTCCCCAGCGGTTGGTCCAGCGCACTGGCGATCTGGCGGTGAGACAGGCCCTGGAAATACGCCAGTGCCAACGTCTGGCGCTGCTCTTCGGTCAGTGCTGCGAGGGCGGAGCGCACCCGATGCTTTTCCAATGCCAGGTGCGCCTGTTCCTCCAGATCGAGATCCTGGGAAACCGGATCCCGGCCGACATGTGCCCAGCTGACGCTGTGCTTTTCCGGCCGGGCGCTTTCGCGCCGCAGAACGTCGATGGCCCGGTTGCGTGCCATGCGCGCCAGCCAGGTCAGCGCCGTACCGCGTTCTCCCCGGAACATATCGGCTTTTTGCCAGACCCGCAGGAAAATATCCTGACAGATATCTTCGGCCGTCAGGGGGTCATTGGTGATCCGGAAAGCCACACTGAATACCAGCCGGCCGTAGCGGTCGTACAGGGTGCCCAAGGCATCCGCCCTGTGCTGCTCGATCAGCTGCAGCAATGTGGTGTCATCGGCCTGAGAGAGGTCCACACACGTCCTGTCTTTGGGATGGAGTTCACGGTCGCACACCATTATACGCCGGGGGAGAAATTGCCCGAGGCATTTGGATTCCGGCAACCGGCATGCTATAATGAACGGAACCGAATAGACAAAACAGCATCCATTATTGGCGGGACAGGGGAATACAACCCCTCATACATTCATTCAAACTACGGGCCGCCGGCAGCTTTCTGTCGGCGGTATTTTTCTTTTGGGAGGGAAAAACTTTACGACCGCTGCCTGCGGCGGCAGGATCACCACTCCGGCGTAACGGGTGGTGGACTTTTCTTCGGATTCGACCATCCAGCAGAAAAAGTCCAAAACGGGGTGATGAAATACACAATCCCAGGAGGGTATGTATGAAAGCTGACTTTCTATTTCGACTGCAGGGTCCAGAAGATCCGGTCCTGCGCTTTTTACGCCCGTATTAAGGCGAAGTGGAGGAAAAAATGTTGTCCAACAAACAGGTCGTGCGCGATTACTTTACCAAAGTGGTCAACGAGAAACGCCTCGACTTGATCGATACATATTTCAGCAAATCTTTCGTGTATCACACCTTTCCATTTGTCGGAATGGGCGTGAATTGGGATTCGTCTTCCGGGGATAAATTCGTGATCACTGCCGTCGTGCCGGGCAGCCCGGCGGACGGCAATCTGGAAGTCGGAGATGAGATCCTGATGGCGAAAGACGATACCCACACCTGGGAAGGCTATCAGACGCTGAAAAATTCGCCCTGGGGCTGGGGGGAGATCGGCACGCAGGTCACAGTGCGGGTCAAGCGTGGTGAGCAAACCCTTGATATCCCGGTGACCCGCGGCCTGGTACCTGGTTCCGAAATACCCTACGACATGTTGATAGAGAGCTTTAAGAAGTCCCTGACACGCGATTGGCCCGATTTGGAAGTTAACGTTGAAGCCATGGTCGAAGAAGATGACCTGGTGGCCTGCCTGGTCACCCAGCAGGGCGCCAACAGCGAGTTTGAGAGGTCCGCGGTATGGCCCTCCAGCGCCTTTTACAAATTCGAAGACGGGAAAATTGTGGAAGGCTGGGGTGTTGATGACAATGTCAGGTGGATGATGCAGATGGGTTACGATATCGAACCGCCCACAAACGGAGGCTGAGCCTCCCAATACTCTCAAACAAGGCAACGCCAGGAAAGCAACCTGGCGTTGTCTTCCTACTTCCTGTTACATCCCAATAGGAGGCGACCATGTTGCCACGCAAAGCGGGCTTTTTGGCCCTCACATTGATATGTTTTTTCCTGGTGGCCTGTAGCACGACCGCCGTTAGCCCGACGGCCCAGCCAAATGCGCCACAACCCACCAACACGGCGCCCCCGCCTGCCACGCAGGCGATCGAGCCCACTCCCAACCCGACGGACACGCCCGTCCCGGAGCCGACCACGCCTCCCACCAACGTGCCTGCAAACAAATTTAATTCTGAGCTCGCCCGCCAGATCATGGAGCGGGGAGTCATCCGCATCGGCACACGTCCCAATTCGCTACCGCCTTTCGTAATCGTCGAAGGGGGCTACAGCGGTTTTGAGGTCGAGCTGGCCGAGGCGATGGTCGAGTGGATGTTTGACGACCAGGTGGCGATCGAGTGGGTCGGTCTTTCCTCCGGCGAGCGCTTCAGCGCACTTGAGCAGGACCAGGTCGACCTGCTGGTGCGCACCGTTGTGCACACCATTTCCCGCAACCAGGTGGCCCTGTGGAGCGACCCATATTTCATCGGCGGCGTTCGCATGCTGGTGCGGGAAGATGGAGGGATCACCGCCTTCGAGGACCTGGATGGTAAGCTGGTGAGTGTGATTGAGAGCAGCGCGGTACAGGAATTGGTGCGGGCACAGGCGGCAACCAGCGGCGTCGAAGTCGTCGAGGTGCCTTTTGAAACAGGAGGCGAGGCGCTGGCGGCTTTCCTTGAAGGGCAGGCAGACGCCTATTTCGATGATTGGATCCTGCTGCTGATACAAACGGCGGAAGATCCTTCCCTCCAGGTCGCCGGCGACTTTCTCCAGCGCCAGCCATTTGCCATGGGGGTGCGGCCTGGCGAGCACGAATTCCGCAACGACATCAACCAGGCCCTGCGCGCCATCCTGGAGGACGGCACGTACGACACAATCTACGGAAGCTGGTTCGACGAGCCTCATCCCTGGACGCTGGAAGAAATGCTGGACGAGCCCCCGATGGACGTATGATTTTTCTGGAACCCCAGTTATTGTGAATTTATTCACAACAGTGACTGTCACCTTAAGGTGACAGTCACTCCTTCAATCTTCCGTATAATTAGCCCGTGCGCGCCTCCACGCTGCTGACACTCCTGCTATTGCTGGCCGCTACCGGCTGCAGCTTCCCTTTTCCGGGGGCGCTTTCCCCCACACCGCAGCCTACCGCCACGGCAGCGGCTGCCATCCAGGCCACAGCCGCTCCAGCTCCCACGGCACCCCCTGCCCCCAGTCCGACCCCAACCATCCAAATCCCAACCGAGCATCCGATCCAAATCCGGCTCACCAGCGGCCGGGCGGAGTTCTACGACACGCGCACAAACGAAAGCTTTGTCCCGCGCGGGGCCAATTATTTCTGGATCATCCCTGCCGGCGGCGGCCTGGAAGACCGCTTCTTCGAAGTCGGCACCTTCGACCCCGAACGCGTGGCGGCGGATTTCGACCTGCTGCGCCGAAACGGCTACAACACCGTCCGCATTTTCCTGGACAGCTGCAGCAGCGGGTCCAACTGCGCCGGCAGATCGAACGGTCCCGGGCTCAACCCGGCCTACCTCGACAACATCGCCGCCGCCATGCACCTGGCCCAAGAGGCCGGGATTTTCCTGCTGCTGACCTCCAACGACCTGCCCGCCCAGGGCGGTTACTGGGCGATGGTGGACGCGGCCGTGAACGAACAGTTCGGCCCCTACCGCAATGCTCACTACCTGACCCCAGCCGGGGTGGAAGCGGGCCGGGCGTACTGGCGCGACCTGATGTCCGGGCTGGCGGCCCGCGCGGCGCCATTCGAGTCCGTGCTGGGCTGGTCGCTGCTGAACGAGCAGTGGTACTTCTATACCGACCCGCCTTTCTCGCTCAGTTCCGGGCTGGTCACGACCGCCAATGGGGAGACCTACGACCTCTCCGACCCGGCCGAGCACCGCCGCATGGCGGTTGACAGCATGGTGCACTACATCGAGCAGTTGCGAGAAATCATCCTGGAATACGACCCCAACGGCCTGGTCACGATGGGCTTTTTCGTGCCCGATTACCCCAACCCGCTTCGCCAGGGCGATTTCCGCTACGTCGAGACAGCCCCGCTGCTGGAGGCGGCCGCCCTCGACTTCTTCGATTTCCACGCTTATCCGGGCGAGGACTCATTCGAGGCCGTGGCTGACAACTTCGGCCTGACGGGTTTTGAGTCCAAACCGGTGATCCTGGGCGAGGTGGGAGCTTTCATCGACCGTTATCCCTCTTCCGAATCGGGGCTGCGCGCCGTGCAGGGCTGGATCGGCGAGTCCTGCCAGGTGGGTTTCGACGGTTTCATTTACTGGGGGCTGTACCGGGCGCCGGAGGCCATCGGTGATGCCACCTGGGGCCTGCTGGACGGCGAAGGGGAGCTGCTGGCAGGGCTCTCCGCCGCCGGCATACCCGACCTGTGCGATCCCGTTCTGCTACCGCCCTCCAACCTGGCGCTGAACGCAGGGGTGCGGGCCTCACGCTGGCTGGCTGAAGAGCCGCCCGAATTCGCCGTCGACGGGCAGCCGACCCAGTGGGGCGCCGGCGCGGACGCCCCTCAGTGGATCGAGATCGACCTGGGCGAGCCGCGGACCATCGGCCTGCTGCGCCTGGTGGTGGGCCAGTTCCCAGCCGGTGAGACCGTCCACCAGGTATGGGGCGCTGCGCCAGGGGAAGCCCTGCAGCTGCTGCACCAATTTAGTGGCTATACGCAAGAAGGCGACTTACTGGAAGTTGCCCCGGAATCCCCCTGGACAGGAATCCGCACCCTGCGCATCCTCACCACCCAGAGCCCCTCCTGGGTGGCCTGGCGCGAGGTGGAGGTCTACCCAGCGCCGTAGGGGGTGACCGTGCAGGCGCGGTGCGACCTGAACCTGACGCTCGCTGCGCGCAGATAGGGTTCAAAGCACGGGGCTCGCATGGCGCGCCCGTTTTTGTCCGCCCAGACCGGGGAAAACCGAATAAAACCAACCCGAATTTCGTTAATCCTACAGAAACGCAGCAAACCAAGGAACCTTTCGTGGCCTTTCCCAACCCGGAAGCCGAAGCGGCGCTGATCGCACAAGCCCAAAACGGCGACCGCAGCGCATACGGAGAACTGGTCCGCCGGCACCATGCCGGCGTCATCCAGGTCATCTACCGCATGTGCGGCGACCCCGAGCTGGCGCAGGATGCAGCTCAGGAGGCCTTCATCCGGGCCTGGCTGAACCTTCAAAATTTTCATGCGGGCACTTCGCTGCGCAACTGGCTCTACCGCATCGCGGTCAACGCCGCCCTCGACGCCCTGCGCCGCGAAGCGAAAACCGCCGGCCCAGACTACCAGAGCCTGCCGCTGGCAGACCCCAAGGCTGGGCCGGAGGGCGCTCTTTTACAAAAAGAACGCACGGCCGCCGTGCAAAGCGCCATCCTGGCGCTGCCGGCAGCCAGCCGCTCGGTGCTGGTGCTGCGCGAATACGGCGAACTCTCCTACCGCGAGATCGCCCAGGCGCTGGATATTCCGCTGGGCACGGTCATGTCCCGCCTGAATTACGCCCGCCGCCTGCTGAGAGATGCTTTGCAGGCACATTTCAACCAAACGGAGATGGCATATGAGTGAACATCTCACCCGCTGGCTTGGCGCATACCATGACGGCGAACTGCGCGGCGCCCGCCTGCGCCGTATGGAGCGGCACCTGGACGAATGCCCAGACTGCCGGGCGGAGCTGGATGCGATCCGCAGCCTTTCCGCCCTGCTGGTGGCCAGCCCGCCCGAGGCGGAATTTCTGCCCACCGAGCGCTTCGCCGCCAACCTGGCGCTGCACCTGCCGCGGCGCCCTGAACCGCAGGGCCCGCGCACCGTGATCGAATTCAGCTGGTGGCTGGTGCCGGTTGGGCTGCTGGCCGTCTGGGTGTTCATCGGGACCACCTACGCGCTCAGCTCGGTGGTCTCACTGGCGGCAGGTTCCGGCCTCTTCAACGGGCAGCTGGCCTGGTTGGGGGGCAGTCCGCTCCAGATGGACTGGTTTGCTAGCGCAACCCGGCTGTTCGGGGACCTGCTGGGCGCGCCGGGGCGCGTGGCCCTGGCCAGTTTGAGCGACGCCAATCTGTTCGTCGCCCGGCTGGTGCGGTCCCTGCTCCCGCAGGCGGCAGTTGCACTGGCCTACCTGGGCTGGCTGTTTGCCTGGTGGCTGCGCCAGAAGGAAAGTCCCACACAGGAAACAGGTTTGATTCACCGAGACTGACAAACCGGCTAAATCGTTTGATCGCTCGGATACGAGAACAAGGAGTGTATGCGATGTTGGACATCAAAAAAATTCTGGGACGTTCGTGGCATATCCTGTGGGCATACAGGATGCTGTGGGTCTTCGGTTTTATCCTGGCGCTGGCAGCCGGGAGCAACGATTTCGGGAACAGCAGCAATTACAGCATCGGCAACGGGCAGGGGAACCAGCCAGGCATCCAGACCCCGGAGGAATGGCAGGGACTGGAGGGCGATACTTTCGCCGAAAAGGTCGATGACGCCTTTCGCCAGATGCGCAGCGGCATCCGGTCGCTCCAGGAGCAGTACCCGGTCGAGTTCCGCATGGGGGTTTCGGCTGCGGTCACCTTCTTTGTCGTGGCGCTGGTCCTCGGCACGATCGTCGCCGTGCT
>JBFKII010000020.1:0-24099 GCA_041632295.1 Anaerolineales bacterium | reverse complement strand
TCACGCAAGATGTGCGCCAGGGCGCTGCGAGCGGTGTTCACCCCGGCCACATGTCCCACCGCTTCGTAATGGTCAATCACTTCAAGCTGGAGTTCCTTTGCACTTTCCAGATCTCCACTGTAGCGCGCAATGCCAGCCTGGGCTGCCAGCGTTACGGCCTCGCCCATCGGGTTGCCGATCGCTTTTGCAATACGGGCACCCTCTTTCACCAGGGTTGCCCCTTTTTGTGTTTTGCCCTGCAGCATATACGCATAGCCCAGGGTGCCCAAGGCAAAATACAGCTCGGTGCGATACCCGTGTTTCCGGCTGATGCGGATCGCATCCTCCAATTGGCTGACAAGCTCAGGTGTCGGTTGAAATATCACCCGCAGACCCCCGACGACCGTAGCCCCAACCATCAGGCGTATCTCACCGGCCTCATCGGCGATCGCCCTGGCCTCTTCCTTTAAATTTAGGGCGGGGGTCACATCTCCCTGGATTCCGGATAAACTCACCAGCCCGATCAAAGATTTTATGAAAACCGCCGGGTTTTCGGAAAAATCCCCGCGCTCGAAGGCCGGGCGCCCGGATGCCACCGCCGCTTCCAGCCAGGATTTCGCCTCGCTGGGCGCCATCCAGAACGCAAAATGGTACCGCAGCACGCCCGTCACCCGCAGCGCCAGCTCCGGCTGCTCCTCCAGCGTCCAGTCCAACACGGCGCGAAAATTGTCTTTTTCCGCTTTCAGCTGCCGCACCCAGACCATCATTTCGCGCCCGTTGATGTGCTCGTCAGCCTGCTCGGCCAGGGAAGCGTAGTACCCGGCGTGGCGGTCTCGCAGCGCCTGGCTCTCTTCCAGGTCGATCAGCCGATCGCGGGCGTACTGGCGGATGCTCTCCAGCAACCGGTAGCGCACCGCTTCCTCTTCAGCACGCTCGACGGCCACCAGCGACTTGTTCACCAGGCCCTCCAGCCCAAAAAACACATCCAGGCCGTCGAAGCCGCAGATTTCCTCGGCGGCTTCAAAAGTCCAGCCGCCCGAAAAGACCGACAGCCTGGCCAACAGTATCTTTTCATCTGCCTCAAGCAGGTTCCAGCTCCAGTCGATCAGCGCCTGCAGGGTCTGCTGGCGGGCCATGGCGGTGCGCCTGCCGCCGGTCAGCAGGCGAAAGCGGTCGTTCAGCCGGGCAGCGATCTGCGCAGCAGACATCATCCGCATGCGCGCCGCGGCCAGCTCGAGCGCCAACGGGATACCGTCCAGGCGCCGGACGATCTCCGCCACCGCCGGGGCGTTTTCCATCGTGATGCGGAAATCCGGCACGGCGCTGCGCACCCGGGCCAGGAAGAGCTGCACGGATTCGCAGGCCTGCAGCCCTTCGGGTTCATGCGCCTCCGCCTCGGACGGCAGGTCGAGGGAGGGGATCTGCAGCGTGACCTCCCCGCCGATAAAGAGCGCCTCTCGCCCGGTAACCAGAATCTTCAGCTGCGGGCAGTGCGTCAGCAGGAATTCAGCCAGGCCGGCGCTCTCGCGCACCAGGTGCTCGACGTTGTCGAGCAGGAGCAGGGCTTCTTTGCGCCGCAAGAAATCTCCCAGCGCAGCCTCCATCGGCCGTCCGGGCTGCTCCTGGGCCCCCACAGCCGCCGCCACCCGCTCGGCGATCAGGGCCGGATCGGTCAGCGCGGCCAGTTCCACCAGCCAGACTCCGTCGGGGTAGTCCTGCACGACCTCCGCCCCGGCCTGGATCATCAGGCGCGTCTTGCCGGTGCCGCCCGGGCCGAGCAGGGTGACCAGCCGGTTGCCGACCAAAGCCTCTCGCACCTGGGTTAACTCCTTCTGCCGGCCGATGAAATTGGTCAGCTGTACCGGCAGGTTGTGCTTGTAGGCCGAGAGCGATTTGGGCGGCGGAAATGAGTCCGGCAGGGATTCGTGGCACAGCTGGTATAGCAGGTCGGGCCGGGAGAGGTCGCGCAGGCGGTGCTCGCCCAGGTCCATCAGGCTGGCCCCCTCCGGCAACGTCTCGCGCACCAGGCCGGCACAGGCGGAGGAGAGCAGCACCTGCCCGCCATGGGCGCTGGACATCACCCGCGCCGCCCGGTTGACCGTCGTGCCGTAGTAATCGCCCCCTCGGGCCTGCGATTCGCCGGTGTGCAGACCCATGCGCACCTTGAATTGTCCAACGGGCGGCGGCCATTCCTCAGCCAGGATGGCCCGCTGCCCTTCCAGCGCAGAAGAAACGGCAGCCGAGGCGGACTCGAAAACCGCATGCAGCCCGTCGCCGGTGGTCTTGACCACCCTGCCTCCCTGCGCCGCCACCGAATCCTTCAGGATCTGGTCATGCCGGGCCATGGCCGCTTTCATCGTTTCCGGGTGCCCCTCCCACAGGCGTGTGCTGCCCGCCAGATCGGTGAACAGGAATGTCAGCAGTTCGCTCATAATTCTTCTCCAAGGGCCAGGTCGATGGTTTCCTCGACCGCCAAATGGCTTCCCCGCTCGAAGGCCCGGTCGAACGCTTCGGAGCCCATCTCCACAGACAGCCGCTCGAAAGCTATTTCAAACTCACGCTGTTCAACAACTTAGCGATGGAAACCCGGATTGGGGGCGCGGATGGCTTGCGCAGCCCCGAGCAGCTGTGCAGCCCTCCCGAATTCTCCAGCTTCCAGGTCCAGGAAGGCGAAGCATCCAACTGGTGGGCCGTGGCGCCCCCAGTCGTTTCCGAGAAAAAAGGGATGGTTTTTGAGTAAATCCGGCGTGCCTGCTCGTTTTCGCCCAACTTGCGGCATATGCGCTTCTTCGCTGTGGGCGATATGGACAAACCCGGCGTCTTTGGCGGCCTGGAAAAGGCCGGCCGCCTGGCCAAAACTGTTCCTGGCGCTCGCAATATCGCCGCTCTGGATGTGCATGGTCCCTTCCAGAAACTTGCCCATAGCGATTATCCACGGGTTTTTAATGCGCTGGCCCAGTTCGAGCGCCTGGCGGGTGTAGTCCCTGGCCCGCTCGTGGTCCCCGCGAAAAGAAAACAGCGGCGGAAAGGGGTTCTTGGGCCGCAATACCCTCGTAAACCGGGAGCTCTCCCGCGGTTCGCAGAAAGGCTTCGTACTCCGGCCAGCGGGATTGGCCGGGCTCCCAGCGCTCAATGCGCAGCATCTGAACTTGCCCTCTTCAGCCGGAAAGCGGGTGTGCCCGCGGTTTGCATGTGTCGATGAACGGCGGAACGATTGGACTTCCTCCCGGAATCTGGTGCGACGGCCTGGCCGGATGGCGGCCGTCGCTTTGATTATAGCCCCGAAATCCGCCCGCTCAGGAGATCGGGGATGGCTCCGCTGGAAATCGCCAGCATGCAGGGCGTTTTCTGCCCGTATAAAAACCAGGATGTGAAGATGGGCCCTTCGATTGTACTCAGGGCGGTCCCTGGCGGAGGCGAGCCAGGCGCTCTGCCGGGTCGCCCCACCAGGACTCGATCCACCAGGCAGCCCCTGCTTCGCGCCAACCCTCCAGGATCTGTGTGGCCTGGTGGGGATCGTCCCCGGGAGTCTGCCCTTCGACGACGATCTCCGCCCGGCTGCCGCGCGCATTAAGCCAATCATGCACCGCGCGCACGTCATCCGTCACCGGGGCTCGCCCATTTTCCCCCTTCGGCTTGACGTAAAGCACCAACCCATCTGCCTCCAGGGCCCGTTGCATCGACTTGGGCCGCGGCCAGGCCCCCACAACCCACAGCCGCACCCCTTCCCCGTTCGACGGCCTGGGCGGCGGCATCGGCAGGTGTTGCGCCTGGACCCGGTAATGTTTGCCGGAAAAAGTGAAGGGCTCTCCCCGCCAGACTGCCCGCATTAGTGCCAGCCCCTCATCCACCAGCTCGGCGCGAGTTTTCAGGTCGACTGCCTCGCCCCAATCCGCAAATCCGGTGTCCGGGGCGCCCATACCGACCGTCAGGATGGCGCGCCCCCCGGAGAGCCGGTCCAGGGTGGCGGCGGAGGCGGCCAGCTTCCAGGGGCGCATGGCGGAGAGCGGCGAGAGCAGCGTGCCGAGGCGAATGCGCTCCGTCCGCACGGCAGCCCCGGCCAGGCAGATCCAGGGGTCCAGCGACCACATCGAATCGGACAGAAAGAACCCGTCCCAGCCTCGCTGTTCGGCTTCAACGGCGTGCGCAACGGTCCGGGATGGGTCATCCGGGGGCATGACAAATCCGAGTTTCATCCAGGCTCCTTCCCACCAGGTCATGTGACCAGGAGGTGACTTCCGGCACTACGGCATATGACCCGCAAATCATACACTATGGTCAACTTGACAGACCAAACAACCATCCGCAACGGAGGATCGTGATGAACGTAGAAATGCATAAAGAAATCCAGCCTGATGTCCAGAAGCGCGAACGTCGCAGCGGTGTGATCAGCGGCCTGTTCCTGATCGCCTTGGGGGTGCTGTGGCTGGTGAATGAATTCGTCAATTTCAACATGGGCGCCCTGGTGCTGCCCGCGCTGGCGGCCATTTTTCTGGCCTGGGGCATCCTGACCCGCTCGGCCGGGCTGCTGATCCCCGGTGGCATCCTGGCAGGCATCGGCGCCGGCACCTATCTGATGGGCAGCTTTGAACTTGCAGGCGAATCGGAGGCGGGGGTCTTCCTGCTGGCCTTCGCCGGCGGCTTCGCCCTGATCACCCTGCTCTCGGCGGTTTTCACCGATGAGACCATGTGGTGGGCGCTGTGGCCGGCTGGGATCATGGGCGTTATTGGCGGCGGCCTGATGATCGGCGGTCCGGCCCTGGACGTGCTGTCCTTCATCGGGCGCTACTGGCCCGTGGTGCTGATCGCCATCGGCCTGGGAATACTTTTCCGCAGGCGGTAGAAACCATCGCAGACCGCAGATCCCAGATCTCGATCTGCGATTTGCGATCTGCGATTTTTATCTGCAATCTGCTGCCATCATCTCTCACTCCAAGAATTACCAGCAGTAATCCAACCAAAGGACCCCAAAATGACCGCACCCATCCTGACCGCCCGCGACCTGGTCAAGCACTTCGATGAAGTCAAGGCCGTCGAGGGCGTCTCCTTCCAGATCGCCCAGGGCGAAATTTACAGCCTGCTTGGACCCAATGGCGCCGGCAAGACCACCACCATCTCGATGTTGACCGGATTGCTCTCGCCGACCCGCGGGGACGCCACCATCGACGGGCATTCCGTGGTGGGCGACCCCAACCGGGTCAAAGAAGTGATCGGCGTTGTCCCCCAGGAGATCGCCCTCTATCCGTCCATTACCGCACGCGAAAATCTGAACTTCTGGGGCAAGATGTACGGCCTGGGAGGCAGGCGGCTTGAGGAGCGGGTCGGGGCAGCGCTGGCGATAGCCGGGCTGGAAAACCGCGCCGGGGACAAAGTCGATACGTTTTCCGGCGGGATGAAGCGCCGGCTGAATATCGCTGTCGGCCTGCTGCACCAGCCAAAAATCATCTTCATGGACGAACCGACCGTCGGCATCGATCCGCAGAGCCGCAGGCGCATCCTGGACACGGTCAAAGAACTGAACGCGCTCGGCATGGCCGTGCTGTATACCACCCACTACATGGAAGAGGCCCAGGAGCTCAGCCACCGGATCGGGATTATCGACCACGGGAAATTGATCGCCCAGGGAACCCTGGCCGAGTTGACCAACACCGTGGGTGAATTCGACACCATCCAGATGACCATGGACACCGGCGACCTGGAAATCAAAGCCTGCGCCGAGGTAATCCAGGAAGTCGAGGGGGTCCGGAAAGCCTACGGAGAAAACGGCCACATGATCGTGCAGGCGGATGAGGCCAACGACGTCCTGCCCCACGTGCTCGGGCACCTGGCCCGGTCCGGCGTGCATGTCAAATCGCTGCAGATCCAGGAGCCCGACCTGGAGGCGGTTTTCCTGCACCTGACCGGCCGCGCCTTGCGTGACTGACCCGCAGCCCACTGGAGAGAGACATGAAAGCCTGGAGCATTGCAGTAAAAGACACCCTGGTCCGATTCCGCGACCGCAACGCTATCATTTTGATGATCGCCGCCCCCCTGCTGATCGCCTTCGTCATGGGGCTGGCCTTCGGCGGCCAGGGAGCGGCGGCCTCTCCGATCTTCGAAATCCCGCTGATCGTGGTCAACGCCGACCAGGGCGAATGGGGGCAGGAGTTCGCAGCGATCATCACCGAGATCGAGGTGGAGACCCGGGAGGGGATCCGGCCGCTTTTCACCGTTACCGAAATGGCGGACAGGGATGCGGGCGTCGAACAGGTCGAGCTGGGGGAGGTGCGAGGCGTGGTATACATCCCCCCGATTTTCAGTACTGAGCTGACCGGCAGCTTTGAAGACGGCGAGGTTTCCGAAAACCGCACGGCCACCCTGGTCGAGGTATTCACCGACCCGACGGCCAACGTCTCGCCGGGGATCATTCGCGGCGTGGTCCAGCGCATCGCCAGCGGTTTCAGCACGGTGGTGCTCGGAAACGTCGTGGCCGTAGAGCAGTTGCTGGACAAAACGACCGACATCCCCGTGCTCTTCGTCAACGAGGATCGCGGCCCGGTCAGCGCTGCGGTCGCAGCGGCGTTTGATCCTCAGAATTTTGAAGGCCTGTTCGCCCTGGAATCGGCACCTGACATGGATGCCGCCCAGGAAAAGCTGGCCACCGGTGATGCCGAAGCGATCATCCAGGTGCAGGACGGTTTCAGCCAGGCGGTGATGGAAGGGGGCACGGGCGAGGCGGTGGCCGGGCTGGTCGCAGTGGTACCAGCCCCGGGCAGCCTGTCGGCGCCGATTGTCGAGGCGATCGCCCTGGGGATCGCCAGCGGGTTCGGCTCGGACGCCCAGGCCGGGGCGCAGCCCGTTACGCACCCCGTTCTGGCGAACCTGGAAGACCTGGAGTCCATTTTGCTGGCGGAAAATGACCGCCTCGGGCGCAACGAAGCAGCCCGCGATTGGATCACAGTCTCGACAAGCCTGGTCGGCGAGAGCCAGGAGTTCAACCTGCTCAATTATTTCGTCCCGAGCATGGCGATCTTTTTCCTGATGTTCACCGTGTTCGACGGCACGCGCTCGATCCTCCAGGAGGAACGCGACGGCACCCTGCACCGCCTGATGACCACCCCCACCAGCCGAACCGAGATCCTGCTCGGAAAGATCGGCGGCGTGTTCATGACCGGCATCCTGCAGTTCGCCGTGCTGGTCGCCATTTCCGGGCTGGTCTTCGATGTCGATTGGGGCACCGAGCCGCTCGGCATCCTGCTGATGGTGGTCGCCACCGTCGCGGCTTCGACCAGCCTGGGCGCCCTGGTGGCCGCTTTTGCCCGCAACAACAACCAGGCCGGGGTTGTCGGGACCGCTGTCACCCTGATCTTCGCCATCCTCGGCGGAAACTTCATCGACTTCCGCGCCATTCCCGCCTGGCTCAACCCGGTCAGCCGCCTCACCATCAACCGCTGGGCGATGGAGGGATTCACCAACCTGACCCTCTTCGGGCAGTCCCTCCTCGATGTGATGCCTAATATCGTCGTCCTGTTCGGGCTGGGTGCGCTGTTCTTCGTCCTCGCCCTGCTGCTGTTCAACCGGCGTTTCGTGCGCTGACCCCGAGGCAAAAATGATCAAGAAAATTTTCACCATCGCCTTTCTGTACCTGAAAACGACCTACTCCTCACGCTCGGTATTCATTTTTTCGCTGGCCATGCCGCTGCTGTTTACGTTCGTCCTCGGCCAGGCGATCACCGGCGGGCCCAACCCGGAGGACATTCCGACCAGCTGGCCGCTCGACGCCGTCGACCTGGACCAGAGCGAATGGAGCGCCCACCTGCTATCCCGTTTGGAGGAGAACCCCAGCGTCGACCTGAACCTCACAGATCTGCAGACCGCCGAAACAAACCTGGAAAACCAGGATGTCAGTGCAATCCTTGTGATTCCGGCGGACTTTGGGGAAAAAATCACGGCAGGGCAGGACGCCGGGCTCGACATGCGACAGGGCGCCGATGAGATCGCTCAGGCCCAGATCATGGCTGAGGCTGTCAACGCGGCCGCGGCTGAGGTCTCCGGATCGCTGGCGATCGCTGAAATTTCCGTGGGCACCGCCGACCGGGTGGGTCTGCTGGAATCCGCCAGCGAGTCTCAGGAAACGGCTTACAGGCTGGAAGCCTTTGAACGGGCGGAGAGGGAATGGGCGCTGGGCGCACCGATCGCCGTGCAGGCGGAGGCCGTCAGCCGCCTTGCACAGGGGGCAGCCATCCCGGACGGCGCCAGCCAGTCCTCTCCCGGAATGCTGGTGATGTACGTGCTGTTTTTCACCTTTGGGGGCGGCGCTTCGCTGCTGGTCGAGCGCGATGAGGGCACACTCCGGCGCCTGCTGGTCATGCCAATGAACCGGACGACCTTGATGGCCGGAAAACTGCTGGGCATCTTCCTGGGAGCGTTGATCCAGATGGCCGTGATGGTGCTGGCCGGGCAGTTCGTATTCGGAGTGAGTTGGGGGCAGGCCCCGCTGGCGCTGGCCGCCATGCTGCTGGCTTACGGGTTTGCCGGCACCGCCCTCGGGCTGATGGTGGCCGCCCTTGTCCGCACCACCGCCCAGGCCAACGCCGCGGGGACCATCTCCGTGATGGCACTTTCCGCACTGGGCGGCGCCTGGTGGCCGATCGAGATCACCCCACCCTACATGCAGCAGTTTTCCCAGGTGTTTCCGACCGGCTGGGCGATGCGCGGCTTTCACGACATCATCACCAGAGGACTGGGCCTGGAAGCGGTCGCCGTGGAGGTCGCCGTACTAATTGGTTTCGGGTTGATTTTCCTGTTGATCGGCATATGGCGCTTCCGGTACGAGTGATCGCCCTCGAGCGCCGGCCCCAATAGCCGGGTTCCGGACAGGAATCCCGTTGCGCGAGGCGCTTTTGCGGCGAGCGCGCTTTGGAGTAAGATAACCTCATGTCAGAACGCACCCTTTGGGAACGGATCAAGACCTGGCTTTACCAGATGGCCGGCGTGTTCGCGATCCTGGCGATCGGTATTCCGGGTGCCATCATCGTCTTTGTCAACGAATCGCCCACCCGCTGGACCGTCCTGGTCCTGACCGTGGTCTTCATCTCCCTGAGTATCACCTATTCCTACCTGCGGTATCAGGACGTCCGGCGCTTTGCATACCCTTACCTGATCGTCCAGACCGGGATCACGGTCTGGCTGCTGATCCTGCATCCGAACCTGACCTTTTACGTGATCTGGTTTTACGTGCTGGCGATCGAGGCCATCATGGCCCTATCCAGGCGCGAAGGCCATCTCTGGCTGGCGATCTTCGTGGTGTTGACGATCGCCCTGCTGGTCGGCAGGCTGCCGCTGCTGGAGGCGATGATCACCCTGCCGGTATTCCTGGGCGGTTTCTTCTTTTTCGTCACTTTTGCAAACGCCACCTACCGGGCCAACGAGGCGCGCCGGGAGAGCCAGCGTCTTTTGGAGGAGCTGCAGGCCGCCCACACCCAGCTTCAGAACTTCGCTGCGCAGGCCGAGCAATTGGCCGTTTCCGAGGAGCGCAACCGCCTTTCGCGCGAGATGCACGACACGATCGGCCACCGCCTGACCGTCTCGGCGGTGCAGTTGGAAGGGGCCCAGAAGCTGGTCGAACGTGATCCGGGGCGGGCTTCCGAAATGATCGGCACAGTGCGCGACCAGGTGCGTGAAGCCCTGGCCGAGCTGCGCAGCACAGTCGCCACCCTGCGCGAGCCGCTGGAGTCCGCCCTGCCCCTGCGCGTTTCCCTCGAACGGCTGGCGGCGGATTTCGAGGCCGCCACGGGCATGACCGTCCACCTGATCATCCCCGACGACCTGCCCGACCTCTCCACCGCACACCGCCTGGCGCTGTACCGCACGGCCCAGGAATCACTCACCAACGTGCAGAAGCACGCCCAGGCCGAACAGGTCTGGCTGCAGCTGGAGAGGCAGGCGCAATTTATCACACTGCGGGTCAGCGACAACGGCATCGGGCTTCCAGACCAGCCGGACAGCGGCTTCGGCCTGCGTGGCATGCGCGAGCGGGCGTCACAGCTGGGGGGGAAACTGGTGATGGAGCCGCGCAACGGCGGTGGTGCGCAGATCTCCCTGTGGCTGCCGGTCTCCTGACCGCGTTCTCCAGGACCAGGATCAACTATAATCCAGGGCATGCCCTCGCCAATCCGACTGCTGCTCGTCGATGACCAGCGCTTGATGCGAGACGGGCTGCGCACGATCCTGGAACTCGAGCCCGATATGGAAGTGGTGGGCGAAGCCCGGGATGGCCAGGAAGCCCTCGACCGCTACGCCGAACTCCAGCCGGACGTGGTTTTGATGGACATCCGCATGCCGGTCATGGACGGAGTCACGGCAATCGCCCGGCTGCACGAACGCTCCCCGAATGCGAAAGTCATCATCCTGACCACTTTCGACGACGACGAATACGTCTTCGAAGGGCTGCGCGCCGGCGCGTTGGGATACTTGCTCAAGGATGTCTCCGGGGACGAGTTGGGGAATGCCATCCGCACGGTGGCCGGGGGCGGAGCTCTGATCGACCCATCAGTGACCCGCAAAGTGGTTGCCGAATTCATGCGCATGCCGGGGAACTCGCCCGCCTCCCCTGAACGGCTTGCTGAGCCGCTGTCGGAGCGGGAAACGGACGTGCTGCGGCTGCTGGCCGGCGGTCTGACCAACCGCGAGATCGCTGAGCGGCTCCACCTGGCCGAAGGGACGGTCAAAAATTACGTATCGAACATCCTGGGAAAAATAGGGGCCCGAGACCGCACCCAGGCGGCCATTCGGGGGCGAGAACTCGGTCTGATGTAGCCGCCCTAACGCGGTTTCACCCGGCGCTGCCGAAGCCTGCCGAGGCCCTCCTTCCGCAGGCGCTCTTCTTCAGACCCGGCCGTTTCGAACTCCAACAGCTTCCCCTCCCACCCACGGCAAATCTCCTCTTCCAACTGCGGATCGGCGAGCCGGTCCAGCCAGGCCATATCATTCGCCAGCAGGGCCAATTCCAATTCCAGCGCCGTGAACCAGGCCACGGATCTGGGCAGCCGCTCCGCCTTGGCGGCCGGATAATCGCTGCCTGCGACCAGCAAGTCAGGGCTGCATTTGAACAGCCCCGCCAGCAGGGCAATTGTACGCTCAGAAGGCAGGCTCAGCCCGGCTTCAATGTGTGAGACCGCCACCCGGGAAATGGCCAGTCGCTCCGCCATATCCTGTTGAGTCCATCCCATTTCCAGGCGCCGCGCCGCGATGCGGCGTCCGATCGGTTCGGATATTGGTTTTTCTGGCATGGTGCTCTCCCGGGCCCAAAATTCACCCTGCGACTGCTTGCGACCGCCCTTCGACTTCGCCGCCTTCGGTGCTGCCGCTCAGGGAGGCGGTCGCTCTGCGCTTGGGGATCGAATCTCAAGCCTTTTCCAATTCCAAAAAGGTCGCGTCAGCGCTACCTTACCACAGATGAATTTCCCGGTCTGCTAAGTGGCTTAGCTGACAAAGCGGGCACCCGCATGTATGCTTTCAGCGATTGGGTGGTAATGAAATCCCCGGCGCCAGATCGACCCTGCCTGCGGGTGGGGATCCGAAAAGGAGAAAACATGAAAACCAAACGCGCCCTGATCACCGGCGTGACCGGCCAGGACGGCTCTTACCTGGCCGAGTTCCTGCTGGGCAAAGGCTACCAGGTCATCGGGATGGTGCGGCGTTCCAGCACGGTCAACTTCGAACGCATCGCCCACATTCAGGACGACCTGACCATCGTCTCCGGCGACCTGCTCGACCAGGTCTCGCTGGTCAATATTCTGAGCGAGCACCGTCCGCACGAAGTCTACAACCTGGCGGCACAGTCCTTCGTCCAGACCTCCTGGGCGCAGCCGGTCTTCACCGGCGAAGTGACCGGCATCGGTGTCACGCGTGTGCTGGACGCCATCCGGATCGTCGACCCGGACATCCGCTTCTACCAGGCCAGCACCAGCGAGATGTTCGGCCGGGTGCGCGAGGTGCCGCAGCGCGAGACCACGCCTTTTTACCCGCGCAGCCCGTACGGGGTGGCCAAGGTCTACGGCCACTGGATCACGGTCAACTACCGCGAGAGCTACGACCTGTTCGCCTGTTCGGGGATTTGCTTCAACCACGAGTCCCCCCGGCGCGGCCAGGAGTTCGTGACCGCAAAAATCGCCCGCGGTGCCGCCCGGATCGCCCGCGGACTGGAGCAGGAACTGCGCCTGGGCAACCTCGAGGCCCAGCGTGATTGGGGGTTCGCCCCGGAGTACGTGGAGGCCATGTGGCGGATGCTGCAGGCCGGCGAGGCCGGGGACTACGTGATCGCCAGCGGGCAGACCCACACCGTGCGCCGCTTCGTGGAATTGGCCTTCAAGACCGTCGGGCTGGACTACCGCGATTTCGTGGTTCAGGACCCGTCTTTCATGCGGCCGGCGGACGTCGACTTGCTTGTTGGGGACCCTGAAAAGGCGCGGCAGGAACTGGGCTGGCAGGCCGCGACCCCTTTCGAAGAACTGGTGCAGATGATGGTGGAGGCGGAGTTGGGGAAGCTCGGTGAATGAGCAACCTTTCTCGTTACCCATCACTTCATTATTCGTTACTTATTCCGTAATCAAGTAATGAGTAATCATGTAAAGAGTAATAAAGTAAAAAGCTGTGCTTCGGCTTCTGGTTGCAGAAAATTCACTCCTCCTCAAACTCCCGCAGCACTTCCTCGTCCTTGACCAGGTTGCGCCAGCGGTTGAACAGGCTGAAGAGGTACACGGCCATGGTGCCGAATATGATGATGTAACCGAAAATCATATAGCCGGTCGTCTGCGCCGGCCCTTCTTGAAACAGCATCGGGTTTCGCTCCTCGCCCCTATACCATTGCCTTCATTTTCAACTGGTTGATCTTCTCGAAGTACTGTCCCAAACGGATGCGGTTCCAGAACAGGTCGACAAAGATCACTGTGAAAGCAAAAAGACTGAAAAAGAACGTCAGGCGCATGTCGCCGGTCATGTCAAAGGAGCCGAGGGCCTCCGGATCACCGCTGCCGATCACCACAGGGTGAATGGTGCGCCAGATGCGGATGGAAAAATAGCTGATCGGCACACTGACAAAGCCCAGAATGGCATAGACCGCCCCAAAGCGTGCCCGGCGGACCGGGTTTTCGATCCCCTGGCGCAGCATCAGGTAGGCGAAGTAGATCAGCTCCATCACCGTGGCGGTCACCAGGCGCGGGTCCCAGGTCCACCAGGTGTTCCAGATCGGGCGGGCCCAGATCGAGCCGGTGACGATATTGATGAAGGAAAACATCAGGCCAAGTTCCACTGCCGCCAGTCCGACGGTATCCCACTTCAGGTCCCTGGAGCGCAGGAACGCGATCCCGGCGATCACCGCGACGAAAAAGCTGAGGAAGCCGACCCATCCGGTGGCGACATGAAAATAAAAGACGCGCTGCACGTTGCCCATGATGCGCTCCATCGGCGCGAAGAAGAACACCATGTAAGTAGCGGCAGCCAGCAGCAGGATGCTGGCCCAGTCGAGGACTTTCAATGCGGTTGGTTTCGTGGGCATGCTTGGCTCCTAAATTTTCTAAGGGAATGGGGATCGGGACGAAGCGGTTGAATGATCCGACCGGCCCTAAGATGCTCCCTGATATCTGATTACCTGATCCTTTCCCATTCACTCCTCCACAACATAATCAAAAAACATGAAAGCCAGGGAGATGAAAATCACGTCATAGGCGATCAGCAGGTTGAGCGATGCCCAGATCTGGCTCATGGCTGCGCCTTCCAGGAACAGGCCGCTGGCCTTGACCGATGCCAGCAGTACCGGGATGGCGAGCGGAAAGAGCAGGATCGGCAGCAGGATATCGCGCATCCGGGTCTGCACCGCCATACTGGACAGCAGCGTCCCGACCGCCACATAGCCGATCGAACCCAGAACGATCACCAGGATCAGGCCGGGGACGAACAGGTTGATATTGTACAGCAAGCTGTAAATCGGCAGCACGATCGCTTCCACCAGCAGCATGAAGACCAGATTGCCGATCGCTTTGCCGAAATAGATCGAGCTCCGGTCCACCGGGGCCAGCAACAGCCCGTCCAGGCAGTCGCGGTCCTTCTCGATCGCCATCGAGCGGTTCAGGCCCAGGGTGCCGGCGAAGGCGAATGTTACCCACAGCACGCCGGCGGTCACTTCGCTGCGGGTGCGCGGGTCCAGCTGCAGGGCGAAATTGAAGATCAGGATCACGAGCAGGGCGAAGACCAACATCGCCGAGATCATCTCCCGGCTGCGCAGTTCGGCC
Source organism: Anaerolineales bacterium (assembly GCA_041632295.1). Lineage (GTDB taxonomy): Bacteria > Chloroflexota > Anaerolineae > Anaerolineales > JABWBV01 > DATDOR01. The sequence continues at coordinate 9,850 of JBFKII010000020.1, read as the reverse complement.
GACAGGTCTTTCCAGACGATGGCGCCCAGGGAGCGAAGATACGCCCCGGCTGCGCTGCGGGACGCACGCCGCACGCCGCCGGCCTGCAAGGGGCTAGGCTGCGCCATTGACCGCCTCCCGGTAAAAAGCCAGCAGCCTGTCCGGCCCGACCGCCTCCCGGCTGGCAGAAGCGGCGATCACGCCGCGCGAAATCACATCGAAGCGCTCCGCCAGGTCTGCGGTGCGGGCCAGGTCGTGCGAAGTCATGACGATCGTTTTGCCCTGGGCAGCGATCCGGCGCAGCACATCATCCAGCATGGCGCTGGCATCCTGGTCCAGGCCGGTGTAAGGCTCGTCAAAAAGCACCACATCCGGATCGTGGATCACCGCCCGGCCGATGGAAAGGCGCTGCTGCATGCCTCGCGAAAAAGTGCGCACCAGGTCTCGGCGGCGGGCGGAGAGCCCGACCAGCGCCAGGGTTTCCTGGATGCGGCCTTCCAGATCCGCAAGCCCGTACATCCGGCCGTAAAACAGCAAGTTTTCCTGTGCGGTCAGGTCGCCGTAAAGGAGCGGCTGGTGCAGGACCACGCCCAGGCGCCGGCGCACGGCCGCGGCCTGCGAGGGCAGACGGAAACCGGAGATCTGGATGCTGCCCATGCTGGGCGCCGAGAGCGAAGCCAGCACCCGCAGAAAGGTGGTTTTGCCTGCGCCGTTGGGGCCCAAAAGGGCGACAAATTCGCCTGCAGCGACCTCAAAATCCAGGCCGCGCAGCACGACCTTGTGGCCGAAGCGCTTGATCAGCTTTCGGACCGCGATCATCGCCGGGGAGTCAGGTGGGCTCACTGTTCCAGCACCTCTTGCAGATGGCTTTTTAGCAGATTGCGGCGCTTGAGATACGCGCTTTCCGGGAGATCGCCGGCTTTGTAGCGGTCGTCCAGGGCGATAATGGCGTCCATCAGGTCGTCCACGTCCATGTCAGCGATGTGCTGAGGGATAGGCTCATCCTCCTCCGTCACCGCCGCCTGCTGCCAGGCCGCCCGGCGCTGGCGCACAATCAGCCAGCCGCCAACGAACAGGAACGCCAGCCCCAGGGAAACCAGGCCGATCAGAATCCCATTGCCACCGCCGAACACGACCAGATCGCTGGCCCCGGTACTTGGCCGGCCGGACAGCCGCAGCGGCAGGACGCTGTCCGGGGCCAGGCTGCCGCCGGTATACAGTTCGTACGCCTGCCCCTCGACATCCTGGACCCCCTCCGAAACGAAGAAATCGCCCTCCAGGGAAACCCCCACATCCGGCACCAGGACGACCATCGCCCCGACCGGCAGGCCCAGCTGCTGCTGGATCTCCAGGTCGCGGGAGTAGGGGATATCGAAAGAAAACAGGATCTGGTGCTCGCCGATCCCGGGCGGAATGGAACGCAGATCGCCGAAGCCGGCCCCGCGGATCACGAATTGGGAGCCGACCGTCCCCTCCTGGAACTGCAGGTTGGAGGCACCGGGCGGGAGTGAAAACTCGAGCACCGGCTGGCCCTCCTCGGACGGTACGATCACCTGGCTGGTCCGGTTTGAAATCAAGATCAGCTCCGCCACCCGCAGCATTTCCGGGGAGACAAAATCCAGGAAGATATGCAGGCGGTCGATCGTCAGCTGGGAGGTGTCCGAACTGGTCTCGAAAACACTGACCGGCAAGAACAGCTCGCCCCCATCCGGGCCGGCCACTGCCACGTCGGAGGTGTAGGTGCTGTCTTCAAAATCGACGGCCACCAGAAAGGCGCGCCCTTCCGGCATTTCGACGTCTCCGAATGTGAAGGTGCCGCCCAGCCCGATCGTGGTGGTCCGTGTCAGCACCTGCTGGAACTGGTCGAAGCCGTACAGGGTGACCTCCAGCAAATCGGGCAACTCCCCGCCGGAGGCGTTGACCACCTGCCCGGTCAGGGCGCCCTGCAAGGGGTCAATGGCGCCTTCGGGAGCGGTTTCGGGAGCGGTTTCGGGGTTCGCGGCAGGTGCCGCCTCCTCCACACCGGCGGTTTGTGCTTCATCCTCTTCGTAAGAGCCCTTGAACGTCAGGCTGCGGAGGTATTGGGCGGTTGCCAGGCGGTCCTCCAGGCTCAGCAGGCTCTCAAAATCCGCTATTTCTTCTGTTCCGGGATGGCTCATCCCGGCGAGCAGGTCGTCCAGGGACCGCTCTGCCATGATGGCCTGGTCACGGAAGGAACCCAGCGGCCTGGAAAAATCCGCCGCCTGCACCCCATCCCCCTGCCCGCTCTGGCCGTGGCATTTGGCGCAGTTTTCCTGGTACGCCTCCTCGCCGCGCCCGATGGCTGCCGGTTCCACGCTGAGCGTGAACGCATACGCGACCACGTCCCAGCGCTCTCTCTCGGTCAGGCTCAGGAAGGGTGGCATGTAGCGGTCGATATTGCCGTTGGTCACCATGCGGAACCATTCCTCCGGGGTACGCTGGCGGGCCAGGTCCGGATCGCCAATTGGAGCGACCGGATTGGGCAGATCGATCGCTTCAGGACCGTCCCCCAGGCCGGCTTCACCGTGACAAGGTGTGCATTTTTCGGTGAAAATCGCCTCCCCCCGCTGGGGGTTGGGCGGCATCAACGGAAAATACATGACCTCGGTTGGGGCCTGGGTGGGCCGCGGTGTTTCGTAAACATATCCCGGCGGGGGGGTGATGTCCTCCGCTAGCGAATAGCAGGCGCTGAGCAGAATGGCGGGAACAAGCAGAATGAATAGGATCCGTTTCATCGGTACGATTTGGCGTCAGTGAGTGGATAATGGACGGCGCTCAAGACAGGACCGCGCCGCATTTTGAGCAAAATTTATCGGACTGCTGGTAAGCCTGGCCGCACTGCGGGCAGAAACCGCCGGATTGGCCCAGCTTTTCCCGCCGGCGGGCGGCCAGCATGGTTTCGATGTCGTCGTCCTCACGAACTGGCTGGCGCAGGGGGGCGGCCGGTTCGTCCTGGCGGCGGGCCTGGATCGCCGCTTCGATCAGGTCATCCTGAGGAGAGACCCTGCGTGGCATGCGGGCCTCGTAATCATCGAGCTGCTTGAGGATTTCCGCTCCCTGCTGGTAAAGCACGGCGCGGCGGCGCGGAAAATCCGCATCCGGGATTTTTCCCAGGTTGTAGTCGAATTCAAGTTCCTCCAGCGCCTCCAGAATACGATCCCGTTCCGCCATCAGGGTGGAATAGGCCTGCTCATCTTCACTGATCGCAATCGCCTGCTTTTCCAGCAGTGGGCGCAAAATGATAAACCCCGCTAAAACGAAAATACTCAACAGTATGAGAATAGAACCGATTTCCATGATGGGGATCAATCCTGCAGCAAGGGGTCGATGGACGCCAGGATCTCGGCCAGGCTGTTGAATGGGCCAATTTTGACATAGGCCAGCGTGCCGCTTTGATCGATGACGTACGTCTCGGGCACACCACTGGCCCTGAAATCCTCATAGATCTCCTGCCCCAGGTCGGGCCCGTTCGGATAGGTGATCTTGAATTTTTCCAGGTAAGCCAGGGCTTCCCGTTCTGTATCGACGTAGTCCAATCCCAGGAAAATGATATCCCCCCGGTCCTGGTAGATCTCCCAGGCCGCCTGAAGATCAGCCGCCTCCTGTTCGCAGGGTTTGCACCAGGAAGCCCAGAAGTTGACCACGATCACCTTGCCTGCCAGGTCGCGAGAATCCCAGGCCTGGCCGTCAAATGCGGTGAAGGCGAATTCCGGAGCTTTTTCGCCCCGGACAACCGGGCCTTGCTGGGTGTTGCGCAGGCCGATCGCCAGCATCACGAGCAGGCCGATCAGCCCGACCCAGATCGCACCCCAGGCGATCAGGGATTTCACAGAGCGGTTGTCATCCAAAGTTTCAACGGTTTCCATTGTTTTCACCTGAAAAAAGCGGGGGCCTGGGCCGGGTGTTCTCCGGCCTTCAGCGGTCCGCCTTGTGTTTTCCTTTTATATCCCGGATCGCATCCTCCGACAGGTCGGGGATGGTCTCGGTTTTGGTAATTCCCAGCGCCTGGCGCTGGGCCTCTCGCCAGCGCGCCAGGCGTTCCCCCACCAGGGCTTCGTAACCCACTTCGGAGGGGTTGTAGAAATACGTTCCGAGGAGGTCACGCGGCAGGTACTGCTGCGGCAGGAAATGCTCCGGGTCATCGTGCGGGTACTGGTAGTCCCGCCCGTGTCCCAGCGCTTTGCCGTCCCGGTTTGCGTCACGCAGGTGCAGGGGGACCTCCACCTTGCCCTCTTTTTCGATCCGGTCGAAGGCCTTGAAATAATGCGTGGCGCTGTTTGATTTGGGCGCGGTGGACAGGTACAGCGTGGCGTGCACGAGCGGAAAGATCCCTTCCGGCAGCCCGACATAGTCGAAGGCCTGGGCGGCCGCACTGGCCACAACCAGCCCCTGCGGATCGGCCATGCCGATATCTTCGCCGGCCAGGATCAACAGCCTGCGTACGATGAAGCGCGGGTCCTCGCCGGCGTAAAGCATCTTTGCCAGCCAGTACAGGGCGGCATCCGGGTCGGAGCCACGCACCGACTTGATGAACGCCGAAATAGTATCGTAATGTGCGTCGCCGTCTTTGTCGTAAAGCACCGCCCGGCGCTGGATCGACTCCTGGGCGACCGCCAAGGTCAGGTGGATCTGACCGTCCTCATCCGGTGGGGTGGATTCCACCGCCAGTTCCAGCGCATTGAGGGCGTTGCGTGCGTCGCCGCCTGCCACCCGGATCAGGTGCGCGCAGGCTTCTTCGTCCATGCGCACCGGGCGCCCGCCGTAACCGCGCGCCTGGTCTTCCAGGGCACGCGCCAGCAGGCTGCGCACGTCTTCGTCTTCGAGCGGGTGCAGTTGGAAAATGCGCGAGCGGGAGACCAATGCGCCGATCACTTCGAAATACGGATTTTCAGTGGTCGCCCCGATCAGGGTCAGGGTGCCGTTTTCGACATGCGGCAGCAGCGCATCCTGCTGGGCCTTGTTCCAACGATGGACCTCGTCCACGAACAGGATCGTGCGCTTGCCGTACAGCCGGCGGCGCTCGAGGGCATCCTTGACCACTGCCCGCAGGCGCGCGACACCATCCAGCACTGCGGAGATCGTCTCAAACTGGGAGCGTGTCTGGTTGGCGATCACCATCGCCAGGGTGGTCTTGCCCACCCCCGGCGGCCCCCACAGGATAATCGACGAAAACAGGCGGTCGGCTTCGATCGCCCGGCGCAGGAGCCGCCCCTCGCCGATGATGTGCTCCTGGCCGGCGAACTCGTCCAGGCTGCGCGGGCGCATGCGGGCGGCCAGCGGCGCTTCAACCGCCAGTGTATTTTTCAAGGCATGGTCAAACAGATCCATAAGGCCAGATTCTATCATGCGGGCGCCTTTCAATCCCTAAATAACCGGTTAATAACTGGCGCTCGGTTTTTGCACAACTTTCATGAGAGTAATCTCCCGAAAAAGCCCCGGGCGAAAAAAACCGTTACAATCTGGGATTGTAAGCTGAGGATCGCCAGGCTTGAAACCCAAACAATAAAGAGGAAAAAATATGAAGAATGAACACTCAAAACTGCTGATCGTTTTGCTGCTCGCCCTTGCCATGCTGCTGGCCGCCTGCCAGACTGCACAGCAGGCGACAGAGGCGCCGGCGGAAGCCACCGAAGCGCCCGTGGAGCCCCCCGAAGCGACCGAAGAGCCGATGGAAGCGACCGAGGGACCGATGGAGGCAACCGAGGAAGTGATGGCTGCGCCCCTGATCGTGCTGATCGACAACGATGAAGGCCCAATCACACCCGCCAACGCCAACACCTTCATCGGCGGCTGGATGACGGGCTGGATCTACGACCCGCTCTACATCCGCACCCCCGACCTGGGCACCGTTCCGCACCTGGCCACCAGCGCCACACCCAGCGAGGACGGGCTGACCTGGAGCATCGCCCTGCGCGAAGATGTTTCCTGGCACGACGGCGAACCCTTCACCGCCGATGATGTGGCATTTGCCTACGACTTCTTGATACAAGCCGGGCGTGCCCCAGGCCTGGTAAACGTGGAGAGCATCACCGCCGACGGCGATTACGCCCTGACCATCACGTTGAGCGCCCCCAACCCGTTCTTCCTGGAGGAGGGCCTGGCCGCCACCTACGTTTTGCCCGAGCACATCTGGCGCGACCAGGTTCCGGTCAGCGGCGAGCTGAGCCAGTTCCAGGGCTTTATCGGCACGGGCGCCTACAAGCTTGTGGACGTGGTCCCCGGCGAGTCCTACACCTTCGAGGCCAACAAGGACTACTTCCTGGCCGAGCCGACCGTCCCGTCGATCATCGCCAAGATCGTCAAAGACCGCACCCAGCAGTTCAACCAGCTGCAGACCGGCCAGGCTTCGGCGGTGATCTCTGCAGTGCCCCCCTCCCTGGTGGAACAGCTGGAAGACGACCCGGAAATCGAGTTGGCCAAAGGCTCCGATTTCTTCAACTACATCTTCTACGCCAACGGCTCGATCGCGCCCTTTGACATCCCCGAGGTGCGCCAGGCGCTCTCTCTGGCGATCGACAGCGAGACCCTGGTCGACATCGTCCTCCTGGGCCAGGGCACCGTGCTGCCCCAGAACTGGTACCATCCCGACCTGCCCTGGAGCATCAACGTGCCGCACGACTTCGACCCAGAAGAGGCCGCAGCGTTGCTCGAACAGGCCGGGCTGACCGACAGCGACGGCGACGGGATCCGCGAGTTCAACGGCGAGAACACCGATTACGACATCCTGTGCGACATCAACAGCCCGACTGAGGTGCGCACAGCTGAACTGATCGGCCAGTGGCTGGAGGACGTCGGGCTGGGCGCCTCGCCGCGTTGCCAGGACATCGACACGTCGGTGGCCGAGATCTGGCCCAACTTCGTGGCCGTCCCCGACCCGTCTTACGAACTGGCGATCTGGGGCTGGTCGGCGGTGCCGCAGTTCCGGCATGGCTTCATCCGCGGTCTGTTCCACTGCGATTTCGGCGGCGTCGGCTGGGGTAACCTGACCGGCACCTGCGATCCGGAATTCGACGCCATCATCGACGAATTCGTGTCGCTCTCCGACCTCTCGCGCGTGGACGAGCTCAGCCAGCAGTTCCAGGAGCGCTTTGTGGAGATCATCCCCTGGGTCCCACTGGCCTCTCCCAACGGGAACTTTGCTTACATCCCGGCGGATTACGACGGCTGGACTTACTTGAGCGGCAGCGGCATCATGACTGTCTGGTCCTACCTGCCCGAATCGGCGTGGAAATAAACGCCGCCGAGATATCCAATGACCCCAACCCGCCCTCCTCCCTCTCCGGGGGAGGGCGGGATCTTCCTGCCGGGGAAGAATTGCTGCCTCTTTTCCGGCAGATCATCGGGGAGCGGGTCCGCAGCGCAAAAATTGAGGCGGTCAAAACCAGCGCATCCCCGGCAGCGGTCTTTCGAGCCCGCCTCCGTTATAACGGGACAGCGGCGGGTCCCGACAGCCTGATCCTCAAGCGGGTGCTGCCCGAATGGCCCGGCGACCCTTACGGCCCGGACCGGGAGGCGTGCTTTTACAGCGCGCTGCAGTCCCGTATCGCCCTGCAGTTCCCCCAACTGTATTACAGCGGCTGCGAGCCGGAGAGCCGCATTCGCCTGGTCGTGCTGGAGGACCTGCAGGGCTACCGTTATCGCAACCGCACCGAATGCTGGACCATGGAGGAAGCTCGCTGCTTCATCCGATCCTACGCCCGCCTGCACACCTGCACCATCGCCGTCGATGACCCCCACCGGGCCTGGCTCTTCCCCATCACCGCCTCACGGCTTTCCCCGAAAGCGGTTATCAAACAATACGAAGCGCTGGTCTCGCTCGGGATCTGGAACCCACTGCCGGGCCTGGAATCCTTAATGGACCGGGTGTTGGCTGCCGCCGCACAGATCGAAACCGGGGACGAACCCCTGCTGCACAACGATGTCTTCCCACCCAACATCGGGCTGCCACCGGACCTGTCCGAACAGGCCGTATTGATCGATTGGGAGATGGCCGGCTACGGGCCGGGGGAGCTCGACCTGGCCTACATGTTCCTGCAGCCTTTCGGCAGCGCCCGCCATCTCGACCGCCGGGCGCTGCTGGCCGATTATTGGGCGCGGCGGTATCAAATGGAGGGCCGCATCCCGCCCTCGGAGGAGCGCGCTAACCGTCAGTTCTACGCCGACGCCCTGTGGGGACTTTGGCTGGTCCCGGTCGCGCACCGGTCGGTCGTCAGGCCCTTCCCCTCGGACTCGGCGCCGCACCAGTTTTGGCAGGCCATGCGCGGCGTCCTGCACGCCTGGCTGGCCCGTCTGGCCGCCTCGCCCGCCCACGGCTGATCCCTCACGTTTCCCATGCCCGCCTCGTTCTTCCGGCGCATCCTCGAGTATGCGTTCACGCTGCTCATCGCCCTTTCGCTGAATTTTTTCCTGCCGCGCTGGATGCCGGGTGACCCGATCGCGCTGATCGCCGGCAGCGCTGTGCAGCAAATGGGGGAGGAACGGATCAACGAGCTGCGTGCCGCTTACGGGCTGGACCGGCCGCTCGGGGAGCAGTACCTGGTCTACATGCAGAACCTGTTCCGCGGTGACCTGGGGCAGTCTTACCGCTACAGCGGCGGGCGGGGGGTGACCGAAGTGATCGCCGCCAGCCTGGGCTGGACCCTTCTGCTGGTCTCCGTCAGCCTGAGCCTGGCCACCCTGCTCGGCTCGGCGCTGGGCGCCTGGGCGGCGTGGCGGCGCGGCCGGGGCAGCGACCTGGGTCTGCTGACGGTCCTCTTCACCCTCCGCTCCGTGCCCTCCTTTTGGCTGGCCATGCTGCTGATCCCCGTGTTCGCCGTCCAGCTGCGCTGGTTCCCCGCCGGCGATTCGTATTCCTTTCCGCGCCTGGAGGGTTGGGAGAACATCAAGGACATCGCCCACCACGCGGTGCTGCCGATCACCACGCTGACCCTGGCCTACCTGCCGACGGCCTTCGCCGTCATGCGGGCGGCCATGCTGGACGTGCTCGGGGCGGATTACATCCGCACTGCCCGCGCCAAGGGCGCCAGCGAGACCGTTGTGCGCTACCGCCACGCGCTGCGCAACGCCCTGCTGCCGGTGGTCACCTCCTTTGCCCTGGATTTCGGTCAGCTGCTGGGAGGCGTCACGCTGATCGAGACCGTTTTCAATTATCGTGGCATCGGCTTGATGATGTTCGAAGCGGTCAAAAGCCGCGACTACCCGCTCCTGCAGGGGGGCTTCCTGGTTTTCACCGTCGGCGTGATCGGGGTCAACCTGCTGACCGAGTGGCTTTACCCCCGGCTGGACCCGCGGGTGCGGCGGGAGGCGGCATGACCGGCCCGGCACAGCGCCTACCCAGACTGGGACGCGATTTGGTTGCAGGCCGCGTCGCTGGCAGCGGGGCGCGCTTCGAAGCCCTAGTGCCCTGGGCAGGTGGATTGCTGCTGCTCATCCTGGTCTTGCTGGCGCTGTTTCCGCAGCGCTTCGCTCCCTACGACCCGTCCGACCTGGTCGCCCGCCCGCTCTCCAAGCCATCCGGCGAGCACCCGCTGGGCACCAACGACATCGGCCAGGACCTGTTCAGCGAACTGATCTGGGGCACGCGCGTCTCCCTGTTGGTCGGCCTGACCGTCGCATCTATGTCCGTCACCCTGGGCACGCTGGTCGGAATCTTGAGCGGCTTTTTCGGAGGCTGGTTGGACGGGTTGCTGATGCGCCTGGCCGACCTGACCCTGGCCCTGCCTTTCCTGCCGCTGGTGATCTTGCTGAGCGCCTATATCGGGCCAGACCAACGGAATGTGATCCTGGTGCTGGCGGTCGTTTCCTGGGCCGGTCCGGCAAGGCTGGTGCGCTCGCGGGTGCTTTCGCTGCT
>JBFKII010000019.1:0-24293 GCA_041632295.1 Anaerolineales bacterium | reverse complement strand
TTGGCCAGCTCGGTCTTGCCCACACCGGCAGGGCCTTCCGTCAGCAGCGGTTTCCCCAACTGCTGCGCCAGGAACATCACTGTGCCGATCTCATCGCTGGCAATATAAGCCTGCTGGCCGAGCGCCGCTTTGACCTCGGCCATTGAGGAAAAAGGTTGTTGAGGCATGAAAACTCCTTTGGTACGCTGACCATTATATCCCCCCTGGGACGGCCGAATCATGAACAAAGGCTGAAAATTACAGGTTGGGGAAACCTTGCCAGAAAAAGCCCGGCAGGGATCGCTTAAGAAATCCGAGCGGACAGGTCAGGGCCTGCCAAACACCTCCGCGACCACCGGCCGGATCAGGTCCCAGTTGGGCAGAAGCACCGCTGCACCCCCTTCTGTCGTGAAACCGGTGACCATTTCGCGGGCGATGGCCCGGTTGTCTATGCCATCCGGACCTGCACGCAGCAGTGCCAGGCCAAGCCTGGGCCACAAGAAAAACGGTACATCGGTTTCGAGCGCGGCCAGGATGGCAATTGTGGTGCCCGGCAGCCGGCTCCATTTTGACGGAGAAAGCGATTGACGAAGGAATGCCTTCAGGAATAACTGGCCACGCTCCATGCGGAAAAAATCGTCCGAACCGCTGCGATCGCGCACAAATGCCAGCGCCTGTGTCCCATCCATGTGCTGCGTTCCCGCCTGGTAACCTGACATGGCCCGCGGCAGGTCGATATCAATCCCACCAAAAGCATCCACGATGCCGACAATACCGCTGAACTGGACGAGCAAATAATGGTCCATCCGTACCCCGAAATTGACCTCAACGGTCTCGATCGCCTTGTCCGGACCGCTGCCAGGGATATCCGCCTCCGAAAAAAAGAAGGCCGTATTGATTCGGTTCTCGCCGTAACCCGGGATCGGGACCCAAAGGTCGCGCGGAACCGAAAGCATACCGACATCCGGGCGAAGCGGCTGGATGGTGGTCATGATGATGGTGTCGGTGCGGCCGAGCACCACCCCCGACTCCCTGGAGTCGGTCCCTAAAATCAGGACATTGGTCCGAAATGGGAGCAGAAAATAAGCCAACGCCAGAATAATGGCCGCAAGGAGAAGTGAAAGGCAGCCGCGCCGAAAAGTCCGGCGCCTGGGCTTCGCCGGGCGGACTTGAATGCGGATTGGCTGGGTATCTTCCAGCGCCGGCCGCGAACTCACAAGCCTGGAATTGGGAAAGGAATGCAGCATGGGGTTGGGCCGGTTGCGATCGTGCGGCCCGCCATAATCCATCATATGGTTTTTTTGCACAGAAAGCCAGCCGCCCGGCCTCGCCCGCGCCAGTTGTCCAACCGGATCTCCTGCGCGAATCGCACGTCCATATCGAGCTGCTCAAACAGAAGCCGGAAATCCAAGCGCGGCCGAAACTGCTTTTCCACCCATTCGTATGCAGCCAGGTAGCCGCCGTGGCGCAGGCAGGCCTTCATCTGGCCGATTGCCAGGCGAGTGTCTTGCTCCGCATCCGGCCTGGACCGGTCCCACCAGATCTCGTTGAGCACGAAATCGCAAAATACCAGATCATACATGCCTGCCGGAAGGGGATTTTCTTTGGGCAAAGAGCCTTTCACAAATTGCAATGTGAAATCTTCACGCAAAAGGCGGTCTTTCAGGAAATCGGGGACGTCGTGGTTCCACCAGAAAAACTCTTTTTGCGGCAGCGACTCCGAGGTTTTTAACCGGCTCCAAAACCCCTGCATGTCCCATTGGAGCTTCAGCAACCGGTCCCTGGCCTCCACCAGGACTTTCTCATCGTGATGGAGCCCGATCGCTTCATCCGCGTTGACCGCCCACATCAATCCCAGGGTGCTTTCACCGGTCCCGCATTTGAAATGGGCCAGATGGGGAGCTTCGATTCCGAGCTCGGCCAGCCAGGTGTACTCTTTACTCCAGCGGACGACCTCGGCAACCTGCTCCACCACGAACTCTTTTTCCAACCTGGATTGCCGCAGGGGTTGTTCCGGATCTCCGGGATTATGTTCTTGTTCAGCCATCGAAGTCCCTCCGGGTTCAGGCGTCGCCCAGGGAGGGCATCCGAATGCCCCAGTTCCTGGCGGCCGCGATCGCTTCTGCATATCCTGCATCTGCATGCCGGACGACTCCCATACCTGGATCGGTCGTCAACACCCTTTCCAGCCGCTTTGCGGCTTCCGGGGTGCCGTCTGCCACGATGACCTGGCCGGCGTGCTGCGAATACCCGATGCCAACCCCGCCTCCATGGTGAAAACTGACCCAGGTCGCACCGTTAACCGCGTTGATCAGGGCGTTCAAAATGGGCCAGTCCGAGACCGCATCGCTGCCGTCCAGCATGGCCTCCGTTTCGCGGTTGGGGCTGGCAACTGAACCGGCATCAAGATGGTCCCTGCCGATCACGATCGGTGCCTGAACCACCCCCTCTGCAACCATCTGGTTGAATAGCAGGCCCGCCTGGGCGCGCTCTCCGTAACCCAACCAGCAAATCCTGGCCGGAAGGCCTTGAAATGGGACCTTCGCCTGGGCCATCCGGATCCAGCGGTGCAAGTGCTCATCCTCCGGAAAAAGTTCTATCACCGCCTCATCGGTGCGGTAAATATCCTGCGGATCCCCGGAGAGAGCGGCCCAGCGAAAAGGGCCTTTTCCCAGGCAAAACAAAGGCCGGATATAGGCTGGCACGAATCCTGGATAAGAAAACGCCAGCTTGACGCCGGCGTCATAGGCTCGCTGGCGCAAATTGTTGCCGTAATCGAAAACTTCTGCGCCGGCGTCCTGGAAGGCCAGCATCGCATCTACTTGCGCCGCCATCGACGCCATGCTGCGGCGCGCGTACCGTTCTGGGTTGGTTTCCCGCAGTTCGGCAGCTTCCTCCATCGACCAGCCGGAGGGGATGTAGGCCATCACGTCATGGGCAGGGGTCTGATCGGTCACGATATCCGGAATGACCTTCTGGGCGGCCAGGTACGGAAACACATCGGCCGCGTTGGCGATCAGGCCGATCGAAACCGGGTTTTGGCTTCGGACCGCTTCCTCTACCAGAGTCATCGCCTCCTCGATGTCCTCGACGATTTCATCCACATAGCCGATTTCATGACGCCGCCGGGCCCGTTCGGCGTCCACCTCCACGATCAGGCATACACCTTCGTTCATCGTGACCGCCAGCGGCTGGGCGCCGCCCATGCCTCCCAGTCCGGCGGTCAGCACCCATTTCCCCTTCAGGCTGTTCCAGCCGCGCTGCTTGGCAATGGATGCCAGGGTTTCGAAGGTCCCTTGCAGGATGCCCTGGGTGCCGATGTATATCCAGCTCCCAGCGGTCATCTGGCCGTACATCATCAGCCCTTTATCCGCCAGGTCATCGAACTGCCTCTGCGTTGCCCAGTGCGGCACCAGGTTGGAATTGGCGATCAACACCCGCGGCGCGTCTGGATGGGTCTTGAACACCGCGACCGGCTTGCCGGATTGGACCAGCAAAGTCTCGTCGTTTTCCAGCACTTTCAGGCTCTCCACGATGGCGTCAAAAGCCTCCCAGTTGCGAGCCGCTTTTCCGCTGCCGCCGTACACCACCAGCTCCTCCGGAATTTCGGCCACGTCGGGGTCCAGGTTGTTCATCAGCATGCGCAGGGCTGCTTCCTGGAGCCACCCCTTGCAGACCAGGTCCTTGCCTCTGGGCGCGCGAACGATGCGGGTCATTGGATCCTCCTGATTTCAAACAAGCAAAAGCACGGGAAGTGCAACCGGTTTGCGGCTGGCTGGCTGGTTGATCATCGATCGGCGGTATTTTACTCGCATTCAGGCACCCAGTATCCCTTTCCCGGAAAGGCAAAATCGCAGTTTTTTGGCCGGACGGAACTTCTTTTTGGAAAAGCGTTCTCTTGAAAACGAGTCTCAGGTTGTGAACAAAACGAAAAACGCTGACACATATTAATCCTGAATCTTCCGGCATCCCGGACGCGAATCAAATACGCTCCCCGGTCTGGACCCGCCACAATCCCGCATACAGGCCATTCCGTTCCAGGAGGGTGCGGTGGTCACCGCTTTCGATCAGCCTGCCGTTTTCAATCACGTAAATCCGATCGGCGTTGCGTATGGTCGATAGCCGGTGTGCGATCACAATAGTGGTCCTGCCGACGACAATTTTTTCAAGCGAGCGCTGGATGGCGGCTTCGGTCTCGTTGTCGACCGAGGATGTTGCTTCATCCAGGATGAGCACCGGTGAATCTTTCAGGATCGCCCTGGCGATCGAAATCCGCTGCCGCTGCCCGCCGGAGAGCTTTTGCCCCCGCTCCCCGACGATGGTGTCGTAGCCATCGGGGAGCTGGACGATAAATTCATGGGCCTCAGAAATTTTCGCCGCCTCCACGATCTCATCAAGCGAGGCCTGAAAATCTCCATATGCGATGTTCTCCCGCACCGTGCCGTGGAAGAGGAATACGTCCTGGCTGACCAGCCCGATCGAGCTTCGCAGGTCCGAAAGGTTGAGCGAACGGATATCGTGGCCATCCAGACAGATCCTGCCCTGCTGCACATCGTAAAAACGCAGGAACAGTTTGATCAGCGTGCTCTTGCCGGATCCGGTCGGACCGACAAATGCGATCGTCTCCCCAGCTTTGACCCGCAGGGTGAGATCGTGGATGACCGGGCGCTCGTCGCCGTACTCGAAATGCACCCCCTCCACGGTCAGTTCCCCGCGCACGGTCCGGGCCGGCAGGCGGTTCGGGCCGTCGGTGATGGCCGGCTCAGTGTCCAGCAGGCGCAGGATACGTTTCGTCGAGGCCACCGCTCGCTGGTACAGGTCCAGGGTCTGGCCCAGCCGGGTCAGCGGCCAAAGCAGGCGCTGGGTCATGAAAACCAGCACGGAATACGCCCCAACATTCAGCGCCCCGCGAATGGCCAGCTGGCCGCCGTAAACCAGCATGGCAATAAACCCGAGCACGATGACCATGCGGATCAGTGGCACAAAGGCCGAGCTCAGCACGATGGCGCGCTGGTTGCTGCGCTGGTAATCGTCGCTGCCCTGGTGGATGCGTTCGACTTCGTATTCCTCGGCGGTATAGCTCTTGATCGTGGCGATGCCCCCCAAATTATTGGCAAGCTGCCCGTTGAGCTGCCCCACTTTTTCCCGGACATCCGAATAGCGCGGCGCCAGCAGGCGCTGGTAATAAATCGAGCCCCACAAAATAAAGGGCATTGGCAGCATCGACATCCAGGCGACGCTGGGAGCCAGGTAAAAAAACATCCCGCCGATGACGATCACGGTGGTCAGCAGCTGCAGCATATCGTTGGCGCCGCTATCCAGAAAGCGCTCCAGCTGGTTGACGTCGTTGTTGAGGATCGACATCAGCCCGCCGGTGCTGCGGTCTTCAAAATAGGCCATTTCCAGGTCCTGGACATGGGCGTAGGCGTCCATGCGCAAATCGTGCTCGATGGCCTGGGCCAGTGTCCGCCAGCGGACTGCGAAAAGGTACTCGAACAGCGACTCCAGCCCCCAGATAACAAATGTCGTGATCCCCAGCAGCCAGAGCTGCTGGTTGATTTCCACCACTCCCAGCCGAGCCAGGACGGAGTTCTCCCTGGCGACTACGATATCCACCGCCGCGCCGATCAGCGCCGGAGGCGCCAGGTCAAAGATCTTGTTGAGGACCGAAAACAGGGAAGCCAGCAGGATATCCGTGCGGTGGCGGCGGGCATAGATAAACAGTCGGATCAGCGGTGGTAGACTTCGCTTGGGCATGATGGCTCCAATGTGGGAGGGTTTCGCAATTGACGAAACAAAGAATATTATTGTAATATGTTGAAGTCCGTAATGGGTAATCAAAGCCGGATTTCCCCGATCGCGGGGAAGGAGAGATGCGCCATGACCCGTAAATTTTCGCTACTGCTCGCTCTGATTGCAATTGGTTTGTTGCTCGCTTTTTCCGCCCCCAGCGTTTCCGCAGGGACCGAGTACCCCGTCACCATCAATAACAAAAACAATATCACGATCCAGTTGACTTTCGTGGGCCTGAAGGTTTACCAGTTCAACCTGCCGCCCGGAAAAACGACCGTAAACCTCGAAAGAGGGCCATACCAGCACTCGTACTACGGCTGCGGCCAGTTGAATTTCGATACGTACACAGTCAAACTGAAGGACAATGAGATCACGGTTGAAAACTGCAACAAAGGGGGTGGGACGGTATCTACCACCAACCCCAACGAGACAGTTTTTTCCGTGCGCAGCCGCTCGAATAAGGACGTCACCGTGACCTTGCTGGGCCAGGAAACCTACCAGTTCACGGTCCCGGCGTTTTCGAAGACTGAAATCGTGGTCGTCAAAGGGCCCTACCAGCTTTCATATTATGAATGCGGCAAGCTGAACATTGAGACGGTGCGCATCAAGCGGGATTCCGAATACACCATCAAGAACTGCCAGGAGCCGCCCGGACCCGAGGCGATCGATCCAAACGCAAAGCTCCTGCTGATCCACAACGACACCTTCCAGAATTTCACCATCTTCCTCCACGGCCTAAACAACAACGCCGATTATGACGTGGAAGTGAGGCCTGGAGTCAACCGGATTTACGTACAGAAGGGCAGTTACTACTTTAGCTATTTTGCCTGCAGCCGCCTGCACTACGGCACCTTCCAGGTCACCGCCAGAGGGGCCGAAATGGATATCGGCTCGTGCGATTCGATATTGAACGGACAGGCGCAAACCAATTCCCTTGCCCAATTCAAAGTCAAGAACAACACCGGGGACACTCTGATCGTGCAGCTGAACGGGCAGATCGATTACCTGTTCGTGATCACGAACGGCGGCGAGGTGCTGACTGCAGAGAAAGGCTTTTACCAGTACACCTTATGGGGATGTGGGACCAAATTCGACGGGGTCATCAAGGTCGGCCCACCCGGCCAGATCATCCGCAGCCCATTCTGTTCGAACACCTCCCCCTGATCCGCACCTGAACGGACCAAGCCCCCGGAGTTGAACCCGGGGGCTTTTTTCGTTACAGCGGATGGATTATTTTTTGCGTTTGAATTTCCGGCCGCGCCTGGCGGGGGCCACCGGGGGTCTGGCCTGCACAGCCGGCGGGGGAATATCGGGCAGCGGAGCCGGCTCCCGCATGCCGCCGCGCAGAATGCGCTGCAACTCGGCCACGATTTTCGGATCCGTATCGGGAGGGGTATAGCGCTGCAACCGGGCCTGCACCTCCGCCCTGGCTCGCTTCATCAAGCGCCACCCCCCGGCTTTCGACCAGGTATCCCGGTTCAACCGGTCGATCACATTCCCCGGCAGAAAAAGCGCTTTTCGCCAATGTTCGATGGTGTGCGTATCGGTCAGCAGATGATCCTCGGAAATAAGCCGGCGGGCCATTTCCACCAGGTCCGGGCTGTCCTGGAATTCAGGGTCGGATACAAAATGGAGCGCCTGGCCGCACATTTCATTATCGAACACCAGCTTTTCCGGGCTGAAGACCAGCAGATAGTCCAACATTCCCGGGCCGGAAACGGAATTGACGCCTGCGATGGCGGCCAGCAGCGCGCTGGCCAAGGTCTCTGCACCCGCCTGGGCGTCCAGCAGCTTGCTGTCGCTGAAGGCCATGTACGCCTGGGTGGGCAGGTCGAGGTGTTTGGCTACCTCAAGATAGGCCAGGTCCAGGCGCAGGGCTTCGATCGCCATCATCGGGGAGGTGGCTGCCCGCATGTGAAAAGTTGCAGGAGCGCCTCCGAAAAGGACCGGGACGCCGGGCCGGGCCAGCTGGGCCATCACAAGACCGGCCAGCACATCGGCGACGTGAAAAACCGCAGCCTCCACCAGGGTGACCGGGGCAATCAGGCCCATGATCGTCACCGGGACGATCTCCACTGGGATCCCCCAGTCAGCGCAGTCCAGCAGGTTCTGGCAGGAATCCTCGCTGTACCGAAAATTGCCGGTCGCCGTGATCGTGAAGATTGACATCGGGCGCGAAGCCAGGTCGCGCCGGCCATCCCGGAACGTAGCCATCATCTCGGCCATGCGCGGCACGCCGTGCTCGGTGAACGCACCGGAAACGACCGGCTTTTTGGATTGAGTCAGGGTGAGGTACAGCCGCCAGGCATCCGCCACCTGGGGATCGATATCCCGATTGGTGGAAAAAGCGGTCGCCAGGTAGTGGATGTGCTCTAACCCATCACACAGCCGGACGTAGTCGGTGAAGTCGCGCGTGTTTGCCAGACGGACTTCCCCGGTCTCGGCATCGAGCACCTGGAGGCCGCTGGAGCCGGGCACAAAATGGACCCTGTCCCCGCCCAGGTCCGCATACTGCTTTCCGTCCCGATCAAACAGGCGCACCGAGGAAGGCGTCGAGGCGAGTGCCGTGGTGACCACCTCCTGCGGAAACAGAATGCGCCCCTGCGGATCCTGGGGCAGTCCGGCCGCTATCAGCCGTTTGCGGAGTCGCGGGCCGCGGACCTCATATCCGACTTCCGCCAGGATACGCCCGGCCTCATGCAAAATACGGTCGATTTGAGGCGGGTCGAGAACTCGGATCGTTGGGCGCATTATTGAGGGTGCAGACGATTGTCGAGGCGCATCGTCTCTCCGCCAAGGATCAGCATTTCTAAGGCGTTATGCCCCAGCCGGTAAATCACGTCCTCGAAACTTGGCAGGTCCCAGATTTGGATGTCGGCGCGCAAACCTGGTTCGATATAGCCGCGGTCGTGCAGATCGAGCGCCAGGGCCCCGCCGCCAGTGGCGGCATACAGCGCCTCCTCGGGCGAAAAGCCATGCTGACGGCAGGCAAACTGCATGACCAGCTGCATCGACTCCGTCCACCCACCGGGGCAGATATCGGTGGCCAGAGCCAGGGTCATGCCCGCATCCATCATCGCCCTGGCGTCAAAAGGGTGTGGATGGCGCACTGCAAAATCGATCAAGGGCATCAGCACCCCGACCACACCCGCATCGGCCAGCCGCCGCATGGTTTCAGGCGTGGTGTAGTTGAGGTGGTCAGCGGAGACAGCGGCCAGTTCGGCGGCCAGCTCCGAGCCGCCCAGGGAACCGTACTGGTCGGCGTGCACCTTGAGTTTCATCCCCGCCGATTGCGCCGCGGTCAGAATGCGCCGGGTCTGCTCCAGGTTGAAGTAACCAGGGTCGATATAGACATCACAAAACACGGCCAGGTCTTCAGATACAACCGCGGGGATCATTTCCTCCACCACCTGGTCGACATATTCTGCGGGATGCAGCTCAGGCGGGAAAGCATGAGCACCTAAAAACGTGGATACGATCCTGGGAAGCTGAATGCCGGCACGGGCCAGTTGCCGGTTCACACGCAGCATTTTGAGTTCTTGCTCGGGGGTAAGTCCGTAGCCCGATTTTGACTCGGTAGTGGTGGTGCCGTGCGCCAGCATGCGGCGCAGGCGTTCAGAAGCAGAAGAAAACAGGTCCGCTTCCTCTGCAGCGCGCGTCATTGCCACGCTGGCGGGAATGCCGGTTTGCAAGCCGGTCTCCCGGATCGCTTCGGGGCCATGAGTCATCTTGAGGGCGTATTCCTGCACCCGCGAACCACCGAAAACCACGTGCGTATGCGCATCGACAAAGCCGGGTGCCACCACTTTTCCGCGGCAATCGATGCGCCTGGCCGTCTCAAGGTCAAAATTGCTTTCAATATCACGAAACTGCCCAACCGCCTGGATCCATCCAGACGCAATTCCGATGGATTCACCGGACAACCGTTGGACGGAAAATGGCTTTCCCGGGATCCCAGTGATGATCTCGGATGCATCCGCCAGGATCAGATCAAGTGCCGTGTCCATTTCCTGGGTTCCAGTCAAGACAAAATGAAATCGATGGCGGTCTCAATCGCGCTGTCCCAGGACGGTTCATAGCTGCCCCCGGGAACCGGAAGGCTTTCCAGATGGGTTGGAATTTTCAGCGCCGTCAGCAGGTCGGCGATCTGCCTGACCCTGGGTAAGAGATCTCCCTGCTCGGCCCCGGTCAAGATCACGCCTCGCAGGCTGCGGTCGCTCCCGGTCTGAACCATGCGGAACCACAGATCCGGATCCTCGATCAACCGGCCCTCCGGGGCAACGGCGATGAAGCCGCTGGCCGACAGGTTGCCGCTGACTGCCATCCAGATGGCGAGTTCGCCCCCACTGCCATGCCCGGCGGCAATGGTCCTTTCCCGATCGAGGCGGTAGGTCTCGGCAAGGCCGGCGATATGACCGTGCGCCTCGCGCAGCGCCAGCTCCTGGTCCTCCCAGACGTACGATCCGCTCCACTGCGCCTGAGTAGACTGAGGCGCAGCCACTAGCCAGCCTTTGCGCGCGGCCGGCTGCCAGAATTTAAGCGAAGAGAGGGCGATGCCTCCCCCGACATGAAAACCCAGAAAGAGTGGATAGTTATGCCCTGCGACACCTGACTCGGTTTCCTGGCGCAGGGTCAGAAGGGGCAGCAGCTGGCTTAGCTCCGCCCGCTGCAGAGCAGCCATGTCCTCCACCCTGCGGTCGAACTCCAGGGAATCCTGCAAAGGTTCAAGCGAGGGGCTGTTTCGCAACAGGTACTGGCTGATCCATAGCCCTTCCTCCAGCAAACCGTCCAGGTAGTGGACTGCCAGGCCCACGTTGCCATCGCGGGCGGCCATGCCAACCTGCCAGTATTTCAAGTAGAGCCGCTGGTCCGGAAATCGCTCCCCCTGATCCTCGATCAGGTTGATGATTTCGAGGTGCTTGCGCTCCGACAGCATGCCGCGCAGCCTGGTTTCAAATTCCGAAAAATTGGTTAGTGTTTCCACACCTGACCGTTTATCCAGTTCAACTTTCCCGGAGCAGCGCCGTCTCCACGATCTGCTCAACTTCGAATTCGTGGGCTTGCAGGTAAAAGCGAACGACCTCGTGCAGCGCATCCAGGGGGATCGGCCCGATGATCTCTGTCCCAGCTACGGCGACACCGTAACGGGCCGCCTCTGAGCGGATAGTCTCCAGCACCCTGTGAATTGGTGTCTGGGTGTAATTCACCAGGTTCATAGAAACCTGGACCATCTGTTTCTCCTCCAACGCAAAGCCCATCCCCCGCACGAAGCGGTATCCGCCGTTGATATGTCGCACGTTTTTGGCGATGGTCTGGGCGACCTCCAGATCTGTAGTTTTCAGGTTGACATTAAAGGCGATCAAAGGAAACCGCGAACCCGTGACCATCGCGCCGGATTTTGGGTTGAACCGTGCCGGGCCGGCGTCCGGAGCCCAGTTCGGGTCCTGCAGCTTCTCCTCCAGTGCTTCGTATTCGCCTTTCCGGATCTTTGGCAGGCTGACCCGCTCCAGGCGGGTGGCGGCTTCTTCATAAAAGTAGACCGGAACGCCCAGTGCGCCAACAAACTCGCCGAACTGCCTGGAAACTGCCACTGCCTCTTCCACGCTGACCCCCCGAATGGGGATAAAGGCGCACACATCGACCGCTCCCTGGCGTGGATGCTCTCCTTCGTGCCGAGACATATCGATCCGGGCAAATGCCTGCTTCGCAAGCGCCTTCGCCCCCGCAAGCACATCCTCCGGGCTTCCGATGAAGGTGATCACGGAACGGTTGTGGTCCGGGTCGGAAGAATAGTCCACCAAGGT
Source organism: Anaerolineales bacterium (assembly GCA_041632295.1). Taxonomy (GTDB): domain Bacteria; phylum Chloroflexota; class Anaerolineae; order Anaerolineales; family JABWBV01; genus DATDOR01. The sequence continues at coordinate 12,717 of JBFKII010000019.1, read as the reverse complement.
CACACCTGGCGTTTCGCGTATTGCATCCACGATCGCTTCGACCACTTCCAGGTCGCGGCCTTCGCTGATATTCGGTTCTGCCATCAGGATTGGGTTCATTGGCGCTCCCGCGATTTTTCAGCTGATAATTTTTTTTGCCAGGATGTCATGCCGCTCCTGAAAGCCGGCCGCCGTTTCAGGATCCTTGATGCTGGCGATGTTGATGGCGGCGTTGGAAAGCGCCCCTTTGAGGCCCGCATTGGCCAAAAATATGGCGCATTCCAGGTCGGAAGCGGCGTTCTGGTTAGAATTACCGAGCAACTGGTCAGCAAGATCGAGCACAGCCGCACAGGCTTCGGCATTTTTCAAGGGGGTCTCGGTGGCGCCGGCCCATGCAGACTGAATGGCGCGGCTGCGTTCGGCTTTTTCGGCTTCGGTCTCTTTGGACATGCGGAAGGCAGCCATGACCCGGTCAAAAGCGAGTGAGTCCTCGTTGCTGCCCTTCATCAAAATGATCGTCAGAGACATGGCGCGGGTGTTGATGGTTTCGTAAAAATGGTCGTATTCGGGCAGCGGTTTCTTCCTGGAAAGGCGAGCGACCATCCCGACCAGTCCGGCCGCCATCGCGCCGGCCACCGCAGAGGCGGCGCCACCACCTGTGGCATTGTCGTTCGGGTCGATCACGCGTTCAAATGCGTTCAAATCGAATGCCATACGTTCTCCTGCTTGGCTCAGCCAGCCTCATCTGCCAGCATCTCTTTTTGCTTGATGACCGCCACCAGCTTTTCGATCAGCGGGCTGGTTTCGCGATCGTGGTCGATAAAATCGATGTGCTGCCGAATAATATCATAAGCTCGCCGGGTGCCTTTCCCGAGCCGGTTCGGCCCATCCGGGCGCAGGTCGATCGCCTGTCCGGCGGTCAGCATTTCGATGGCAACGATGTGGTGCAGGTTGGCGACGATCTCCAGTGCGTGGCGGCCGGCATTGGCTCCCATCGAAACATGGTCTTCCTGGTTGGCGGAGGAAGGGATCGAATCCACACTGTCCGGATGCGACAACGTTTTGTTATCTGAAACCAGTGCTGCAGCAGTGTACTGCACCATCATCAGCCCCGAATCCAGCCCGCCTCCCGGGATCAGCATGGCAGGCAACCCGCCGTTCAAAGCCGGATCGAGCATGCGGAAGGTCCGCCTTTCGGAGATACTGCCCGCTTCGGCAATTGCAATCCCCAGGAAGTCCAGCCACATGGCCGGCCCGGCCCCATGAAAGTTGCCGCCGGAAACCGAACGTCCACCCTGCCCCGGAAAAATCAAGGGGTTATCCGAAGCAGCATTGATGGCAGCACTGAAACGGGATTCCAAAAATGCCAGCGCATCGTGAATCGGGCCCAGCACCTGGGGGGTGCAGCGCAGGCTGTATGCGTCCTGGACTTTGTGCTGCGCGGAGTCGATCAGACGGCTGCCTTCCAGCAGCTGCCGAAGATGTTCAGCGCTGTGGACCTGCCCGGGCTGCCCGTTGGCCAGGTGAAGGTCTGGGTCCAGGGCCTGTGAAATTCCCAGCAGCGCTTCCATGCTCAAGGCCGCCGCCACTTCGGCGTGCCGGATGAGGTTTTGGCTGTCATGGACCGCAAGTGCGCCGGCTGCGGACATAAAGGTGGTGCCGTTGGTCAGCGCCAGGCCCTCTTTGGCCTCCAGCACGATCGGGGACAGGCCGGCGGCTGCCATCGCAGCCTCACCATCCAACAACCGGCCCTCGAACCAGGCCTTTCCGGAAAAATAACTTTCAGAGTCCGGGTCCCTGCTCAGCACCACCGCCATGTGCGCCAGCGGAGCGAGGTCCCCGCTCGCGCCGAGTGAACCTTTTGAGGGAACCAGTGGGGTCACGCCGCGATTCAACATCTCGATCAGCAGCTCCACCACCTCGGGGCGGACCCCGCTGAATCCCTTAGCAAGTGAATTCGCGCGGATCAGCATCATGGCGCGCACCACGTCGTGCGGAAGCGGCTCACCCACACCGGCTAGGCAGTTCAAGACCAGGTTGCGGGACAGCCTTCTCGCTTGAGCCGGCAGTATGCTGGTGGATGCCAGGGAGCCAAAGCCGGTCGTCACACCGTAAATCACAGCGCCGGAATCGACCGCCTCTGCCACCCAGGCCCGTCCGGATTTCAGGCGGTGCCGGACTGCCTCCGAAATCGAGCTGACCGCCCGCCCGTTCCGGGCGACCGCGACCACATCCTCGATCGTCAGGTCCTCGCCTGTAAGATTCAGCATCGTGGAATTATAATTCGCTGGCGGCAGGGTATCCCTCCGCTCGAAGTTCCACCATAATCCGGATGGACAAACGAAACATGCATTCAAAAATTATCGGGCTGGTCCTGGCTGCCCTGTTTCTTTCCAGCGCGTGCAGTATCTCTCAGGATAACATAATCGCTGAAAATACGCCAAAGCCGGCAGAAAACCCGGAACCAGATCCGACAACCGCACCCCAAGCCGGGGATCCGACCCCCTTTCCGGAAAGATCCGGTGGAGACGCCGACGTAATTTTTGTGCGCGCTGTCCTCTCGCAAAACGGTAGCTGGACATTTCACGTGACCGTTGCCCACCCGGATACCGGCTGGGAGGACTATGCAGACGGATGGGATGTGGTCCTGCCGGACGGCACCGTGCTCAAAAGCGACCCGGAGGACCGCTTTACCCGGACGCTTTTGCACCCGCATGAAAACGAACAGCCTTTCACCCGCTCGCAAAGTGGCCTTGAGATTCCAGACCAGGTTCGTCAGGTCACCGTGCGGGCGCACGACCTGGTAGACGGCTTCGGCGGCCGGACGGTCACCGTCAGCCTGGACCTCTCTTCCGGGGAAGGCTTCGAAGTTGAAAAGTAATCGCACAAAATAATGGCTATGCGCATTTTTTTCTGGCTCGTTCTCCTGGCCGTCCCGGCGTTCCTATACGGCTGCACACCGGAGACGGAAACAGCCACCCCGGTGCCCGCCACCATCACCCCACTGCCGGCACCCACCATCACCACCACCCCCGTGGTCGAACCGCCCCCGCTGCCTTTTGACCTCTCCAACCAGGTCGTGGTCACGCCGACCATCTCGCTCACCCAGCAGACCGTCTTCGGTTTCACATACCAGAATCCCGACGGGAACCGCTTCGTCCCGGGCCAGGGCCAGATGGGCCACACCGCTCCGATCGACATCGCGCTGGTGGGCCGGCCGATCTGGTTGGTGGCCGCGCCGGTCGATGGAGGCGGTTCGATCTGGACCGCCGCGCTGGAAGATGGCCAGACCCAAAGCTTCATGGTGCGGGCCGGGCAGGTGGTCCCTCTGGCGCTGCAACCCGGCCGGCTGCCTCCCGGCGCCCCACCCTTACTGATGATCTTCCAGGGGCTGCCTAAACTTGTTACGGTGCCGACGGAGGATGCTTCCCCGTTTACCCACCCCGTGATCCTGGATGGCGACCCGGCCAATTATGCCTATGTCGCCCAGGATGGGGATCTGGTCGTTCGCAAAGATCGGCAAACACACCGCTTTCCGGTCAACGCGCTGCCCGATGCCCGCATCCTCCAGGATGAAAACGGCCGGCTGCTCTTGCTGACCGGATCCACCGCCCGGTATCCCCACGGCGTACTCGGCGATCGCCTGGAAGCCGACAGCATCACCCTTGTCGGCACGGACCCACCGCAGATTCTTGCGACCATTCCTGCGGCGGGCAGAGTGGTAGAAGGGATCGCACCGATCTGGTTCGATCTGGACGGAGACGGGGCGCGCGAGATCATCGCCACATTGGCAGATGAGGTCAGCGGTGCACAGCTGGTTGTTTTTTCAGAAGAAGGAGAATACCTGGCCGAGGGGCCGGCCGTTGGACGCGGGTTCCGCTGGCGCCACCTGCTGGCGGCAGCTCCGTTCGGACCGGCTGGCGAAAACTACCTGGTCGACAATCTGACGCCCCATCTGGACGCAGTGACGGAGTTTATGGCCTGGCAGGGGGAGATGCTGGTACCCATCAGCTCGGTTGCCGGCTTCAGCACCCACCGCCTGGGGTCGCGCAATATGGACCGAGCGCTGGCAGGGGACCTGGATGGGGATGGGGCCATTGAAATCCTGGTGCCCACCCAGGCTGGCAGGGGCCTGATCGCGCTCAACCTGATCAACAACTCGGTGATAATCGGTTGGCGTATCCAGCTCAACGCAGAAGCCACGACCAATATCGCCTCCGCCCGGCTGAACGATGAATCCATCGCCGTCGGGATCGGGCTTGAAAACAACACCCTGCGGCTGTGGCACCCCTAGTCTTCGATCGTACCCGCCGCGATCGCCCTGCGATAGCCTGAATTAGCACCCACCATGAAAATTGTGATCAGCGTAAAAGCCGTCAGCGCTAAAAACGGGATGGTGATAAAGCCGAACACGTTGATATAACGGATGGCGCATGAAACGCCAGCCGAGCACACCGTTGAGCCAAAAATGTTGTTCTGGATCAGGTAATGGTAGGTCGATACCCCCATACCGGCGATCGAAAGGGGCAGCACATACCGGGGCACCAGCCAGTCATCGTGAAAAATTCCGACCAGCAGGATAACGGTGATGGGGTACATCAGGATGCGTTGGTACCAGCAAAGCTCGCAGGGGATAAACCCGGCGATCTCACTGAAATACAGGCTGCCCAGCAAGGCGGCGATGGCAGGGCCAAAAGCCAGCTGAGATCCATTTGCGGCCAGGAAATCGGTTACCCGGGCTGAAAAAGGCAGTGTATTCGAATTCGAAGTCGTCATTTGTATTTCAAGGATTGGCGCGGAATGCTTCGACCTGCTCGTCGGTCCACCATTCCTGCATATATTCCAGGATTACCGCCACGTCGGACTCGCTGAGCACGCCGGACAGCGCCGGCATGCTGCCGCCCCCTTCCAGTACGTGCAGTTCCAGTTCGGTTTGAGAACGCTTCCAGGCTTCACCAGTCTGATTGATCGCAGGCGCCTGGATGGCAGGGTTGCCGGAGCCGTCCTGGCTATGGCAGGGGGCGCAATACTGCAGGTAAACCCGCTGCCCCTGGCTGAGGGCCGGCCCGGCGAACTCGGCTCCCCCTGGCACGGCCCCACCCAGCAGGATGAGCACCAACACGATCAGGAAAACACCGCCCAATGCGGCGCTCATACCAACGGTTCGGACCGGCACCACACGCAGATGGCGCCGGTCCAACATTATCTCTAATTCTTCCCGAGACGGCTTCATCAGCGGGAAAGGATATCACAGATCAGCGGGAATCAAGTCCTTATTCCAGGGGGGCAGCGCGCAAGCGCAAACTGTTCGTAACCACGAACACACTTGAAAAAGCCATCGCCCCTGCAGCCAGGATCGGGTTCAGGAACCCCAAGGCGGCCGCAGGGATCAGCAGCACGTTGTAGAAAAATGCCCAGAAAAGGTTTTGCTTGATCGTGAGCAGGGTGCGCCGGGATAAGGAGATCGCCCTCGGAACTCCGGACAATTCCCCGCCCATAAGCACAACCGGTGCAGCGGCCATTGCTACATCCGTGCCCGTTCCGATCGCTATTCCCACATCCGACTGTGCCAGCGCAGGCGCATCGTTGATTCCATCTCCCACCATGGCCACCACCTTCCCTTCGTTCTGCAGGCGTATGACTTCCTCGGCTTTCTGCCCGGGAAGAACTTCCGCCAGCACGCGATCGATGCCGACTTCGGCTGCGATCGCTTCGCCGGTCTGCAGGTTGTCCCCGGTGATCATCACCACCTCGAGACCCATTTCATGCAACCGGCGCACAGCCTGGGCCGAGCCTTCTTTGACCACGTCCGCAACTGCGATCACGCCTCGAGCCTGGCCATTCACGGCCACGATCATCGGGGTTTTTGCCTCGGCCTGCAGGGATTCGATTTGCGCCTCGAGACCGTTGAGCGGAATGCCGTTCGTTTCCATGAGGCGAAGATTCCCGACCAGCACCCGCTGACCGGCGACCTCCGCCTCGACGCCATGCCCCGGGATGGCATGGAAACCCGCCGGTTGTTCCGGCTGTAAATCCTGCAATGTGGCCTCGGCTACGATGGCTTCCCCGAGCGGGTGCTCACTGCCCTGCTCTGCGGAAGCCGCCAGCCACAACAGAGAATGGTCGGCGACGCCCGCCTTGCCGGCGAGAACCGCCTGCATTTCAACCTCGACAATATCGGTTACCGCAGGCTGCCCGCGAGTGATCGTTCCGGTCTTGTCCAAAACGACGGTCGTGATCCGACCGGCCTTTTCCAAAGCCTCCCCGGACTTGATCAGCACACCCAGGCTCGCCCCGCGGCCGGTCCCGACCATGACGGCCGTAGGTGTGGCCAGCCCCATGGCGCATGGGCAGGCGATCACCAGGACCGCTACGGTGTTGATCAAAGCACGAGTGAACGGGGTCAGGTCGCTTCCAGGAATCCCCTGAGCCAGGAAAAACCAGCCGATAAATGTCAGTGTGGCGATACCGATCACCGCCGGGACGAAAACGGCCGAAACCCGATCGGCCAGCGCTTGGATAGGCGCTTTGCTTCCCTGAGCCTCTTCAACCAGCCGGACGATCTGGGCCAGCACCGTGTCCTTCCCCACCTTTGTCGCTTCGAAGCGGATCATCCCCAGCTTATTGAGGGTCGCGCCGACCACGGGCTGGCCGGGGCCTTTCTCAACAGGGAGCGATTCCCCCGTGAGCATCGACTCGTCAATCGAGGTCTGCCCTTCCGCGATCACCCCGTCGACCGGGATTTTTTCGCCGGGCCGGACAATCACCATGTCACCTACAATCACTTCTTCGGCCGGGACCTCCATTTCCACCCCATCGCGTATCAGGCGTGCGCGCTTGGCACGCAGCCCCAGCAGCTTTTTGATCGCCTCACTGGTCTGTCCCTTGGCCCGGGCTTCCAGGAATTTGCCCAGGCGGATCAGGGTGATGATCACCGCGGCCGTTTCAAAATAAACATGGCCCGGCAGCCATCCGAGCATCACCGGAATGGAGTAGAAATAGGCGGCTGAAGAGCCCATGGCGATCAGCACGTCCATATTGGCGGAACGGTTGCGCAGAGCCTTGTACGCGCCCACGTAGTACTGTCCACCGACATAAAACTGGACCGGCGTTGCCAGCAGCCACATCAGCCAGGGAGCCCAGGGCGCATGGGCCAGGTGCCCCGGAAGCAGGCCAAAATCACGCGCCATGGAAAAGAGAAACAGCGGTATCGTGAACACCAGTCCGACGACCAGCAGCCGTTTTTGTTCGGCGATTTCCCGGTCGCGGGCCATCTTTTCAACATCCTGGCTGTCCCCCCCTGTTTCTAATGCCTTAAACCCGGTCTCCGCCACCAGCCTGCGCAAATCCGACTGACTGACGATGGTCGGGATATAGGCCACCCGGGCGCGCTCCGAAACCAGGTTCACATCCGCTCGAGTCACCCCATCCATGGCGCGCAGCGCTTTTTCAAGCCGGCGAACGTCGTTATCGTCGGATAACCCCTGGATGACCAGGTCCGCTTCCCCTTCAGCCACGCCGTATCCCGCTCGAGCGATCCGGTCGAGGATCGGCTGGAGGGAGGCGGATTGCGGGTCGAATACAACCGTCGCCCTTTCCGAGGACAGGTTGACGATCGCAGACTCCACCCCTTCGACCTTTTTGATGTTGCGCTCAACTGTCGCAACGCAGTTGGCGCAGGTCATGCCCGTGATGGGCAGTGTCAGGTGCTTCGAATCAGACAAAAGACCTCCGGAAAGCTACCGCGCCGGTCCTGGACCGGCACGGTGTTTGCACTGAATTTCCTGAATGCTTACGAAAGCTGGAGAAGGTCGTGGCCTTCAGGCGGATAGTTGATTTCCTTCAGCAAATCGATAATCTTGGCCTCGGTGGCAGGCGGACCAAAAGTGATCGTGGCCTTTCTGCCAGCTTCATCGGCAACCACCGATTGCACGCCTTCGAGCTCCCCTACCTCCATCTGGATGGTGTGGGTGCAGTGCCCGCAGTGTATGGCGGGGATTTGGTATGTTACTGTCGTCATCATTTCGCTCCTGAAACTTGAATTTTACTGGCGGTGGTGAACACTTCCGTGATTTCAGACATCACGCGCTCCCGCTCGAGGGGATCCTCGCCGCGGATGGCCGTGATCACACAGGAATTTAGATGGGATTCGAGGATCGACGAACTGACCTTGTTCAGGGCAGCCTGAACGGCCTGGATCTGCGCGATCACATCAATACAGTATTTTTCGTCGGCCAGCATTCGTTGAATGCCACGGACATGTCCTTCGATACTTTTCAGCCGTTGAATCGCGTCCTCGTTTTGCATCACTCACCTTACCTTTACCCCCCCCCGTAGGGGGTGGGGTAAAAGAAGTATACTCAATAATTGCAGCCTGTCAAGAGATAGTCAAAATCCCACCGGATTGCGGCGGGATTTTGAGAGAAGAGTCTTGTTTTTGGCCAGGCCGGGCACCCCTTCCAGCCGGGAAAGGTTATTGGGCAATGGCCTCCAGGATAGCGCCTTCCAGGTCCTGTTCAGCCACAAACCCCACCCACTGCGTAAGGATGTTCCCGTCCGCATCGAGCAAAAAGATGTGCGGCTGGTAGCGGTACCCGAGGGCTTGCTTGAACGTGTCCGTCCGGCTGTCATCGATATCCAGGTATGTGAAATTCACCTCTCCGCTGTACTTCGCTTCAAGCCCGTGCACGACGGGCGCCAATGCGCGGCAGGTCGGTCACCAGAAGGCGAAAAATTCCACCAATTGCACCTGTCCGGATGCAAGCGCCGCGGTGGTCGGATCGCTGGCGGCCAAGCCCTGGCGTGGGACTGCCGGCGCAGGCGGATCTTCAGCCACCTCTTCCCCAGGCGGATCAGCCGCTTCTTCCTGCTGGGGCGCCTGGGCTTCCGTAGCCTCCATGACATCCGTGGGCTGCTCTTCCTCCGCCGGCGCAGCGGGGGCGTCCGCGGCTGCATCCTCCGGGGGCTGCTGCGTGGCCGGAGACTGCGCGCTGCAGGCCGAGATGGAGAGAAGTGCCATCAAAATGACGGCCAGTATCAACACGAAACGATTTTTTCCCATTTTCACCTCCGAAAGTCGAGACAGATCTTATTGGAAACATCTTACGTAATAATTAAGAAGAATCCCGGGGTGTTGACTTCCCGGGCAAGCGCTCCTACACTATCGCCAGGGCTAACGTGATGGAAACTCGGATGTGGCATTTTCCCCTGGGGTTGATCTTGTTGGCGTTCGGGCTGGTTTGGATCGGGGCCAGCCGCAAACCGCCGGGACATGTGGGTTCTGGCGGCATCTCCGCACCCCGGGCTGGATTTCTTGCTCCGGATTTTGCACTGGAAGATGAAAGCGGGGGTCTGGTCCAGCTGTCCGATCTCCGCGGCCAGGCCGTTCTGGTCAACATCTGGGCAAGCTGGTGTGCCCCCTGCCGCGCCGAAATGCCGGCCATGCAGCGGGTTTACGAAACGATGCAGGGAAGCGGGTTTACTATCCTGGCGGTCAACGCCACACACCAGGACAGTCGTGAGGCAGCCCTGGCCTTCGCAGCCAGGCACGGGCTGACTTTTCCAATTCTGTTCGATTCGGATGGCAGCGTCGCCCGCCTTTACGAGAACCGCGCTCTTCCCAGCTCATATTTTATCGACCCGGACGGGCGGATCCGGGAAGTGGTGATCGGGGGTCCGATGGCCGAAGCTTTGCTGATCACCCGGGTCGAACAGCTTCTGCCGGGCCAAGACTGATGTTCCCTGTTCTACAAATCGGATCCCTGGCTGTTCAAGTGCCCGGCCTGTTGCTTCTTGTAGGCTTGTGGATCGGATTGTCGGCGGCTGAAAAACACGCCCCTAAATTCGGGCTCCACCCCGACCCTCTGTATAAACTCGTTCTGGCGGCATTGCTCAGCGGCATTATCGGCGCCCGGCTGTTTTACGTGGCCCGCTTTCCGGCGCCTTTTCTGGCCAACCCAGTCGATTTCCTTTCACTGAACCCGGGGCTCCTTGACCCGGCCGGCGGGCTGGCTGCTGCGCTCATTGGTGCCCTCCTCACGGGCCAGCGATTAGGGATGCGGCTGTTCCCCACGCTGGATGCTCTGGTTCCATTTTTCGCCGTCCTTCAAATTGCCACCGGTTTTTCCAATCTTTCATCCGGAAATGCGTACGGCTACTCAACCGATTTGCCCTGGGCGGTGAGTCTTTGGGGCGCTGCCCGCCATCCAAGCCAGGTGTACCAGATATTGGCCGGATCATTGATCCTTTGGCAGTTTTGGCCCAGAAAGCGGGTGGTGGAATCGCTCCCGCCGGGGACCTTTTTCTTCCAGTTTGTCACAGTTTCCTCGTTCGCCTGGCTGTTCTTGGACGCATTTCGGGAGGACAGCCCGGCATTTTCCAACGGAATTCGAACGTTTCAAGTGGTAGCCTGGGCGCTTGCCGCGGCGGGTATGGCAGCCTGGTATTTGTTACAAAAAACCAATAGGAGAAGAACGAATGGATAAGATATTTATCCGGGATCTTGTCGCGCGCGGTATTATCGGCCTGAACGACTGGGAGCGCGAAAAACCACAGGAAATCCGCATCAATATTGAGCTATGGACGGATATCCAGGAAGCGGGTGCGCGCGATGACATCGAGTTTTCCACCAATTACCGCACGATTGCTAAGAAAGTCCTCGCCCACGCGGAAAGCGCCGCCCGGCTAACGGTAGAAGCCCTGGCAGTGGACATTGCCGGGATATGCCTGGCAGAAAAAGGGGTGGAAAAGGCCACAGTTCGGGTGGAAAAGCCGGGGGCGGTTCGCTTTGCCGCCTCGGTGGGTGTGGAAATAACGCGAACAAAAAAATAACCCTGAAAAACAGGGTTATTATTGGGTGGGGGAATAAGGCCTAAATGTTTGAGATTACATTGCTGAACATGTTCCCGACAGCAGGGCCAAAAATGATGAGCAGGGCTAAGACAACAATCGCTACTAAAATTAGGATAAGAGCATATTCAACTAATCCCTGGCCAACTTCCTCTTTGCTGAGCACGATCACCTCCTTTGAAAATTTGGAAGACGGGTCGATTCGGTTTTAAAGGTGCATAAATAAATAATAATTCGTGAAAAGGGATATCACTCATACTAACCTTACCAGATATTTTCGGGATAATCAATAACCAATTATGTGGATATCAGGAAGGAATTTTCACCGACCCCCCGGACTATCTCGTCTTGAGGGTCAGGTGCTATAATTTTTAAGATGCAAATCATCGCTGAGCTGCTGAACACCATTCCAGGTGCTTTCTTTTTTCACCTGACAGTCACGCTGACAATTTTGGGGGTGTACATTGTCCTGACCGGCCTGCCAGAAAGCCTGCATGATCGCCAACCGCAGGCACGCATGCAGCTTGGTATCGGCGCCCTCCTGGGGCTGCGTTTGCTGCCGTTTATACTTTCCCTGCTGATATCCGCAAACCTGCTCAATTCTGGTGTTTTACCGCCCTTGGAGCGGGGGATTGGAATGACGGCGATCGCGGTATCGGTCTGGCTGTGGTGTTTTCCAAGGCCATCCCTGGCAGCAGATTGGGGCGCCCGTATTTCTGTCGCCTTTTTTATCGCAGTGACCCTCATCAGTGTATTGTTGTGGCTTCCGATCTCTCAGAACGGATTGCTTTTCAGCGGTTACTGGATCGATAGGACCCTCGGTTTCCTATCCTTGATCGCAGCGCTCGCAGGAATCGTTCTCCTGGTCGCCAACCGCCCCGATTTCTGGGTTTACGGCGCTATCCAGTTTGGCATCCTGCTGCTGGCGGAAGGTCTGCATCTCCTCCTCCCAACATTTCCTTCCCAATATGCGCTTGTCGTCCGGCTGGCGCAAATTGCGAGCACTCCGTTATTTTTCGCGCTTCCGTTCCGGCTGCAAAGCCAGCTGGCTCCAATCGCCGATCAAACCCAAAGCCAGAAAAGAGAGAGCCGTCCAGTTCAAGAGCGAAAGAAGTTCAATCTGCCGCCGGCCATGCTCGAGAATTTCCTTTCTCTGACCTCGGAAAAAGACAACCGGGCGTTCCTTCAACGGATCACTGAAATTGTTGGTTTTAGCTTTCTTGGCGATATCTGTTTTTTGATTTCATGGATGGAAGAACACAGCAAATTCAACATCCACGCAGGCTACCACCTGATCCTTGAGCAGGCAGTCAGCGAGCACCACCTGGATGTTTCCGAACTCCCCTTGATCCAGAGCGCTTTCCAAAAGAAGTCGCCGTTGCGCCTGCACGCCAGCAGCACTTCGCTCGATCTGGTCAACCTGGGCACTGCCCTGGAGGTGGAAAAAACCGGCCACTTGTTGCTCGTTCCGCTGGAAACCAAATCTTCCACCATGCCGATGGCGATCGGCCTGTATTCACCGTACTCCAATCGCACCTGGGGGGTCAGCGAACAGGAACAGCTGGAAAAAGTAGCCTCCTGGCTGTCGGATCGGATCGACTCTCGCATGGATCGGGAGGTGGACGAAGGTGCACCGCAACTCGATAGCGCCATGGAAGCGGCAAGGGCGCGCATCGCCCACCTCGAGCTCGAAAACGAGCAGATACGAGCCGAAGCCGACGGCCTTGTAGCCGCTGCGGTACCGATCCCAGCACCTGCCGACGACCGGCTCGCGGAGAGCGAACAAGAAATCGCGATGCTCGAAAAGCGGATCAAGGAACTGGAACGGGAAAACGTCCGCCTGGTGGAACAGGTTTCCGGTCCTCCCGGATCGGTACTCTCTGCTACCGC